>JBBCHM010000002.1:0-301155 GCA_037200045.1 Rhizomicrobium sp.
ATGACCGGGAATATGCCGGCCGTGCGACCCGCACGGCCTTTTTTTTCGTCCGGACCCTGCGCCAAGCGGCCAGGTTGGACGCCTGAAGCGCTGAACGGCGCGTTGCTGGGGCGATCGCATCGCTCCAAGCCGGGCAAAGCCAAGCTCAAAGACGCCATCGACCGCACCAAGGTGCTGCTGGGCATTCCGGCGGACTATCGCGTCGGCATCGTGCCGGCATCGGACACCGGCGCGGTGGAGATGGCGCTGTGGTCGCTGCTGGGGCCGCGGCCCGTGGACTGCTTCGCCTGGGAAAGCTTCGGCGAGGACTGGGTCACCGACACCGTCAAGCAGCTCAAGCTGAAAGACGCGCGCATCCTCAAGGCGGGCTATGGCGAACTGCCCGATCTCACCCAAGCCGACCCTACGCATGACGTCGTCTTCCTGTGGAACGGCACGACCAGCGGCGTGCGCGTGCCGGACGCCGATTGGATCTCCAAGGACCGCGAGGGCCTGACGATCTGCGACGCGACCAGCGCCGCCTTCGCGATGGACCTGCCCTGGGACAAGCTCGATGTCGCGACCTTCTCCTGGCAGAAGGTGCTGGGCGGCGAGGCGGCGCACGGCATGCTGGTGCTCAGCCCGCGCGCGGTGGCGCGGCTGGAAAGCTACACGCCGCCCTGGCCGATGCCGAAGATCTTCCGCATGACCAAGGGCGGCAAGATCGTCGACGGCATCTTCGAGGGCGAGACGATCAACACGCCGTCCATGCTGGCGCTGGAGGATTATCTCGACGCGCTGAGTTGGGCGGAAGGCATCGGCGGATTGAAGGCGCTGATCGGCCGCTCGCAGGCCAATCTCGGCGTACTGGACCGCTGGATCCGCGAGGCCGGCTGGGCGGACTTCCTTGCCCGCGAACAAGGCGCGCGCTCCAACACCAGCGTGTGCCTGAAGATCGTCGATCCCTGGTTCAAGGGGCTCGGCGACGACGCCCAGGCCGAGGTCGCCAAGAAGATCGCGTCGCTGCTGGAAAAAGAAGGCGTCGCCTATGACATCGGCGGCTACCGCTCCGCGCCGCCGGGCCTGCGCATCTGGTGCGGCGCGACCGTCGACAAATCCGATCTCGAAGCCTTGACGCCCTGGCTCGACTGGGCCTGGGGCCAAGTGAAGAAAGTCTAGTCCGATGCCCAAAGTCCTTATCGCCGACAAGCTGTCGCCGGCCGCCGTCGCCATCTTCAAGGAGCGCGGCGTCGAAGCCGACGTGAAGACCGGCCTTTCGAAAGACGAGTTGCTCAAGATCGTCGACCAATATGACGGCATCGCCATCCGCTCGGCGACGAAGATCACCGCCGAGATCATCAAGGCGGCCAGGAACCTGAAGGTCGTGGGCCGCGCCGGCATCGGCGTCGACAATGTCGACATTCCCGCCGCGACCGCCGCCGGCGTCATCGTGATGAACACGCCGTTCGGCAACTCCATCACCACCGCCGAGCACGCGATTTCTTTGATGCTCGCGCTTGCGCGGGAGCTCCCGGCTGCGAATGCCTCCACCCAGGCGGGCAAGTGGGAGAAGAACCGGTTCATGGGCGTGGAGATCACCGGCAAGGTGCTCGGCCTGATCGGCGCCGGCAATATTGGCTCGATCGTCGCCGACCGGGCGCGCGGCCTCAAGATGCGCGTCATCGCCTATGACCCCTATCTCTCGCCGGAGCGGGCGCAGGATCTGAACGTCGAAAAGGTCGAACTCGCGGACCTTCTGGCGCGGGCGGATTTCATCACGCTGCATGTGCCGCTGACCGCGGAGACCAGGAACATCCTGTCGGCGGACGCGATCAACAAGACGAAGAAGGGCGTGCGGATCATCAATTGCGCGCGCGGCGGCCTGATCGACGAGGCGGCGCTGAAGGCGGCGCTCGATTCCGGCCACGTCGCCGGCGCGGCGCTCGACGTGTTCGACGAGGAACCGGCCAAGAGCAACATCCTGTTCGGCAACGAGAAGGTGATCGCGACGCCGCATCTGGGCGCCTCGACCAGCGAGGCGCAGGAAAATGTCGCGCTGCAGGTCGCCGAACAGATCTCGGACTATCTTCTGGCCGGCGCGATCACCAACGCGCTCAACATGCCGGCGATCACCGCGGCGGAGGCGCAGAAGGTACGCCCGTGGATTTCGCTCGCCGAAAAGCTCGGCTCGTTCTGCGGCCAGGTGACGGAGACCAGCATCCTGGGCGTGGAGATCCTCTACGAAGGCGTCGCGGCAGAATTGAACCAGCGCGCGCTGACCCAGGCCGTGCTCGCGGGGCTGCTCAAGCCGACGCTGTCGGGCGTGAACATGGTCAATGCGCCCATCGTCGCGAAGGAACGCGGCATCGTCATCACCGAATCACGCCGGCCGCGCCAGGGCATTTACGAAGGCTATATCCGCGTGGCGGTGGATCTGGGCGGCACGAAGCGCCGCGTCGCCGGGACGGTATTCTCCGACGGGCGGCCGCGCTTCATCCAGATCAAGGACATCAATCTCGACGGCGAGTTCGCGCCGAACATGCTCTACGTCGTGAACGAGGACAAACCGGGCTTCATCGGCAGGCTCGGCACGCTTCTGGGCGATGCCAAGGTGAATATCGCGAACTTCAACCTGGGGCGCGGCGAGCCGGGCGGCGAGTCGATCTGCCTGGTCGAAGTCGATGGTGCGGTGGACGAGAAGGTGCTTGCCGCGATCCGCAAGATTCCGCACGTCCGCCATGCCAAGGCCATTGCGTTCTGAAGGCCCCCCTCAGCCCGCGCCGTTTGCGAGGTGCTAGACGGTCTCCAGAACCTGAATGTCGGGCCGGCCGGCCATGCACGGCCCCAACGTCGCGCCGATCGACTTGAAGTGATCGGAGTTGCGGTGCGCGTCGAGCGCGGCCTGGTCGGCATAGATCTCCATCACGACATAAGTCGTCGCATCGGCCTTGCAGAACCGGTAGATCTCGTTGCCCGGTTCGTTGGCGCGCACCGCCGCCATCAATCCCTTCGCCGCGGTCTCGAACGCCTCGTTGGTGCCTTCCTTGATCTTGATCGTCGCGATCACGCCGATAGCCATGCAGTCCTCCAATGGTCGAGCCGGACGGACGGTAAACCGACCATTAGCGAAGCGCAAAGCGCCTTTAGTCCAATTTAACCCGCCCTGCCCCATCGTCGCGGCGTCACACCTTCCGGGGAAGGGGATGTCCGCCAATCCGCCGAGCACAAGTACCGGCGCGCGCGAGCAAAAGCTCGTGCTGGATCAGCTCGGCATGGCGCTACGTAACCTTCAGCCCAATGCGTGGATGATGCCGGCGCTCGCCGCCGTGATCTGCATCCTGTTCCACCAATGGCTGCCGGCCGGACGCCTCGCCCTGTGGTTCGCCATTGTCGTGGTCGGCGGCATTCCGCTCGCGCTGGTGTCGCGTAGCTATGGCGCGCGCATGCCGGAAGGCGGCCGGCCCCTGCCGATCGCCGTGGCCGCCTATTTCCTGTTCGCCGCCGGATGGGCGTCGCTCGGCTTCTTCCTTTGGGTACCGCATAACGATCTCGCCTGCCTGATCGTCGTCATGCTGCTGGCCTGCACCGTCGCGGGAAACGGCGCGCTGGTCGGCGCGAGCCGGGCCCTGACGATCGTATCCTATGGCTGCTACGGCCTTTCGCTGGTGCTGGCGCCGCTGCAGAACGGCGGCGCGATCTATGACGGGCTCGCGCTGCTGGCAGTGCTCTACATCGCCTATATGGTCTACATGTCGCGGCAGATATTCCTGACGGCGCGCGACATGCTGCTGCTGCGCTACGAGACGAACGACCTGATCGACGCGCTGGCGCGCTCCAAGGCGGAATCGGATCGCGCCCGGGAGACCGCGGAGGCGGCGAGCCGCGCCAAGTCACAATTCCTCGCCAATATGAGCCATGAGCTGCGCACGCCGCTGAACGCCATCCTGGGCTTCTCCGAGATGATCACGTCGCGGATTTTCGCGGACAAGGCGGAGAAGCACTACGAATATGCCGGGCTGATCCACGATTCCGGCTTCCATCTGCTGACGCTGATCAACGACATCCTGGACCTCGCCAAGATCGAGGCGGGAAGCTGGACGCTGCGCGAGGGCCGAATTCGATCTGGAGGCGCTGGTGATCGAGGCGACCGCAATGGTGCGGCCCCGCGCCGACGCCAACGGCAACAGCCTTGAGACGAGGATCGAGCGCGGCCTTCCCCGCGCGCGCTGCGACGAGCGCGCGGTCAAGCAGATATTGCTCAATCTTCTCTCCAACGCGATCAAGTTCACTCCGCAAGGCGGGCGCGTCACCGTGTTCGCGCGGACCGGCGAGGACGGCGGCATCGTGCTGGGCATCAGCGACACCGGCATCGGCATCGCGCCCGAGGACCAGGAGCGCGTGTTCCAGAATTTCGGCCAGGGCCGCCACGACGTGGTCACCGCCGACAAGGGCACGGGCCTCGGCCTGCCCATCGTCAAGGGCCTGGTCGAGGCGCATGACGGCCGCATCGAGCTCTTAAGCACGGTCGGCGAAGGCACAACGGTGATGGTGTACCTGCCCGCCGGCCGCGTCGTCGCTGCGATGGCCGTCGCGGTCTAGAACTTCACCTTCCCTTATAGACGCCCGGGCGCTTCTCAAAGAAGGCCGCGACGGCTTCCTGGTGATCCTCGGTCAGGTGCGCCAGGGATTGATAGGCGGCGGACATCTCCATGATGATGTCGAAGCTGACATTCTGGCCCTCGCGCATCATGCGCTTGGTCATGCGCAGCACGTCCGGCGGCTGGCGCACGATCTTGGCCGCCAGGGCGCGCGCCTCGTCCATCAGCGTGGCGGCCGGCACGACGCGGCTGACGAGGCCCCAGGCGAGCGCGGTCGGCGCGTCGATCGTGTCGCCGGTGAAGAACAGCTCGGCGGCACGGGCATGGCCGATGGTGCGCGGCAGGATCCAGGAGCCGCCGTCGCCCGGCACCAGACCGATGCGCAGGAAGGTCGCGCCGAAGACCGCGGTGTCGGCGGCAAGCCGCATGTCGGCGAGACAGGCGACGTCGTTGCCCAGCCCGATGGCGGGGCCGTTCACGGCGGCGATCAGGGGCACTTCGAGATTCCACAGGCTCTTGACGATGCGATGGATGCCGGTGCGGTAGCGCTCGCGGATGTGGACGCCGGCGCCGGCGAAGCTGCCGGAGCGTTCGCGCATCGCCTTGACGTTGCCGCCGGCGGAGAAGGCGGAACCGGCGCCCGTCAGGATCGCGCAGCGCACCTCGCGGTCGGCATTGATCGCGTCGCAAGCCGCGGCAAAGAGCGGGCCGTCGCCCTCCTCGCCCAGCGGATTGCGGCTCTCCGGGCGGTTGATCGTGAGCGTGACGACGAAGCCGTTCTTCTCGACCAGCAAGGCGGACATGGCGTTGTTCTCCCAATAGCGTAAACGCGGATTTACCACTCTTCGGGCCGCGAGGCGAAAAGCTCCATTAACGGGTGGCGGCGCATCCTGGCGGGGGGTACGCATCGCGGAGTGGACGTTGGCATCGATCGCCGCCTTGGCCGGACAGATCGTCAGGACCGTCGCGGACTTCCGTGCCGACCTGCGGCGTTCGCTGTTTCCCGCGACGCCGTTGGAGTTCCGGCTGGTCGACGAGCAGCTCGCCATGGCGCACAAGGGCACCTGGGCCAACATGCTGGTGGCCCCGCTCGCGGCGACGCTGCTTTCGCTCGCGGAATATCATCTGCTTCCGCTCTGGCATCTGCTGCTGTGGCCCTGCGCGCTGACCATCTGCTATGCGGCCGGCACGGCATATTACCAAAGGCTGCTCGCGATATCCGACCATTCGCCCGAGGACATCCGGCGCCGGGCCCGTGCCTTCGCCCGCCTCACCGTGGTGCTGAGCGCCGTCTGGTGCGCGATGTGCTTCGATCTTCTGGTGCCGGACAATATCGTGAGCGAAGCGGTGATGTTCACCGCGCTGGCCTGCTCGCTGTCGGCCTGGACCTCGATCGGCGCCTATCATCTGGCCTCGGCGGTGGCGGCGATGCCGAGCTATCTGATCAGCCTCATCGCCATACCGCTGGTCGCGAGCCATTCGGGCGGCCTCCTCATCGCGGGGATGGCGATCGGCTATTGGATATTGATGCGCACGCATCTGATGCTGAACTACACCACGCGCGAGCGCATGCTGCTCCTGGAGCACGAGCGCTCCGGCCTGATCGGCAACCTGAAGGCGGCCAAGGACGAATCCGACGCGGCGCGCAACCGGGCCGAGCAGGCCAGCCAGGCCAAGTCCGCCTTCCTGGCCAATATGAGCCACGAGCTGCGCACGCCGCTGAACGCCATACTCGGCTTCTCGGAGATCATCGCCACCAAGGCGATGGGCCCCGCCGCGATGGAGCAATATTCCGAGTATGGCGGCTACATTCACAGCTCAGGCGAGCACCTGCTGTCGCTGATCAACGACATCCTCGATCTGGCGAAGATCGAGTCCGGGCGGCTCAGCCTGCGCGAAGCCGAACTGGACCTGCGCGTGTCGATGGACGACGTCGCGCACATGATGGGACCGCGCGCGGTGGCCGGCGGCCTGACCCTGGCGGTGCATGTCGAGCGCGCCTTTCCCAATGTCCTGGCCGACGAGCGGGCGGTTCGGCAGATCCTCGTCAATCTCGCGTCCAATGCGATCAAGTTCACCCAGCCCGGCGGCCGCGTGACGGCATTCGCGAACGTGCTCCTGGACGGCTCGCTGGCCTTCGGCATCGACGACAGCGGCATCGGCATCCCGCCGGACGAGCACGCCAAGGTGTTCGAGAGCTTCGGACAAGGCCGTCACGATGCGATCCTGGCCGACAAGGGCACGGGGCTCGGCCTTCCCATCGTCAAGGGGCTGGCCGAGGCGCATGGCGGCCGCGTCACGCTGCAGAGCGCGCCGAACGAAGGCACGCGCATCACCGTCGTCCTGCCGCGCGAGCGGGCACGGGCACGGGCCCGGCTGAAGGCCGCGGGCTAACCCAGCGCGGCGAAGCGCTTGAGGTGGTGGTCCGTGTTGCCGAACAGCGTGTCGATCAGGGTCAGCCGCTTGAAATAGTGGCCGACATTGAGCTCGTCGGTCATGCCGATGCCGCCATGGACCTGCACCGCCTGCTGGCCGACATAGCGGCCGGCCTTGCCGATCGTCACCTTCGCGGCCGATGCCGCCTTGGCGCGCTCCGCATCGCTCTCGCCGAGCTTGAGCGTCACCATCAGCGTGATCGAGACCGACTGCTCGTACTGCACGAACATGTCGACCATGCGGTGCTGCAGCACCTGGAACTTGCCGATCGGCACACCGAACTGCTTGCGGGTCTTTGAATATTCGACCGTGGTATCGACCAGGACCTTCATGGCGCCGGTCGCCTCGGCGCAGATCGCCGCGATCGCCTCGTCGACCACCTTCTCGACCAGCGGCAGCGCGCCGTCCGCCGGGCCGATCAAGGCGGAGGCCGGCACCTCGACATTCTCGAAGGTGACTTCGGAGGCGCGGTAAGAATCGACCGTCGGATAGTCCCGCGTGGTGATGCCCTTGGCCTTCTTGTCGACGAGAAACACGCTGACGCCGCTGCGTTCGCGCTGGCCGCCGGCGGTGCGCGCGGTGACGATCAGCGTATCGGCCCAGAGCGCGCCGAGGACCACGGCCTTCTGGCCGTTCAGCACATAGCCCGAGCCCTGCTTCTTCGCCGTGGTCGTGAGATCGGCGAGATTGTAGCGGCCCTTGGGTTCGGCGAAGGCGAAGGCGAGGATGGATTCGCCGGCCGCGATCTTGTTCAGCCATTCGGATTTCTGCGCCTCGCTGCCGCCGTCGCGCACGAGGCCGCCGCCGATCACGACGGTCGGCACATAGGGCTCGACCACCAGCGCCTTGCCGAATTCCTCCAGGATCACGAGGTTCTCGACCGCGCCGCCGCCCAGCCCGCCATATTCCTCCGGCAGCGCCGCGGCGAACAGGCCGAGCTCGGCGAACTGCTTCCAGTGGCCCGGATCGCGCCCGGCCTCGCCGCGCGTGAATTTGCGCCACTGCTCGAACTTGTAATTGTCGGCCAGGTATTTCGAGACCGAATTGCGCAGGAGCGTCTGCTCCTCCGTGAAGGCAAAATCCATGGTCGTGTTCCTCAGAGGCCGAGAACGGCCTTGGCGATGATGTTGCGCTGGATCTCGTTCGAGCCGCCGTAGATCGAGGCCTTGCGCATGTTGAAATAATGGCCGGCCTCGCCCAGCGCGTAATCCGGGCCGATGAACTCGTTCGAGCCGAGACCGCGCTCGTTGGGATAGGCGTAGTAGCCGATCGCCTCCACCGTCAGTTCGGTGATGCGCTGCTGGATCTCGGTGCCGCGGATCTTGAGGATCGAGCTTTCGGGACCCGCCGAGTGGCCCTTCGATTCCTGCGCCAGGGTGCGCAGCTCGGTATATTCCAGGGCCGCGAGGTCGATCTCCAGATCGGCGATCTTGCGTGCGAAATCCTCGTCCTCGATCAGCGGCACGCCGTCCAGCGTCTCGGCGCGGGCGATCTCCTTCAGCCGCTGCGTCGCCTTCTTGGACCGCGCGGTGCCGGCGATGCCGGTGCGCTCGTTGACGAGCAGGAACTTGGCGTAGGTCCAGCCCTTGTTCTCTTCGCCGACGCGGTTGGCGACGGGCACCTTGACGTTGTCGAAGAAGACTTCGTTCACCTCATGGGCGCCGTCCAGCACGATGATCGGCTTGACGGTGATGCCGGGCGATTTCATGTCGATGAGGAGGAAGGTGATGCCTTCCTGCTGCTTCACGTTCGGATCGGTGCGCACCAGGCAGAAGATCATATCGGCGTATTGCGCCAGCGTGGTCCAGGTCTTCTGGCCGTTGACGATATAGAAATCGCCCTCACGCACCGCCTTGGTGCGCAGGCTGGCGAGGTCGGAGCCCGAGCCCGGCTCGGAATAGCCCTGGCACCACCAATCCTCGCCGGAGAGTATGCGCGGCAGGTATTTCTGCTTCTGCTCGTCATTGCCGAAGGTGAAAATCACCGGCGCCACCATGTTGAGGCCGAAAGGCAGCGTGGTCGGCATCTCTGCGTTGGCGACTTCCTCGTTGAAAATGTAACGCTGCGTCACGTTCCAGCCCGTTCCGCCGTACTGCTTGGGCCAGAGCGGCGCCACCCAGCCCTTCTTGTAGAGGAGCTTGTGCCAAGCGAGGTAATCCTCCTTGGAACGGGTCGCCGCTTCGGGCGCCCCGACCGTGTTCGGCAGCTTGGGCTTGGCCTCGGCGATGAAGGCGCGGACCTCCTGGCGGAAGGCTTCTTCTTCGGGCGAAAAGGAAAGGTCCATGGACGGCTCCCGGGGGTGGGCGATTTTTTGTCAGTGTATGATAGCGACCGCGCGCCGCCCTTCAAGGGCGGGTCAGGAACGCTGCTTCCGGATCGCTTCGTGGTGGCGGATCACTTCGGTGACGATGAAATTGAGGAACTTCTCGGCGAAATCGGGATCGAGCTTGGCGGTATCCGCAAGTTGACGCAGGCGGGCGATCTGCTGCGCCTCGCGCGCCGGATCGGCGGGCGGCAGGCCGTGCGCCGCCTTGTACTCGCCGACCGCCTGGGTGCAGCGGAAGCGCTCGGCCAGCATGTGGATCAGCGCGGCGTCGATATTGTCGATGCTGTCGCGCAGCCGCAGCAGCTCGGGATGGACCATGGCGAAAGCCCCTGTTTCCGGCCTTCCTCATAGCGACGGGGCGGTTTGACAGCAACAGCGCCAGCGTAAAACATCGCCGCCAACGCTATTTCGGAGACCCACGATGAAGGACCTATTCTCGCTCGCCGGCAAGACGGCGCTGATCACCGGCGGCTCCCGGGGCATCGGCAGGATGATCGCCGAGGGCTTCCTGCACCAGGGGGCCAAGGTCTACATCTCGGCCCGCAAGGGCGGGCAGCTCGAGGAGACGGCGAAGGAGCTGTCCAGCATTGGACCCTGCATCGCGATCACCTCCAACGCATCGGGCGCAGACGGCGCCAAAGCGATGGCGGACGCCTATCTCAAGCACGAGAGCAAGCTCGACATCCTGGTGAACAATGCCGGCGCGGCCTGGGGCGCGGAGTTCGACGAATTCCCCGAGAGCGGCTGGGACAAGGTCATGGACCTGAACGTCAAGACGCCGTTCTTCCTGGCCCAGGCGCTGCACCACGCGCTGCGCGCCGCCGGCGCCAAGGAGCGGCTGGCCAAGGTGATCAACATCGCCTCCGTCGACGGGATTTCGGTGAACATGCAGGAGACCTATTCCTACGCGGCGTCGAAGGCGGGCCTCATCCATCTGACCAAGCGGATGGCGATGCGGCTGATCCGCGACAATATCGCGGTGAGCGCGATCGCGCCGGGGGCCTTTGCCTCCGACATGAACCGCGAGGCGCGGGATCATGGCGACACCGTGTCTCAGGTGATCCCGGCCCGCCGCATCGGCACGACCGAGGACATGGCGGGGGCCGCGATCTTCCTCGCCAGCCGCGCCGGCGACTATGTCGTCGGCTCCACGATCATCGTCGACGGCGGCGTGACCTATATGCGGGGTTGAGGATGGCCGTCCGCGAGATCAAGCCGCATCCGCTCAACAGGGACTTCACCTGGTCGATGCCGGCGCCGGAGGATCTGCGGGCGCTGACGCCGGAGCAGTACGCGCAGTTTGACCAACAGGGTTTCGTCAAGCTCGAAGGCGTGTTCGCGCCGCAGGACATCGCGGCCGTCACCGCCGCGATCGATCCGTTGGAGGCGTTGGCGGAAGAGCATCTCCGCGGCATGGGCGGGCGTATTTCGATCTCCGAGGCCGACGTCATCACCTTCACGATCCACATGGTGACAAAATCCGAGGTGCTGAAGCGCTTCGCGGCGCATCCCAAGATCCAGGCCATCTGCCACGACCTGATCGGCGGCGCGGTGCGGCTCTATTGGGACCAGTCGGTCTACAAGAAGACCGGCAAGGCGCAGGAATTCCCCTGGCACCAGGACAACGGCTACACCTTCATCGAGCCGCAGCAATACCTGACGCTGTGGATTCCGCTGGTCGACGTGGATGCGGAAAACGGCTGCCCCTGGATCGCGCCGGGTTGGCACAAGAAGGGCACGCTGGAGCATTGGCTGACTCCGCTGGGATTCAAATGCCTGGAGACCGTGCCGGACGCGGTGTGCGTGCCGGGCAAGGTTGGCGATGTCATCGCGTTCTCCTCCCTGGCGCCGCATCGCACGGGGCCGAATTTGGTCAAGGGTTCGGTGCGCAAGGCGTATATCCTGCAATATGCGCCTGATGGCGCTTATACGACCCGCAACGGCGTGCGGGCGCGGCAGGACGACGAGACGCGGCAGTTCAGGATCATATAGGCGAGCCACCCGCGCTCACGGGGAGGGTCGATTCTCTTCGTCGAACTCGATCCACATCGCGTTCAGCACGGCGAAGGCGACCGCGAAGCCCAGGCCCAGGATCCAGGCGAAGTACCACATGACCGTCTCCTAATAGTAGCCGCCATGATCGCCGGCGATGTCCTTGGTGTGAACCGGACCGCGCATCACGCGGTAGACCCAGGCGGTGTAGGCCAGCACCAGCGGCAGGAAGAGCACGACGCAGCCGAGCATGATCTCGAGCGTCAGCTTGCTCGACGAGGCATCCCACACGGTGAGGCTGGCATTCGGCTCGCTCGACGACGGCAGCAGGAAGGGGAAAAGCGCGAAGCCGGCGGTGGCGATGGTCGCCGCGACGGCGAGGCCCGACGACAGGAAGGCGAGCAGCGGGCGGCGTCCGAGAAGCGCGGCCAGCCCCGCGCCGCCGACGGCGAGCACGGGTGCGAGCCAGAGCAGCGGATGGGCGAAGTAATTCGCGAACCAGCCGGCCGAGGTCTGCATCACATGCTTCAGGGTCGGGTTGGAGGCGCCGTCATGCGCCATGGGCGCGGTGATCACATAGCCGTCCAAGCTCAGGAGCCAGAAGCCGGAGATGACGAACAGCGCGACGAAGGTCGCGGCCAGCAGCGGCGCGAGCGACCGCGCCGCCGCGCCGACCGGCCCTTCCGCCTTCAGCGCGAGCCAGGTGGAACCGTGCAGGAGCAGCATCGAAAGGCTGACGAGGCCGACGAGCAGCGGGAAGGGCCTGAGCAGCGACAACAGTGTAATATCCGAATGGAAACGCAAATCCGCGTCGAAGCCGAAGGGCACGCCGAGGAACAGGTTGCCGAAGGCGACGCCGAAGATCAGCGCCGGCACCAGCCCCGTAACGAACAAAGTTCCGTCCCACCAGTTGCGCCAGAGCGGGTTGGTCAGCTTGCTGCGATAGACGATGGCGAGCGGGCGGAAGATCAGCGACGCCAGCACCGCGAACATCGCCAGATAGAAGCCCGAGAACGACGCGGCATAGAGCGCCGGCCAGGCCGCGAAGATCGCGCCGCCGCCGAGGATGAACCAGACCTGGCTGCCCTCCCAGAACGGGCCGATGGTGTTGATCACCTGGCGCCGCCGCAGATCGCTCGGGGCGACGAAAGGCAGCAGCGCCGCGCTGCCGAAATCGTAGCCGTCGGTCACCGCGAAGCCGATCAAGAGGATGCCGAGCAGCGCCCACCAGATGAGGCGGAGGAGTTCGTAGCTCATGCGATCACCTCGCTGTGGACGCCGGGCGCGGCGACGGGATGGCCGAGCGTCTCGTCGGGGCCGAGCCGGATGTACTTGACCATCAGATAGACGTCGGCGACGGCGAGGCCGGAATAGAAGACGACGAAGCCGATCAGGCTGAACAGCACATTGTGCGCATCGGTGCCGGAGACGCCGAGGAAGGTCGGCAACACGCCCTCGATCACCCAGGGCTGGCGGCCGTACTCCGCCACGATCCAGCCAAGCTCGGCGGCGAGCCAGGGCAGCGGCAGGCTGGCGAACGCGACGATGAGAAAGATCCGGTAGCGGTCGAGCCGGCGCGTCGCCGACAGGTAGAACGCCGCGGCGAACAGCGCGATGAACCAGAAGCCGCAGGCGACCATCAGGCGGAAGGCCCAGAACAGCACCGGCACGTTGGGGATCGTCGATTCCGCGGCGCGCGCGATGTCGGCGTCGGTGGCGTGTTCGATATCGGGACGGAAGTGCTTCAGCAGCAGCGCATAGCCGAGATCGGCGACATGGGCATCCAACAGCGCGCGCAATTGCGCGTTGCCGCGGTCGGCGCGCAGTTTGGCGAGTGCCTCGTAGGCGACCAGCCCGTTGCGGATGCGCTGGTCCGCGAGCTTCACGAGGTCGTTGATGCCGGGCACGACGGTATCGACCGAGCGGGTGGTGATCAGGCCCAGGACCCAGGGGATCGTCACGGCATAGTCGGTGCGCTTGCCGGCAAGGTTAGGGATGCCGACGAGGGTGAACGAGGCCGGCGCGGGCTCGGTCTCCCACATCGCCTCGATGGCGGCGATCTTCATCTTCTGGTTGGCCGACGCGGTGTAGCCGCTCTCGTCGCCCAGCACGACGACGCAGAGCGCGGCGGCGAGGCCGAAGCTGGCGGCGACCGTCATCGAGCGCAGCGCGAGCGGGCGGAAGCGATCCTGCAACAGATACAGCGCCGAGATCGCCAGCACGAAGACCGAACCGGTGACGTAGCCGGCGGCGACGGCGTGCACGAACTTGGCCTGCGCCACGGGGTTGAACAGCACCGCCGAGAAGTCGGCGACTTCCATGCGCATCGTGTCGGGATTGAACTTGGCGCCGACCGGGAACTGCATCCAGCCATTGGCGATCAGGATCCACAGCGCCGACAGATTGCTGCCGATCGCGACGCAGGCGGTCACCGCCAGATGGCCGACCTTCGACAACCGGTTCCAGCCGAAAAAGAACAGGCCGACCATGGTCGATTCCAGGAAGAAGGCCATCAGGCCCTCCAGCGCGAGCGGCGTGCCGAAGATGTCGCCGACATAATGCGCGTAATAAGCCCAGTTGGTGCCGAACTGGAATTCCATCGTGATGCCGGTGGCGACGCCCATGGCGAAATTGATGCCGAACAGCGTGCCCCAAAACTTCGTCATGTCGCGCCAGATGGTGCGGCCGGTCATGACGTAGACGCATTCCATGATGACCAGGATCACCGACAGGCCGAGCGTCAGCGGCACGAAGAGAAAGTGATAGAGCGCGGTGATCGCGAATTGCAGGCGGGAGAGCAGGACGATGTCCATGGCTTACCTCACCGTTCCCAGGACGCGCGCCGAAACCTGCGGCGCGTCGTTCGCGGTCGGATGGCTGAAGAACAACAGGAACAAGGCGGTCAGCAGAACGAGCTTGCCGAGCAGAACGGCAACGATCTCCCGTCTCAGCACGCGGCGCACCATGGGGTACCCCCCGAATCCGCGCGGCATTGTCTACCTTGCGGCGTCAGACACAATCCCTAAGTCGGGAGCCGGCTCGGCAATCTTGCCACGGCAGGCTGTTTTCAAACCGTCGGCATCGGTCCTAAGCTCGCGGAAAATACCGGGAGAACGCCATGTCGGACACCGCACCGATCACCGAAAGCGACGACGTCCTCAAGACCGCGCTCGAACAGGCGCATCTGCCCAGCCTGATCGCGGCCCTGGTGCACATCACCGGCGACGAGGGCCTGGTCACCGGCGCGATCAAGCCGGCCTACGATTTCTTCGGCGACGGCCAGGGCGGCCTGACGCCGGAGCAGCGCGCCGCCACCAAGGCGCGGGCGCTGGAGGCGCTGAAGGCCTTGCGCGACGGGGCGAAGCCGGCGCCGCAGCCTTCGTCCGACACGGTGCGCAAGCTGATGAATTTCGTCGCCGGCGCGGAGATTCCCGAACGCTATATCCCGTTCCTGCGCGAGGAGCTGGCGCTGGAAGGCGAGGACCTGAAAGCGGTCCATGGCCTGGAACAACTGCCGGCCAGCGCCAAGCGCGACTTCAAGGTGCTGATCATCGGCGCCGGGATGTCCGGGCTGCTCGCCGCCATCCGCCTGCAGCAGGCCGGTATCGCCTACACCGTGGTCGAGAAGAACGGCGATGTCGGCGGGACCTGGATGGTCAATTCCTATCCCGGCTGCCGCGTCGACAATCCCAACCATCTCTATTCCTATTCCTTCGAGCCGAACCATGACTGGCCGTATCATTTCTCGACCCAGCCGCTGCTGTGGAAGTATTTCCAGGGCGTCGCCGACAAATACGGGTTGCGGCCGCGGATCCGGTTCAACACCGAAGTGATCGGGTCGGCCTATGACGAAGCGCATGCCGTGTGGAACACGCGGGTGCGCGGCGCGGACGGCACGGAGGAGACACTGGTCTCCAACGCGGTGATCACGGCGGTGGGGCAGCTTTCGCGGCCGCACCTGCCGGCAATCGAAGGCATTGAGCGGTTCGAAGGCCAATCTTTCCATTCAGCGACCTGGAATCATTCGGTAAATCTCAAGGACAAGCGGGTCGCGGTGATCGGCACCGGCGCCTCGGCGTTCCAGTTCGTGCCGGAGATCGCGCCCAAGGTGGCGCGGCTCACCGTCTTTCAGCGCAACGCGCCCTGGCTCGGCCCGACGCCGAACTATCACGACAAGGTCGATGACGGGAAAAAGTGGCTGCTCAAGCACGTTCCCTTCTATGCCAAATGGTATCGCTTCTGGCTGTGGTGGATGCTGACCGACGGCATCTATGACTTCGTCAAGGCCGATCCGGCCTGGACCGCGCGGGCCGATTCCGTCGGCGCGATGAACGACATGCTGCGCGAGATGCTGACGCAATACACCAGGAGCCAGCTCGAAGGCCGGCCGGACCTGCAGGACGCGGCGACGCCGAACTATCCGCCGGGCGGCAAGCGCAGCGTGCGCGACAACGGCGTGTGGCTCGCGGCGCTGAAGCGGCCGAACGTCGAAACCGTCACCGACGGCATCGCGCGGATCACGCCGACCGGCATCGAGACCAAGGACGGGCGCGAATTTCCCGTCGACGTCATCATCTACGGCACCGGCTTCACCGCCAGCGAGTTCCTCGAACCGATGCGGTTCACCGGCAAGGGCGGCGTCGATCTGCACGCGCAATGGGCCGGCGACGCGCGGGCCTATCTCGGCGTGACGGTGCCGAACTTCCCGAACCTCTTCATCATGTACGGCCCCAACACCAATATCGTGGTCAACGGCTCGATCATCTTCTTCTCCGAATGCGAGATGCGCTACATCCAGGGCCTGCTCGAACTGCTCCTGCGCTCGAACGCCAGCGCCATCGAGGTGAAACAGGGCGTGCACGACGACTTCAATGAAAAGGTCGACGCGATGAACCGGCAGATGGCCTGGGGCGTGCCGCAGGTCACGAGCTGGTACAAGAACAAGAAGGGCCGCGTGTCGCAGAACTGGCCGTGGCCGCTGGTCGATTATTGGAGCGCAACGCGCGCCCCGAACCCCGACGACTACGATCTGTCCGGCGCGCCGGATGCGCGGGTCGCGGCGCAATAGGGGGCCGGCATGCACGCCGTCGTTCCGGACTATCTCTTCGCCGAGCGCCCCTTGTGGAGCGCGATCTACTGGGCGACCTTCGTCGCGTTTTTCGCCACGACCGGCTGGGTGCAGAGCCGCGAACGGAACGCGCCGCGCGGCGCCATGCGCGACCGCGGCAGCAAGGCCGTCGTCTATGCCGTCTCGCTGATCGGATATTCCGGCATCTTCGCGGCGCCCTCCCTGCTGCCGTCCGCGCGTATCGATCTGCCGCCGGAGCCGGTGTTCGCGACCGCGATCGCGCTGATCTGGATCGGGCTCCTGCTTTACATCTGGGCGGTGCTGACCCTGGGCGCGTTCTTCCGGACCTCGGTGCAGCTTCTGGACGGCCAGCGCCTGGTGCGGCGCGGGCCCTATCGCCTGCTGCGCCATCCCGCCTATAGCGGCGGCATCCTGCTCTTCACCGGCCTTGGCCTCGCGACGGGCAACTGGGTTTCGACCCTGATCGCGCCGCTCTCGGCGGTCATCGCCTATGCCTGGCGCATCCATGTCGAGGAAGCCGCGCTGCGCGAGCGCTTCGGCGCGGAATTCGAAGCCCATCGGCGGCGGACCTGGGCCGTCATCCCGCTGATCTGGTGAGGGTCTAGCGTCCCGAGTCAGAAGTTCGCTCAACTCGGTGTCATCCGCCGCGAATGCGGCGGACCCAGTTGAAATCTGCGGCGGCGGTGCAGATTTCAACTGGGTGGCCCGCATTCGCGGGCCATGACACCTGTATTTTGAATGCAGCGAACTTCCGGTTCAGGACACTGGGCCGCTCTTTATTGGGCGCAACCCGCCCGAAAAATCGCGTTGCGATTTTTCGACCTCCCACAAGGGGGAGGTGATACGTTACGTTATGCTCCAGACACTTCCCGTCATCGACGTTTCGCCGCTGTTCGGCGCCGACACCGCCGCGCGCGCCGCCGTCGCCGAGGCGATCGGACGGGCGTGCCGGGACAACGGCTTCTTCTACGCGACCGGGCACGGCGTCGATCCGGCGCGGCTCGACCGGCTGGCGCGCGAATTCTTCGCGCTGCCGGAAGAGGAGAAACACCGGATCGGCATGGCGCGCGGCGGCAAGGCCTGGCGCGGGTTCTTTCCGGTCGGCGGCGAACTGACCTCGGACAAGCCCGACCGCAAGGAAGGCCTCTATTTCGGCAGCGAGCTTCCGGAGCACGACAGCCGCGTGCGCGCCGGCACGCCGATGCACGGTGCCAACCAGTTTCCGGCGCGGCCGGCCGGATTGCGCGACGCGGTGCTCGATTATCTCGATGCCAATACGCGGGCGGCGCATGCGATCCTGGAAGGCATCGCGCTCAGCCTGGGCCTCGACGCGCAATATTTCCGCGACACCTACACCTCCGATCCGACGATCCTGTTCCGCATCTTCCACTATCCGCCGGACGATCCCGGCTCGCTGCAATGGGGCGTCGGCGAGCACACCGATTACGGCCTGCTCACGCTCCTGGCGCAGGACGATTGCGGCGGGCTTCAGGTGCGCGCGCCCGAGGGCTGGATCGAGGCGCCGCCGATCCCCGGCACGCTGGTGTGCAATATCGGCGACATGCTCGACCGGTTGACCGGCGGGCTTTACCGCTCGACGCCGCATCGCGCGAAGAATGCCAGCGCGCGCGGCAGGCTGTCCTTCCCGTTCTTCTTCGATCCGTCGTTCGACGCCGAGATCGTGAAGCTGCCGGCGCACGCGGTGGCGAACGACGACCGCGAGACGCGCTGGGACAAGGAAAGCGTGCACGCATTCACCGGGACCTATGGCGAATATCTTCTCGGCAAGGTCGGCAAGGTGTTTCCGGACTTGAAGAAGGACGTGATTGCGTCGTAGCGGCGCCCTCAGACCCTTCGATGTCATGGCCCGCGACTGCGGGCCATCCAGTTGAAGTCCGGCGCGACGGACGAAATCCCGCTCGAACATCAACGCGAAAGATCGAGTAGATGTCACCTGGGTGGCCCGCATTCGCGGGCCATGACAGTCTGAGCGGAATTGTCGGGATTTGAGAGATTTGGTGCGTGGACCGACTCGGTTCAAGGGGCGGGTACTGGCCGATTTCGGCCACTTGGATTTCAAATCCGGCCACTCCTTGCATCGGAGCGACCCCCACATGAATAGCGAGGTGAGATTGGAGTAAGCGCCGTGCGCGCGTGGGCGGCGGTCGCCGCGTTATTAAGGAGTCGAACTAAAGTCTATAATGACGCGATTGTTCTGTGGTTCACGAACATTTGGAGGTGTTGGCACCAGGGGCTCATGGAAGCTTCTTCCTTCGGCCCGAATGCGGCGCCTAATGACACCGTCTCGCACCATTTCATCTCTAACAATCTGTGCCCGACTCAGGGAAAGGCGCTGGTCGTCAATATCGGTTCCAACAGTGTCGGTGTGTCCAATCACCCTGACCCTTGTGAATCGATTTGCCTTTGCAGTTCGCACGGCCTCGGCAACGACGGACCGCGACGCATCAGTGAGATTCGACTTGTCGAAGTCGAAGAAGACGATGAACGTCTTCACTGGCGGTGGTGGAGGAAGTGGTGGTATCGGCTCTGGTCGTTCTTTTGGCTTGAGTGCACTCACTTCTATTTCATAAGCCTGTCTATCGGCGCTGCATTGCTCGTCAGCACAATTCCAGTGGGAGCATCGCTCGGGCTGAATATGAGTGCCCGTTCCACCGTTCACCATCATGTTGTTGGTTCGGAAGCAGTACATCTCCAAGTGGTTGTCGCTTGAAAATGTCTCGATACTCAATTGCACCGAAAAAGAATGGTCCAAAAGAGTTGGGCACCATGGTGAATGCGTCATTTACCGCGATGGTTTCGGAACCAAACCCTCTTGAGGCTGCACAATGCCTTTGGGACCGATAACTGCGTTGTAGATGTAGCTTGCGGTCGGATTTGTGGTGCTAAGAGCCGATCCGGAAAGAACTGAATCATTTTGAGGGATTTGCGGCAAGTCGCCTGAGCATGATGCGGATCATGGCGAGGCGGATGAAGGCCGCGACGGTTGTGGCGTAGCGCTCGAAGTCGCGCGCCAGGCGTCGGTTGCGGCTGATCCCAGGCCAGGGTGCGTTCGACGATCCAGCGTTTTGGCATGACCACGAAGCGGTGGGCATCGCTGCGCTTGACGATCTCGATGACCCAGGTTCCGGTGGCGGCGACGGCATCGGCGGTCTTTTTGGCGTTGTAACCGCCGTCGGCGAAGATACGTTCGATGAAGGGAAACGATCGCCGCGTCCGCTTGTCGAGGACCAGCGCTGCGCCGTCGCGATCCTGGATGTCGGCGCTGTGGACGGCGACGCTCAGCAACAGGCCGAGCGTATCGACGAGGATGTGCCTCTTGCGGCCCTTGACCTTCTTGCCCGCGTCGTAGCCTGAAGGATCGAGCAGAGCCCCCCCTTTGAGCGCTCCCTTGGCGCTCTGGCTGTCGATGATGGCGGCGGTGGGGGCTGGCCTCGCGGCGCTTGGCTCTCGCGCACTGCCACATAGAGCGCGTGATGGATGCGCTCCAACGTCCCGTCCCAGTTCCACAGTTCGAGATAGTCGTGAACCGTGCTCTTGGGCGGAAAATCCTTCGGCAGCGCCTGCCATTGGCAGCCCGTCCAAAGCACATAGAAAATGGCGTTCAAGACTTCACGCACATCCGTCGTGCGCTTGCGCCCGCCGCGCTTGGCCGGGGGTATCAACGGCGCCGCAAGTGACCATTCCTCATCCGTCATGTCGCTGGAATAGCGAAGACCATTGCGTCTCGCCGACAGCCGGTGCTCCGGCTTCCACATCGGGTGCTCCTGTTGCGAATCAGCACCCACAACGGAATCACAACCGATTCACCCGACTCAACTTCTTTCCGGATCGGCTCTAAGAGCCAATCCAGGAAGTTATTGAATCGAGGGAATCGGTTGTGATTCTGTGACGGTGCCTGATTCGGAAGGAGGCACCAGATGTGGAAGCCGGAGCATCGCCGGGCGGCGGCGCTGGTTGGATTGCGGTATCCCAACGATTTGACGGATGCGGAGTGGGCGTTGATCGCGCCGCTGATTCCGCCCGCCAAGCGCGGCGGCCGTCGGCGCGAGATCGATGTTCGTGAAGTTCTGAACGCGATCTTCTATGTGCTCTCGACCGGTTGCCAGTGGAAGGCGCTGCCCAAAGACCTGCCGCCGAAGAGCACGGCGCATTTCTATTTCATGCTGTGGGATTGGGGACGGCACGCTGGAGCGCATCCACCATGCGCTCTATGTGGCGGTGCGCGAGAAGGAAGGCCGCGAGGCCAGCCCGACCGCGGCCATCATCGACAGCCAGAGCGCCAAGGCGGCTCAAAAAGGGGCAAAAGCCTCGATCCGCAGGGCTTCGATGCGGGCAAGAAGGTTACGGGCCGCAAGCGCCACATCCTTGTCGACACGCTCGGTCTGTTGCTGAGCGTTGCCGTTCATTCCGCCGGCATCCAGGACCGCGACGGCGCGGCGCTGGTGCTCGACAAACGGACGCGGGCGCTGTTTCCCTTCATCGAGCGCATCTACGCCGATGGCGGTTATCGGGGGCCACGCGTTCGCGCCGCTGCCGCAAGAACCGGCACGTGGAAGATCGAGATCGTCAAACGATCCGACATCGCAAAGGGGCTTCGTTGTCTTGCCCAAACGATGGGTGGTCGAGAGAACCTTCGCCTGGATCAGCCGCAATCGACGCCTTTGCCGCGACTTCGAACGCTATGCAAACACCGTCGCGGCCTTCATCCGTCTCGCCATGGTCCGCATCATGCTCCGGCGCCTCACAAAGCCAAATCCCTCAACATGAATCCAAACTTCGTGGATCGGCTCTAAGAGCCAATCCAGGAAGTTATTGAATCGAGGGAATCGGTTGTGATTCTGTGACGGTGCCTGATTCGGAAGGAGGCACCAGATGTGGAAGCCGGAGCATCGGCCGGGCGGCGGCGCTGGTTGGATTGCGGTATCCCAACGATTTGACGGATGCGGAGTGGGCGTTGATCGCGCCGCTGATTCCGCCCGCCAAGCGCGGCGGGCCGTCGGCGCGAGATCGATGTTCGTGAAGTTCTGAACGCGATCTTCTATGTGCTCTCGACGGTTGCCAGTGGAAGGCGCTGCCCAAAGACCTGCCGCCGAAGAGCACGGCGCATTTCTATTTCATGCTGTGGGATTGGGACGGCACGCTGGAGCGCATCCACCATGCGCTCTATGTGGCGGTGCGCGAGAAGGAAGGCCGCGAGGCCAGCCCGACCGCGGCCATCATCGACAGCCAGAGCGCCAAGGCGGCTCAAAAAGGGGCAAAAGCCTCGATCCGCAGGGCTTCGATGCGGGCAAGAAGGTTACGGGCCGCAAGCGCCACATCCTTGTCGACACGCTCGGTCTGTTGCTGAGCGTTGCCGTTCATTCCGCCGGCATCCAGGACCGCGACGGCGCGGCGCTGGTGCTCGACCAAACGGACGCGGGCGCTGTTTCCCTTCATCGAGCGCATCTACGCCGATGGCGGTTATCGGGGGCCACGCGTTCGCGCCGCTGCCGCAAGAACCGGCACGTGGAAGATCGAGATCGTCAAACGATCCGACATCGCAAAGGGCTTCGTTGTCTTGCCCAAACGATGGGTGGTCGAGAGAACCTTCGCCTGGATCAGCCGCAATCGACGCCTTTGCCGCGACTTCGAACGCTATGCAAACACCGTCGCGGCCTTCATCCGTCTCGCCATGGTCCGCATCATGCTCCGGCGCCTCACAAAGCCAAATCCCTCAACATGAATCCAAACTTCGTGGATCGGCTCTTAGCATTTTAGATGGGTCAGGTGGCGCGCCAATAAATGCGGCCTGCTCTGCCGCTGCAACCCCGATCACCTCAGGGCGTGTCCTTGGGGTCAAAAGAACTGCCTTGATGATAAGCGCAGGCGTGTTGCCGCTATTTTGGATAATGGAAAGAAAAACTCTCCATAAAATGCCGGACCGGCGGGCGTTTTGTGGAATACATCAGATGTTCCCAAGGTGTCCACAACGACAAATGCACGCTGAACGGCGGTAAAAGCCTGCTTGTTATATCGTTGCTTATGGCAGTAAGGCGCTCTTGGACTCTTGCAGCCTCTCCACTGCCGGTGTTTGCATCATTGGCCGCTTGGAGGGCGGCAGTGTTGTCAGAGTGCGCGAGATTGGCAGCAGCCTGAGCCTGTCCGATGGCATTAGCAGTATTGTCCAACGCGGCCACATTGTCGTTGTGCGCGGTCTGAGCGGCGAGTCTAGCGTCACCCCAAGCTCTTTCGGTGTCACGGGCCAGCCTGTCAGCTTCAACAGCAGCAATCGATGCAGCCACGAAGGTTGCAATGAGCGCGATGACCGTGAGGTAGTCTATCCAATCGCGCTTTGGCTCTTGGCACAGTCATGGCTATCGCCAGCGCGATTGCTGGTTCCGTCGGAGCGGCCAGACTCCGACCACGCTATCTCTTGCTCAGCATACCGCCGCTCGTCATCGGGATACTCATTGCCGCGTTCTCCCCCGACATCGCCGCCTTCATCGCTCCTGACATTCGCCCCTTCGTCCCTAAACATCCTCCAAGCTTACGCCTGACAATTCCAAGGCCGCTAGAGAGGCCAAGTAAAACGAGGCCGAAAAGGCCGCCCGCTTGAGCTTCATGGTCAGGGAAGCCTCAGTCTCGCGGAATCCGTGCTTTTTCAGGCGTTTGACCATTCGGCATAGGTCACCTCCGCCTTCTTCATCTCTGCCTTGAGGTGGACAGCGGCCCGTTGGCCCCACTCTTCCTCAGTCTTTGCGTAAGCCATTGTGCCATCCTATCAAATTCGTGACCTATTATATTCGTTAGATCGCGCTTGACAACCCCTCTCAAACCTCCCATATTCGTTAGGTCACGAAAACGAGAGAACTCCCCGGTCGTCTAACGGTAGGACAGACGACTTACAGCCGGAAGACTTGGGATCGACACCCAGCCGGGGAGCCAGTTTTGAGGGATTTGTGTAATGAACATTTTGTCCGCGAGAAACAGGTGGCCGCGATCTGCGCCCTGGTGGAGGGCGTCAGCGTCCGGGCCACGGAACGCCTTACGGGCGTCAATCGCGGAACCATCCTGTCCCTTGGCGTCCGCGTCGGGAGAGGGCTGCTTGAAGCTCCACAGCGCCATGATGCGGGGCCTGCACGTCAACCGGATCGAGTTAGACGAGATTTGGGCCTTCGTCGGCAAGAAGCAGCGCCTTGTGACGCACGATGACAGCGACATGGTCGGGGATCAGTACACATTCATCGCACTGGCCGACTCCGCGAAGGCAATCATCACCTATCGCACCGGCAAGCGCACCGCGATCAATACGCAGGACTTTGCCGACGACCTCCGCGCCCGCGTGATCGGTTCGCCTGAGATTTCAACGGACGGCTTCAACGCATCCGTGGTGTATCCGCCATGCCTTTGGCGAGAACGTTGCGCATGGCGTGGTCGAAAAGCACTACGCAGTAAACGGCTCCCCCGAAGCCGCGCGCCGCTATTCGCCGGGTCGGGTAACGACGGTAAAGTATCATGCGGCACAGGGCGCTCCTGAGCATATCAGCACGTCGTTTGTGGAACGCCAGAACCTGACGTTGCGGATGCAGCAGCGCCGCTTCACGCGCCTGACAAACGGCTTTAGCAAGAACTACCTGAACCACTGTGCTGCCGTCGCCCTGTATGTCGCGCATTACAATCTGTGCCGCGTGCATGAAGCCTTGCGCGTCACGCCCGCGATGCAGCTTGGCGTGACCGATCATGTCTGGACGATTACGGAACTCGTTGACGTGGCCTTGAAGGCCGCACCTATTCCGCCCACAGTTAACACACCGGACCCTTCGCCAATGCCTGCGGGCCGCAAGGTTGGGCGCTTCACCGTAATCGATGGCGGCAATTCAAAATGAGCCACTGGAAAATGAAACTAGGCCACTTGACCCCGAAACCGGCCAGCACCCCCCCCTTGAACCGAGTCGGTCCAAGCACCATTTCCGTTAAATCCCCACAGATGTAGGCAGGCCGAAGCGGCCCTCGAAAGAGGCGCCGCTTCCTTTGCTTTTGCGTCGGCGTGAGACGGACGCATGGGCGCCGCAAAAAATATTCGCACCGAACCGATGGAAGACCCGAATGGAGCAGCTATCCATGCCGCGCCCGCGCGGAGAATATCGTCGCGCCAAAGTCTTAGCAGACACGTGCGGCCGCAAATTGCCATTCGAACCGCGTTTTGCGTTCGAATCACGCCGCCACGGCGAGCTTGGCGAGTTGGTTCATCAAGTTCTTCACCCCGTTCAGCCGGCTCTCCGGCGACGGCCAGTCGCGGGTCACGACGATCTTCTGGTCGGGCCTGACGCGCATCGTGCCGGCGTGCTGGCTGATCAGCTTCACCAGCCCCAGCGGGTTGGGGAACTGGCTGCCGCGGAACGCGATGGTGCCGCCCTTCGGCCCGGCGTCGATCTTCTCGACCAGCGCGATGCGGCAGAGCTGCTTGATCGCCACGATGTCGAACAAATGCTTCACCTCGTCGGGCAAGGGGCCGAAGCGGTCGATCAGCTCGGCGGCGAAGCGGTCGATGTCCTCGCGGCTCTCGATGGTCGCGAGCCGGCGGTACAGCGCCATGCGGACATTGAGGTCGGCGACATAGGATTCGGGAATGAGCACGGCGGCGCCGATATTGATGGTCGGCGACCACTGGTCGGCGATCTCGGCGGCGCCTTCGCCCAGCCGCATCTGCGACACCGCGTCTTCCAGCATCTCCTGATAGAGCTCGATGCCGACCTCGCGCACATGGCCCGACTGTTCCTCGCCCAAGAGATTGCCGGCGCCGCGAATGTCCATGTCGTGGCTCGCGACCGAGAACCCGGCGCCGAGCTGGTCGAGCGATTGCAGCACTTCGAGCCGCCGCGCCGCCGTGTCGGTCAGCTTCCGGTCGGCCGGCGTCGTCAGATACGCATAGGCGCGCTGCTTGGCGCGGCCGATGCGCCCGCGCAGCTGATAGAGCTGCGACAGGCCGAACATGTCGGCGCGGTGCACGATCATGGTGTTGGCGGTCGGGATGTCGAGACCGCTCTCGACGATGTTGGTGGAGATCAGCACATCGACCTTGCGCTCGTAGAACGCGGTCATCACTTCCTCCAGCACCGAGGCCGACATCTGGCCATGGCCGACCGCGACCTTCACCTCGGGCACGGTGGCCTTGAGGAATTCCTCCGCCTCGCGCAGATCGGCGATGCGCGGCGCGACATAGAAGCTCTGGCCGCCGCGATAATGCTCGCGCAGCAGCGCCTCGCGCACCACCAGCGGATCGAACGGCGTGACGAAGGTACGCACCGCCAGGCGGTCGATCGGCGGCGTGGTGATCAGCGACAGGTCCCGCACGCCGCTGAGCGCAAGCTGGAGCGTGCGCGGGATCGGCGTCGCGGTCAGGGTGAGCACATGCACGTCGGCCTTGAGCGATTTGAGCTGTTCCTTATGCGTGACGCCGAAATGCTGCTCCTCGTCGACGATCACGAGGCCGAGATTCTTGAAGCTGATCGATTTGGCGAGCAGCGCATGGGTGCCGACCACGATATCGACCTTGCCGTCCGCCAGTTCGGCACGGGTCTGCTTGGCTTCCTTGGCGTCCACGAACCGCGAAAGCTGGCGCACCGTGACCGGAAAGCCCTGGAACCGCTCGAAGAAATTGCGGAAATGCTGCCGCGCCAGGAGCGTGGTCGGCACCACCACGGCGACCTGCTGGCCGCTCATCGCGATCACGAAGGCGGCGCGCAGCGCGACCTCGGTCTTGCCGAAGCCGACATCGCCGCAGACCAGCCGGTCCATCGGGCGGCCTCGCGCGAAATCCTCCATCGTGTCGGCGATGGCCTTCTCCTGGTCGTCGGTCTCCTGCCAGGGGAAGCGGGCGCAAAACTCGTCATAAAGGCCGGACGGCGGATCGACCGAGGGCAGCGATTTCAATTCGCGCGCCGCGGCGATGCGGATCAGCTCGGCGGCGATCTCGCGCACCCGTTCCTTGGCGCGCGCCTTGCGGAGCTGCCAGCCGGCGCCGCCCAGCCGGTCGAGCTGCGCCCCGCTGTCATCGGCGCCGTAGCGCGTCAGGAGTTCAATGTTCTCGACGGGCAGGAACAGCTTGCCGCCGTCATATTGCAGTTCGAGGCAATCGTGCGGCGCGCCCAGCGCGTCGATGGTCTTGAGCCCGAGATAACGGCCGACGCCATGTTCGATATGCGTGACCAGATCGCCCGGTGCCAGCGCCGACGCCTCGGTGAGGAAGTTCTGCGCCCGCCGCGCGCGGGTCTGCGCCCGCACCATGCGGTCGCCGAGGATGTCCTGCTCGGAGACGACGGCGAAGTCCGGCGCCTCGAAGCCGCGCTCCAGCCCCAGCACCGCGATGCCAACCGCCGCGTCGTGCAGCTTCTGCGCGTCGGTCCAGTTGGCGACCGAGCGGATCGCCGCCAGGCCGTGATCCGACAGCACGCCGCCCATGCGCTCGGACGATCCGGCGCTCCACGAGGCGACGACGACGCGTTTCTTCGCCGCCTGCAGCGCATCGATATGCGCCACCGCCGCCTCGAACACATTGGTCTTGCCCGTCGCGCGCTCGGGCTGGAAGTCGCGGCCCTGCTTGCCGCCGGCATCGACGGATTTGTTCGACTCGGGCGCCTGGAACGGCGACAGGTCGCGCACCTTGTGCCGCGCCAGCGCGTCGGCCCATTCCTTGTCGGTCAGATAGAGCGTTTGCGGCTTCAGCGGCTTGTAGGGCGGCGCCTGGATCGCCGTCTTCTCTTCGCCACGCGCGGCCCGGCGGAACTGCTCGCGGGTCTCGAAATAGTCCTTCACCAGTTCGAGGCGGGCGTTCTTGGTCTCCTCGGTCTCGTGGCCGAGCAGGATGAGCGCGCGCGGCACGAAATCGAAGAAGGTGTCGAGCCGCTCGTAGAACAGCGGCAGCCAGTGCTCCATGCCCGGATGCTTGCGCCCGGCGCTGACGCTTTCGTAGAGAACGTCGTCGGTGTTCGCGGGACCGAAGGCGGCGACATAGCCGGCGCGGAAGCGGCTGATCTCGTCCTTGCCGAGCGGCACCTCGCTGGCCGGCAACAGCTCGATCGCGTCGATCTTGTCGTTGGAGAGCTGGGTCTCGGCATCGAAGCGGCGGATCGCCTCCAACTCCTCGCCGAAAAAATCGAGCCGCAGCGGCTGCGCGATCCCCGGCGGCCACAGATCGACGATGCCGCCGCGCAAGGCGAAGTCGCCCGGCTCGCGCACCGTCGAGGCGCGCACGTAACCGTTGCCGGCGAGAAACGCGACCATGCGCTCGCGGTCGACCGCATGGCCGGCGCGGGCGAAGAAGCTCGCCCGGGCGACCCAATCCTTCGGCGGCACGCGCTGCGTCACCGCATTGACCGTCGTCACGACCAGCGCGACGCGGGGGCCGTCGTCGCGCGCCAGCGCCGCCAGCGTCGCCAGCCGCGTGCTCTCGATATCCGGCTTGGGCGAAACGCGGTCATAGGGAAGGCAATCCCAGGCCGGGAAGGACAGAACGGCAAGCCCCGGCGCGAAGAACCGCGCGGCTTCCATCACTGCGGCGGCGTGGACATCGTCGGACGCGACGAACACCACGAGGCCTTCGGTGCGCCGCGCCGCCTCGACGCCCAGCCAGGCGTCGTAGCCCGATGGCGCGCCGGTGACCGCGAAGCGGCCCGGCTGTTTGGCGATGTAATCTACACGTTCCATTTCGGGTCTTTGCGGCCGCACACGGCCTTCAGCCGCGCGAACAGGGGTGTGTCGTATTGCGCCGGTGGCTCGGCATGGCCGCGCAGCCAGGCATAGACCTCCTGGTCGGGCGCGCTCAGCAGCGCCTCGAACTGGTCGAGTTCGGCATCGTCGAGCCCGGCCAATTCCTCGGCCGCGAAGGCGCCGAAAATCAGGTCGACCTCCTTGAAGCCGCGCCGCTGGGCCCGGAACAAAAGCCTTTTGCGGCGGGCCCCGAAAGACCCACCGTTTTCATCGCTCGTCATGGGCCGGATATAGCACGCGTTGCGTTGAGCACAACGCCCTGCGGCCATATTGTTCCCAGCCGATGCGCCCCGCGATTCTGTTCCCGCTTTTCGCCGAAATCCGCACGCTGTCCGGCGTGGGCCCCAAGCTGGAGAAGGCGATCTCCAAGCTGGTGGGGCCGCGGCTGGCCGACCTCGCCTTCGACCTGCCGGTCGGGCTGATCGACCGCTCCTATCGCCCCAAGCTCGCGCGCGCCGAGATCGGGCGGATCGCGACCGTGGCGGTGAACGTGCTCAGCCACCATCCGCCGCCGAACCGGCGCCAGCCCTATCGCGTCACCTGTTCCGACGAGACCTCGATGCTGGAACTCGCCTTCTTCCACGGCCAGGCGGATTATCTGTTGCGCATGCTCCCGGTCGGCGCGCGGCGCATCGTGAGCGGCAAGATCGAGCGCTTTCGCGACACGCTGCAGATCAACCATCCCGACCACATCGTGGCGCCGGAGGACGAAGCCAGTCTGCCGCTGCACGAGCCGGTCTATGCGCTGACCGAGGGGCTGACGAACAAGCCGCTCGCCAAGGCGATCCGCGGCGCGCTCGACAAGGTGCCGAACCTGCCCGAATGGGACGATCCGGCTTTTTTGAAAACACGCGGCTGGAAGCCGTTCCACGAAAGCCTGCTCGCCGCGCACGCGCCCGCGAACGAGGCCGATCTCAATCCCGAAACGCCGGCGCGGATGCGCCTGGCCTATGACGAGCTTCTGGCGAACCAGCTTGCCCTGCTCCTGATCCGCCGCCAGATGCGCCAGACCAAGAAGGGCCGCGCGCTGCACGGCGATGGGCGATTGAAGGCGAAAGCCATCGCCGCCCTGCCCTTCGCGCTGACCGAGCCGCAACTCGCCGCCCTTGCCGAAATCGAGGCCGACATCGCCGCCCCGACGCGCATGCTGCGGCTGCTGCAAGGCGATGTCGGCGCCGGAAAAACCATCGTCGCGTTCCTGGCGCTGCTGAACGCCGTGGAGGCGGGCGCCCAGGGCGCGCTGATGGCGCCGACCGAGATCCTCGCGCGCCAGCACATGGCATCGCTCGCCCCGCTGGCGCAGGCGACGGGCGTGCGCCTGGCGCTCCTGACCGGGCGCGAGCGCGCGGGCCGCGAGGCGACGCTGGCGGCGCTGGCCGCCGGCGAGATCGACATCCTGGTCGGCACGCATGCGCTGTTCTCCGACGACGTCGCCTTCGCCGATCTCGGCCTTGCCGTGATCGACGAGCAGCACCGTTTCGGCGTGCACCAGCGCATGGCGCTGCAGGGCAAGGGCGGCCGGCCCGCCGACGTATTGGTGATGACCGCGACGCCGATCCCGCGCACGCTGGCGCTGACGGCCTATGGCGACATGGATGTCTCGCGCCTCACCGGACGGCCGCCGGGCCGCAAGCCGGTCGAGACCCGCACGATCTCGGACGAGCGCCTCGACGAGGTCGTCGAGCATCTGCGCAAGGCAACCGCCAGCGGCGCCCGCGCCTATTGGGTGTGCCCGCTGGTGGAAGAATCCGAGAAGATCGACCTCGCCGCCGCCGAGGAACGCGCCGCGATGCTCAAGCGCGTGCTCGGCCCCTCGGTCGGCCTGGTGCACGGCCGCATGAAAGGCGCCGAGCGCGACGCCGAGATGGCGAAGTTCAAGGCGGGCGAACTCTCGATTCTCGTTGCCACCACCGTCATCGAGGTCGGCGTCGACGTGCCGGAGGCGACCATCATGGTGGTGGAACATGCCGAGCGCTTCGGCCTGGCCCAGCTTCATCAATTGCGCGGCCGCGTCGGGCGCGGCTCGGGCCGATCGAGCTGCCTCTTGATCTATCACGGCCCGCTCGGCGAAACCGCCAAGGCGCGGCTGAAGACCATGCGCGACACCGACGACGGCTTCGTCATCGCGGAAGAGGATTTGCGCCTGCGCGGCGCCGGTGAACTGCTCGGCACGCGCCAGAGCGGCATGCCGGAATTTCGCCTCGCCGATCTCACCGTCCATGCCGACCTGCTGGCGACGGCGCGCGACGATGCCCAGCTCATGTTGACTCGCGATCCGGACCTGCAAAGCGAACGCGGCCAGCGGCTGCGCACGCTGCTCTACCTCTTTGGACGGGACGAAGCGGTGCGCTATCTGCGCGCCGGCTAGGCGGCTGCCGGACGGGCTGCGCCGGTCAATCCCTTACGACGATGCACGCCAGCCCCTTTGCTCTCAGCACCGCGCACAACGCCAAAGCCCCCTTGGCCGGATTGGTCCGCAGACGGTAGTAGCGCCCCTTGCCCGGCAGATCGACGGAGATCACCTGCGGCGTAAGCCCGACCAATTCGGTGGTGGCAACGCGCGCGATCCTGCTCCAGGCGATGGCGGCTTCGCCCTGGCTGCGCCAGGCGCCGAGTTGGACGACGGCGGCGCCGTTCACCGCGCCGTCGTTCAGTGCCGAGCGCAAAACGGGCACCTCGGTCGCCGGCGCCGGGATCGCCGGTTCGCGGTGCCGCCCCGGCGGCTTCAGGTGGATGACGCCCTCCGCCGGCCGACGAAGCACGATCGGTGCGTCACTGCCGTCGGCGGCCGCGCCAAGCGCGGCGAGCCGCTCCTTCGCCGGGTCGAACGCCGGATCGGCGATCAGCGCAGCCTGATAGTAGGCCCGCGCGGCCTCGGCGTCGCCGGAAGCTTCGGCGATCTGGCCCAGTCCGAAATCGGGGTATTCGCGATGCGGATTGCCCGCCGCGATGGAAGCTTCGTAGTCCCGGCGCGCTTCGGCAAGCCGCCCCGATCTGCGATAGACATTGCCGCGGTTGTTGAGGGCACCGGACAGGTCCGGCTCGATCCTGATGGCGGCCGAGTAATCGCCGATCGCATCCTCCGTCCGCGACAGCTCGTCGAGCACGGCACCGCGATAGTACAGGCCGAGCGCTACTTCCGGCGAGGTCAAGGCATGGCTGTTGAGAGCCTCGGTAAAGTCCACAAGGGCGTCGTCCCGCTCGCCCAGCGTATCATGGGCGAGGCCTCGCTCGATGAGAAGGCGCGCGCGATCGTACGGCGCCAAGCTCGTACCGGCCAAAGCCTGGGTCGCCAGGGCGAGCGCACCGGACGCGTCGCCGGCGTGCAATGCGACGGAGACTTCATCGACCGTCGGAGAAGCGGCGTCGGACCCGGTCAACGGCACGGCCGCCGCGCAAAGCAGGATCGTGCCCAGCAGGATTGACTTCATGCGAATTCCCGGCACCGGACCTTTTCTCCGACGACACCGCAGGGCATCCGTCTGCGTACCCAGCCTAGAACCTGTATTTCAAACCGAGGCCGAAGGCCAACCCGCCGTCATCGGACGCGGATCGCCCATTGCGGATTACCGAACGTCAGGCTGTATGATTCGTCTCATGAACGATCTTGGATCCGCGCTCGAAGCGGCGCTGCGTCCGGTTCTTCCGGGCTTCATCCGGCTGACCGGCCTGACACGGCTCTCCGGCGGCGCCAGCCAGGAGACCTGGGCGCTGGACGCCGATTGCAACGGCGTGGCGATCCCATTGATCCTGCGCCGCACACCGGGCGGCGCGCCCCGCGCGAGCGAGACATCGGCCTCGGTGCCGCTGCGGACCGAGGCCATCGCGATCGAGGCTTCGCGGGCCGCCGGCGTCGCCGCGCCGCGCGTGCGCTATGTGCTCAACAAGGCCGACGGCCTCGGCGAGGGCTATGTGATGGATCGGCTCCCCGGCGAGACCATCGCGCGCAAGATTTTGCGCGACAAGGAATTCGATGCCGTCCGCCCCGACCTCGCGCGGCAATGCGGCGAGATCCTGGCGCGCATCCATGCCGTCGAACTGACGCCCGCGCTGCGCGCGGTGCTGCCGGTCGCGGACGGCCCGACGCAGCTTCGCCGCTACCGCGACACCTACGATCTCTACGACTATCCCCATCCGGTGTTCGAGATGGCGTTCAAATGGCTGGAGCCGCGGATGGCGGGCGCGCGGCGGCAGGCGCTGGTGCACGGCGATTTCCGGCACGGCAATCTGCTCATCTCGCCCAGGGGCGTGGAGGCCGCGCTCGACTGGGAGCTGGTCCATATCGGCGATCCGCTGGAGGATATCGGCTGGATCTGCACCAATTCCTGGCGCTTCGGCGTGCAGGACAAGGTGGTGGGCGGCTTCGGCGACCTCGCCGATCTTCTCATGGGCTACGCGGCGGCGGGCGGCGGACGCGTCTCGGAGGAGGAGGCCCGCACCTGGATCGTCTACGGCTCGCTCAAATGGGGAATCATGTGCATGAGCATGTATCAGGGCTTCGTGCGCGACCACTCCGTCGAGCGCGCCGCGATCGGCCGGCGCGCCTCGGAGAACGAGATCGATCTGGTGAACCTCATCATCCGGGGAAAGCTCTGAGCCATGATGGATCAGCCTTCGATGCTCGAACTGGTCGGCGCGGTGCGCGACTTCCTCGAACAGCACGCCATGCCGGAACTGAAGGGCCACACCGCCTTTCACGCGCGCGTGGCGGCGAACGCGCTCGGTATCGTGGCGCGCGAGCTGGAGCAGGGCTCCAAATCCGCGGACGCCGAACGCGCGAGACTCGCGAAACTGCTTGGCCATGACGGCGCGCTGACAGAGCTGAACCGCGAACTGTGCCGGCAGATCCGGCAGGGACATATCGGTCTCGAAACGCCCGGCCTCGCCGACCATCTGGCGTTGACGACCCGCGACAAGGTCGCGATCGACCAGCCGAACTATAGCGGATTGAAGCGCTTCCTCGCCGATTAGGCCGGCACGGCCTTGGCTTCACGCTCGGGCAGGGCGAGGCGGCCGATCGCCAGGCCGGCGACGACGAGGCCCTCGATCCAGGCAGCGGCAGCACCGATCCAGTCGGGCGCCTGGACCTGCGGATAGAAGAGAAACAGCAGGCCATTGGCGTGCAGGCCGGTCAGGATCGCCGGCGTCAGCACATAGAGCGCGAACAGGATCGCGAGCGCTCCGAAATCGCCGCGCCGCTTGCCGGGGAGCGTCTGCATCAGCACGAACAGCGCGACGTCGCGGGTCGCAAAACCGACCGTCGCGAGCACCAGCGGCTGGCCGGTCGCGGCCGCCGACGGATCGCGCAGCAGCCAGAGCGCCAGCGCCGCGGCGACGGCAAAGCCCGCGCCATAGCTCATCATCCAGGCCTGGAGACCGGACAGCGCATTGGCGATGTGGCCCTGGGCGAACTGCCCCGCCATCCAGCGGTAGTGCACGCGGTCCTTCGGCTCCAGCAGCACCATCACATAGGTCAGGACACCGAACGCCGACGCGGCGAGCAAAAGGCGCAGCGCCACCGCGTCCCAGTTCGCCAGATCGGCCGACAGCCAGGCGTCGAAGCCGGCGACATAGACGCCCATGAAAGCCAGGAAGGCCAGCCACACCAGCGGGCCGTTGCGCATCTTGAGCTCGAGCCGCATCTCGCGATAGCAGCCGATCAGCGTCCAGCCCGCGAAGATCGCGACCGAGGCAAGCAGGAAAGCCCGCGCGTCGAGGCTGATGCCCCACCACAGGATGAAATCGACCGCCGGCTTGTGCGTCAGCAGCGCGGCGACCGGATCGGCCATGCTCCACACCCAATAGACTACGGCGGCGGCGACGAGGCCGACCATCTGATAGACGAAGATCTCGAAGCGCGAATGGTTCTGGCCGCGGCCGACCGCCACGAGGCTCGCGAGCAGCGCCGCGGCCTGGGCGATGACGCCGATGGCCAGGTAATAGGCGAGCTCCAGCACGGCCGTCACCGGCCCCAGATGCGTCACGACATTGACGAGGATGAGCGCCAGGCAGATTGCGCCGCCCAGCCAGTTGTAGATCGTGGAGCCGAACAGCTTGCCCCAAGTCATGGTGCCGGCGCCGAGCGAGGAAAGCCGCTGGCCGTCCCAGGTGCGGTCGCGGATCTCACCGACCACACTCAGCGCGGCGCTGCGCGAGCCCCATACCACCACGATCAGATAATAGAGCCAGGACGCGGCCTCCGAGGGAGTCCAATTGTCGCCGACCAGCGCGGTGGCGAAGAAGATCAGCGCCAGCAGCCCGATCATCAGGAGCACGCGGCGCGGCGTCAGTTCCAGCCAGACATTGCGTTCGAATTCGGGATTCACCGGCCCACCTGCGCGAAATAGGCGTCTTCCAGCGCCTTGCTCGATTCCGAAAAGCTCGCGACGTCGAAGCCGGCGCCGATCAGATCGCGCAGCAACTTGGCGCGCGCCCCGGCATTGCGCGTAAACGCGATCAGCGCGTGGTTCTGGTCGGCCTCGACCACGTCGGCGCCCTTGCCCGCGAGGAAGTCCTTGAGGTCGCTACGCGCCGTGGCGAGCTCGATCATGTAGCGCGGGCGCGCGTCGTCGCGCACCTTGATCGCCTTGCCGCCGGCGATTCTGCCGTTCTCGATGATGACCATCTCCGAGCAGTAATCCTCGAGCTCGGCGAGGATGTGCGAGGAGACGACCAGCGTCATGCCGGTGTCGCGCAGCGCGATCAGCAGCGCGGAGAGATCGCGCCGTGCCTGCGGGTCGAGCCCGGCGGCCGGCTCGTCCAGCAGGAGCACCTTGGGCTCGTGCACGATGGCTTGGCCGATGGCGAGGCGCTGGCGCAGGCCACGCGACAATTCGCCGGCCCGCGATTCGAGCCGGTCCAGCAGCCCGACGCGGCCGGCCGCCTTCTCGACCGCCGCGGCAGTGAGCGCCGAGGCGATGCCGTGCGAACGCGCCGCGTAGATCAGGCACTGGCGCGCCGTGAGATCGTTGTAGAGGCCATAGAAGTCGGGCAGATAGCCCATGCCGGCATGGATGTCGCGCGGCGCCTGGGTCGTATCCAGGCCGTTCACCAGGACCCGCCCGGAATAGGGGTATTCGAGCGCCGCCAGGCAGCGCAGAAGCGTCGTCTTGCCCGCCCCGTTGGGGCCGACCAGAGCGGTGATCGTGCGGTCGGCGACCTTCAGCGACACGCCCTTCAAGGCCCGCGCGTTCGGGTATTCGTAGACGAGGTCCTCGACTTCGATCATGGACGAGCGCGTTTCCCAGGGCGGAACAAGACCTATCATATCGGGCGGCACTATGACGGAATAGCGGCATGACTCGCGGCGGCATCTTCGCAAGGCTGGGACTGGGCACGGTGCAGTTCGGTCAGGCCTATGGAATATCGAACGCAACGGGCCGCGTGCCGGCCGACGGCGTCGGCGCGATCCTGCGCCGGGCGGCCTCGGCGGGCCTGCGCACGCTCGACACCGCGGCCGGCTATGGCGAGGCGGAAGCCGTGCTGGGCGCGAACAGCGGTCTTACTGCTTCGTTTCGCATCGTGACCAAGACCATCGCCCTTAAGAACGGGCTCGCCGCCGTCGTGGCGCGGGCGCGGCAATCGGCCGAAACCTTGGGGCGCAAGCCGGTCGATCTGCTGCTGGTCCACGCGGCACAGGATCTGGTGGGCGCGGAGGGCAAGACGCTGTGGCACGCCTTGCTGAACCTGCGCGAGGAAGGCCTGTTCGGCGGCATCGGAATCTCGGCCTATGTCGCGGACGATCCCGTCGCGCTGGCGCGGCGCTTCCGGCCCGACGCGATGCAGATACCGGCAAGCCTGCTGGACCAGCGCCTGATCCGAAGCGGCGCGCTCGGCGCCATCAAGGATCTCGGCGTCGAGATCCACGCCCGGTCGATCTTCCTGCAGGGCCTGCTGTTCCTCTCGGAGGACAAGCTGCCGCCGAAGCTTCGCCCGGCGGCGCCGCATCTGGGCGCCTTGCGCGCGCGGATCGCCGTGGCCGGATCGACCCCGCTGGCCGCCGCCCTCGCCTTCGCTTTGAGCCGGCCCGAGATCGATGTCGCGCTGGTCGGCGTGACCGCGCCGGCGGAATTCGAAGAGATTCTCGACGCGGCGGCGCATCCCGCACCCGAACTCGATTGGAGCGCCTGCGCGCTCGACGACGAGATCGTGCTCACGCCGTCGCGCTGGTGAGCGGCTAGCCGCGGTTCTCCAAGAACCAGCGATACGTATTCCTGATCCCGTCGCTCAGGTCGATGCGGGGCGTCCAGCCGAGCGCATTGAGCTTGGACACGTCGAGAAGCTTTCTCGGCGTACCGTCGGGCTTGCTCGTGTCGTGCACGATCGAGCCCGTGAAACCAACGGTCTTTGCCACGAGCCTCGCCAGGTCGGCGATGGCGATGTCCTCGCCGGTGCCGACATTGACGTGCTGCGCGCCGGAATAAACCTTCATCAGATGGACCAAGGCGTCGGCGCAGTCGTCGACATGAAGGAATTCGCGCCGCGGCGTACCGGTGCCCCAAATCAACAGCTCTGGCGCACCGGAATTCTTGGCCTCATGCGCCTTGCGCAGCAGCGCGGGCAGGACATGACTGGACTGCAAATCGAAATTGTCGAACGGCCCGTAGAGATTGGTCGGCATCGCGGAAATGAAATCGCAGCCATATTGGCGACGATAGGCTTCCGCCAGCTTGAGCCCGGCGATCTTGGCGATCGCATACCATTCGTTTGTCGGCTCCAGCGGCCCGGTCAGGAGCCGGTCCTCGCGGATCGGCTGCTCGGCCAATTTGGGATAGATGCAGCTCGAGCCGAGAAACAGGAGCTTTTCCACGCCCGCCAGGCGGGCCGCCTCGATGATATTCGTCTCGATCACCAAATTCTGGTGCAGGAATTCCGCGGGATAGGAATCGTTGGCAAGAATGCCGCCGACCCTGGCAGCCGCGAGAAAGACGGCATGCGGGCGATTTTGGCGCAGCCAGGCCGCGACCGCGTGCTGGTCGAGCAGATCGAGCTCGGATCTCGCGACCGTCTGCACGATACAATTCTCGCTTGCGAGCCGGCGAACGATCGCCGAACCCACCATTCCGCGATGGCCGGCAACCCAGACGCGCTTTCCAGCGAGCGAAAACGGCTTCGATTCGGATGCGGCTGACATCGGCTCAATCGCGCCGGTTGTTGCGGTCTTCGCGGGCGACCGCATCGAGATCGGCCTTCATCATTTCAGAAACGAGCTGCGAGAATGTCGTTTCGTGCCGCCAGCCCAATTTCTGATGTGCCTTGCGCGGATCGCCGAGGAGCTGGTCGACCTCCGTCGGCCGAAAATAGTGCGGGTCGACCCGCACGACGACCGTTCCCGTCTTGGCATCCACGCCGACTTCTTCCGCCCCGGCGCCGGACCACGCGATCTTGCGGCCGACATGGGCGAATGATGCCTCGACGAACTCCCGGACCGAATGCATCTCGCCCGTCGCCAATACAAAATCGTCGGGTTCGGGCTGCTGCAGCATCAGCCACATGCCCTTGACGTAGTCGCGCGCATGTCCCCAATCGCGCAACGAATCCAGATTGCCGAGGTAGAGGCATTCCTGCAGACCGTGCTCGATCGCGGCGACCGCGCGGGTGATTTTCCGCGTGACGAAAGTCTCTCCCCGAAGCGGGCTTTCATGGTTGAACAGGATGCCGTTCGAGGCATGCATGCCATAGGCTTCTCGATAGTTCACCGTAACCCAATAGGCGTAAAGCTTCGCGGCGCCATAAGGCGAACGCGGATAAAAAGGGGTCGTTTCGCGCTGCGGCACTTCCTGTACCTTGCCGTACAGCTCCGATGTCGAGGCCTGGTAGAACCGCGTCGTCTTGGACAGTTCGAGAAGTCGAATGGCCTCCAGAAGGCGAAGCGTTCCGATCGCGTCGGCGTTTGCCGTGTATTCCGCCGTCTCAAAGCTCACATGCACATGCGATTGCGCCGCCAGATTGTAGATCTCGTCGGGCTTGGTCTCCTGCACGATGCGGATGAGGTTCGTCGAATCCGTCATGTCGCCGTAGTGGAGATGCAGCCTCGGATGGGCCTCATGGGGGTCCTGGTAGAACCGGTCGATGCGCCCCGTATTGAACGACGAGGAGCGTCGCTTGACGCCGTGAACCTCGTAGCCCTTCTGGAGCAGGAGTTCCGTCAGATAGGCACCGTCCTGGCCGGTAATACCCGTGACAAGAGCGGTTTTTTTGTTCTCGGCCAAGATCATGCCCCAACACATCCCGCGCCGCTAAATCGTGGTGAACGCCGCAGCTTGAATGTGCAATAGACAGTAAACGGATTTTCGACAAGCGCCAAAGCGCCCCGGCCGGCGCGCCTGGCGCTCAGTCATAGGCCATCTGCAGAAGCGCTTGCAGCCCGCGCACGTCGAGCGCCTCGGGATTGGTGTCGCTGGAGTAGGAAAACCCTTCCGGAACGGGCACCGCGCCGCGCGCCAGATAGGCTTCGCGAGCCGCGGTGGCGAAGCTCGCGAGGATGACATAGCGGTCGTTGTGATCGACGGTCCAGTGCGAATCGTCCGCCGGGATCATCGTCTCGTGCAGCTTCTCGCCGGGTCGGATGCCGACGATCTTCTGCGCGTGCTTGGGGCTGATCAGCCTGGCAAGATCGGTGATCGTGGTGGAGGCGATCTTCGGCACGTAGATCTCGCCGCCCCGCATCATCTCCATGCTGGAGAGCACGAAATTCACGCCCTGGCCGAGCGTGATCCAGAACCGGGTCATCCTGGGATCGGTGATCGGCAGGCTGTCGGCGCCGTCCGCGATCAGCTTGCGGAAGAACGGCACGACCGAGCCCCTGGAGCCGAAGACGTTGCCATAGCGCACGACGGAAAATTTCGTCCCATCCGCGCCGGCGAGGTTGTTCGCGGCGACGAAGATCTTGTCGGAGGCGAGCTTGGAGGCGCCGTAGAGGTTCACCGGGTTCGCCGCCTTGTCGGTGGACAGCGCGATGACCTTCTTCACGTTCCGGCGCAGGGAGGCGTAGACGATGTTTTCGGCGCCGAACACGTTGGTCCGGATGCACTCGAACGGGTTGTACTCGGCGGCCGGCACCTGCTTCAGCGCGGCGGCATGGACGATGTAGTCGACATCCCGGAAGGCAAGGTCGAGGCGGTCGCGGTCGCGGACATCGCCGATGAAATACCGGATGAAAGGATATTGCGACATCGGGAACTCGAGCTGCATGTCGGACTGCTTGAGTTCGTCGCGCGAATAGATGATCACGCGCCGGGGCTTGTAGCGCGCCACGACGGTCTTCAAGAAGTGCTTGCCGAAGGAGCCGGTGCCGCCCGTAACCAGCACGGACTTGTCGTTCAGATCGAGCCAGGGCTGGCTGAAGTCGCGAAACAGCGGTGGCGGCGCGGCGGGGGGCGGCTCGGATGCGAACTGCGTGCGCGCGAAGGCGACGGCAGGTTTGCTCATGGGCTCGGGGTCCTTTTCGACCTTTGCAGTCTCCCCAAACGTGCTTAACAAGTGGTTCCGGAAAGCTTCGAATTGTCGTCTTATTGTCCGGGATAGGCTGTGCTAGTACTTCATTTCGGCAATTTTACGGTTAGGAAAAGGTAAACGATGCGCATCGCAGTGATCGGCACGGGTTATGTGGGCCTGGTTTCCGGCGCCTGTCTGTCGGAGTTTGGCCACGAGGTCGTCTGCGTCGACAAGGTCGCGGAGAAGATCGCCGCCCTGAAGCGCGGCGAGATTCCGATCTTCGAGCCTGGGCTGGACCAAGTGGTCGAGACCAATGCCAAGGCCGGCCGGCTCAAATTCGAGACCGAGATCGGGGCTGCGGTGCGCGGCGCCGACGCCGTGTTCATCGCGGTCGGCACCCCCAGCCGGCGCGGCGACGGCCATGCCGACCTCTCCTATGTCTATGCCGCCGCACGGGAAATCGCGGCCGCGCTCGACGGCTATGCCGTGGTGGTGACGAAGTCGACGGTGCCGGTGGGCACCAGCCGCGAAGTCGAGAAGATCATTCGCGAGATCAATCCCAAGGCGGAATTCGACATGGCCTCGAACCCGGAATTCCTGCGCGAAGGCGCGGCGATCGACGATTTCCGGCGGCCCGACCGCGTCGTGGTCGGCTGCGACACGGACCGCGCGCGCCAGGTGATGCGCGAGGTCTACCGCCCGCTCTACCTGAACGAGACCCCGATGCTGTTCACCAGCCGCGAGAGTTCGGAGCTCATCAAATACGCCGCCAACGCGTTCCTCGCGACCAAGATCACCTTCATCAACGAGATGGCGTCTTTGTGCGAGAAGGTCGGCGCCGATGTGCAGGACGTCGCCCGCGGCATCGGGCTGGACGGCCGCATCGGCAACAAGTTCCTGCATGCCGGCCCCGGCTTCGGCGGTTCATGCTTCCCGAAGGATACGCTGGCCCTCTTGCAGACCGCGCAGGAAGCCGGCGCCCCGTCGCGGCTGGTCGAAGCGGTGGTCGCCGTGAACGACGCGCGCAAGCTCTCCATGGCGGAGAAGATCGAACGGGCCTTTTCCGGCGTGAGCGGCAAGACGATCGCCGTGCTGGGCCTGACCTTCAAGCCGAACACCGATGACATGCGCGACGCGCCGAGCCTCGTCATCGTTCCGTGGCTCCAGAAGGCGGGCGCCAAGATCCGCGCCTTCGATCCGCAGGGCGCGCGCGAGGCGCGTAAGCTGCTCAATATCGAATTGTGCGACGACGCGTATCATGCGCTCGACGGCGCCGACGGCGTCGCCATTCTGACCGAATGGAACGAATTCCGCGCCCTCGACATCAACCGGATGAAATCCCTGCTCAAGCGGCCGCTGATGGTCGATCTTCGCAACATCTACAACCCCGCCCAGATGGCGGCGGCGGGCTTCACCTATGTCAGCGTCGGACGCGCCACCGTCGGTCCCTGAGGCGGCCAGGGCTTTCGCGCATTCGCGGGCGTACGACCTCGCCTTCGCCGCGCCGGTGGCCGTGCTCTACGCCTTCGCGGTGGCCGGAAACGGCATACGGATCGCGCATCAGTGGCAGAACGCGGTGGATATGCCGTCCCGCTTCACGATCGCGAACGAGATCGCGACCCTGTTGTTCTTCGGCCTGCAAGCGTGCCTGTTCCTGGTCCGCCGCCTCCCGGTCGCCAAGTCCGACGGCATCTGGCCCCGCGTCGCGGCCGTACTCGGCGCGAACTTCAATCTGACACTGCTGCTGTTGCCACGCGCAACCTTGGGCGCGGCGTGGACCAGCGTTTCCTTCGCATTGACGATGGCCGGCACGATCGGCTCCATCGCCGTCCTCATCCGGCTCGGCCGTGCCTTCGCGGTATTTCCGGAAGCGCGAGATTTCGTGCGCACAGGACCGTATCGGTTCGCGCGCCACCCGCTCTATCTGGCGGAGATCGTTTCGATGCTCGGCATCATGCTGGGCTTTCGCCAGCCCTGGGCGATCCTGATCGTGCTGGCGACCGTGGCGCTGCAACTGCGCCGGATGGCTTTCGAGGAAGACATCCTGGCACAGACTTATCCGGCCTATGACGCCTATCGGCGCCGGACGGCGCGGCTTCTCCCCGGCGTCTATTAGGTCAGGAATCCGCGCTCGCGGAGATGGGCCACGATGGCCGCGGCATGCGCCGCGGCGTCGCCCTTCACGGTCTCGATGTGCAGCTCGGCCCGTTCCGGCGCCTCATAGGGGCTGTCGATGCCGGTGAAGTTCTTGATCTCGCCGGCCCTGGCCTTCTGGTAGAGGCCCTTGGGATCGCGTTGCATGCAGACCTCGATCGGCGTGTCGACGAAGACCTCGATGAACTCGCCGGCGCCCAGGAGTTCGCGCGCCATGCGCCGCTCGGAGCGGAAGGGCGAGATGAACGACACGAGCACGATCAGGCCGGCGTCGATGAACAGCTTCGCCGCCTCGCCGACGCGGCGGATGTTCTCGACGCGGTCGGCATCGGTGAAGCCGAGATCGCGGTTGAGCCCGTGGCGGACATTGTCGCCGTCCAGCAGATAGGTGTGGCGGCCTTCGGCGAACAGCGCGCGCTCCACGAGGTTGGCGATGGTGGACTTGCCCGAGCCCGACAGGCCGGTGAACCACAGCACGGCCGGCTTCTGGCCCTTCTGACCGGCGCGCGCCAGCTTGTCGACATCGAGCGCCTGCCAATGGACGTTGGTGGCACGGCGCAGGCCGAAATCGATCATGCCGGCGCCGACCGTCGCGTTGGTGAAGCGGTCGATCAGGATGAAGCCGCCCATGTCGCGGTTTTCGCGATAGGGATCGACGGCGATCGGCTGCGAGGTCGAGAAATTCCCGTAGCCGACCTCGTTCAACTGCAGCGTCTTGGCGGCATGCTGGTCGAGCGTGTCGACGTCGATCTTGTGCTTGAGCGTGGTGACCGTGACGGGCACCGTCGTGGTCGCAAGCTTGAGGAGATATTGCCGGCCGGGCAGCAACTCGTCCTCCGCCATCCAGAGCAGATGGGCGGCGAACTGGTCGGTGACGTCGGGCCGCGCCACCGGGGCGCACAGCACGTCGCCGCGCGAGATATCGACCTCGTCGTCGAGGACCAGCGTGACCGCCGCGCCGGCCGTCGCCTCGGCCAGATCGCCGTCCAGGGTGACGATGCGCTTGACCGTGCTGGTGCGGCCCGACTTGGCGACCGCGATGGCGTCGCCGGGCGCGATGCGTCCGCTCGCCACCGTGCCGGAAAAGCCGCGGAAATCGAGATTGGGACGGTTGACCCATTGCACCGGAAAGCGGAATGGCTTGGCCGCGAGCGCGGTATCGACATCGACCGTCTCGAGATGGTCGAGCAAAGCGGGTCCGTCGTACCAGGGCGTGCTCGCGCTCTTGGCGATCACATTGTCGCCGAAGCGCGCCGAGATCGGGATCGGCACGACGGTGAAGAAGCCGAGGCGCTCGGCGAACAGCGTAAATTCGCGCACGATGGCGTCGAACCGATCCTGCGAGAAGCCGACAAGGTCGATCTTGTTGACGGCCAGGACGATGTGGCGAATGCCGAGCAGCGAGGCGATATAGGCGTGGCGGCGGGTCTGGACCAGGACGCCCTTGCGCGCGTCGATCAGGATGATCGCGAGCTCGGAATTCGACGCGCCGGTCGCCATGTTGCGCGTGTACTGCTCGTGGCCGGGCGTGTCGGCGACGATGAATTTGCGCTTTTCAGTGGCGAAGAAGCGGTAGGCGACGTCGATCGTAATGCCCTGCTCGCGCTCGGCCTCCAGCCCGTCGACCAGAAGCGCGAAATCGATGTCGCCGCCGGTGGTGCCGTGCTTCTTCGAATCCTTTTCGAGAGTCGCCAGATGATCCTCGAACAGCAGCTTGGAATCGTAGAGCAGCCGGCCGATCAGCGTGGATTTGCCGTCGTCGACGCTGCCGCAGGTGAGGAAGCGCAGCAACGACTTCTTTTCCTGCTGGGTAAGGAATTGCGCGAGGTCGGTCGGGGCGTTCATCAGAAATACCCCTCCTTCTTCTTCTTCTCCATCGAGGACTTCTCGTCGGAGTCGATCAGCCGGCCCTGGCGTTCCGAGGTGCGCGCGGTGAACATCTCGGTGACGATGCCTTCCAACGTATCGGCGTCGGAATCGATGGCGCCGGTCAGCGGGTAGCAGCCGAGCGTGCGGAACCGGACCAGACGGTCTTGCACCGTTTCGCCGGGCCTCAGCTTCATCCGATCGTCGTCGACCATGATGAGCGTTCCGTCGCGCTCCGCCACCGGGCGCTTCTTGGCGAAATACAGCGGCACGATCGGGATGTTCTCGGCAAGGATGTATTGCCAGATGTCGAGCTCGGTCCAGTTGGACAGCGGGAAGACACGGATGCTCTCACCCTTGTTGATGCGGGTGTTGTAGACGCGCCAGAGCTCGGGACGCTGGTTCTTCGGATCCCAGGCGTGATTCGCGTTGCGGAACGAGAACACCCGTTCCTTCGCGCGCGATTTCTCCTCGTCGCGGCGCGCGCCGCCGAAGGCCGCGTCGAAGCCGTATTTGTCCAGCGCCTGCTTCAGCGCCTCGGTCTTCATCACCTGGGTGTGCAGCGCCGAGCCGGAATCGAAGGGATTGATGCCGCGCCGCACCCCGTCCTCGTTGACATGGACCAGCAGCTTGAGGCCGAGCCGCTTCACGGTCTCGTCGCGGAACTGGATCATCTCGCGGAATTTCCAGGTCGTATCGACATGGAGCAGCGGAAAGGGCGGCACGCCCGGATAGAACGCCTTCATCGCCAGATGCAGCATCACCGAGGAGTCCTTGCCGATCGAATAGAGCATCACCGGATTGGCGAACTCCGCCGCCACCTCCCGCATGATGTGGATGCTCTCGGCCTCCAGGCGCCGCAGATGGGATATAACAGGCATTTTGGTGGACAAAAAATCGGACCCCAGAGAGTTAGTGTGAAATAGGCCCCATGGCAGGGGGATGCAAGACGGAGCCTAGTTCAAAATCTTCGTCTGGAGCGGCTGAGGCGGCGGCCCAAGCGCGACGGCGAACCGGATGCGGCCGATGGGCCGGTCGTCGCCGGTCGTGATGTTCACCCGCCAATCGCCCGCCTTGGGCCGGCTCTTGATCGAATAGGCCCGATAGCCGGCATCCCGGCCGCCGCGGATGACGAAGGCCACCCGGGACAGCGGCATCCAGCGGCGCTTCTTCGGATCGAACCACTCCCAATGGTGCACGATGGTGGTCGCCAGCCGCCCCGGGGCGAAAACCGAGGCATACAGGTAGAGCTTCTCGTCCGGCCCAAGGTGCAGCATGGGGGGAGCGCCCCAGAAGGTCGTCCAGGGCTCGGGTTCCTCCACCACCTGATAGGCGTTTCCGACCTTCTTGACCGAATGGTAGATGCCGGCATCCGCCAGCGCCAAAGGCAGCGGCGGCAGGACCTTCAGGAAATAGAACAGGTTCACCGCGGCCGTGATGGCAATCACGCCGCCGGCGACATAGGGGCGCACGGACTGCCAGCGCTCGCGCCCGAGCCAGCGCAGGACATCGGCATAGAACCAGAAGGTCAGGAGGGCCAGGACGCTGCTGGCGATGAACGGCACCATGCCCATCATCGCGATAACGACGGGCACGAGCAGGATCGCGTAGGACAGGAGCGCGAAGAAATACAGCAGCAGCGAAAGGGCGAAGCGCGTCGTGTATTTCCTGAAGAACTCGTTGCCGACGAAGATGCCGGCCAGGACGAGAAGATAGGGCCAGGAGGCCCACAGCGAGGCGCTGCGCAGGTAGAAGACGCAGAAGCCGCTGAGCAGGCAGCCGAGCGCGAACTGCGTGACGGCGGTCAGGATCGTGCGCGTGCGCTCCGACGGCTGGCGCTCGGGCGGCCGCGATTCGAGGCGGTGGGAGACGGCGATGGCGACGCCGGCCACCGCCAGATAGGCGAGGAAGACGATGTGCGTCGTGGCGTGGTCGATTCGGCCGAAGCTGTAGCTGTCGAAGGCATAGCCGCCGACCAGCGAGGCGGCGGAGAGATGGCGCTCATATTGATGCGCGAAGGCGATGACGGACTTCAGGGGCTGCATGACACAGCAACTAGCCTTGCGTCGCTATGATCAACGACCGGCCCAACGAACCGATCGGAGGTAGATTGCAGGCGAGCCTTCCAAATTGTCGGCGGCGAGCGGCAACGACGAGCGGATGTATTGCAGAGACAGGGACAAATGAACAGGGCGCGCAACCGGCATTGCCGGCCACACGCCCTGGTAACAAGACCCGTCTAAGATCAAAGGTGGGTCGAAGTTGTCGTACCGCTGGATGTGCCGTTGCCATTGCCACTTGCGACAAGGCCGACGCCAAGGGCGACGAAGCCGACGCCGGCAACCCACACCCAGATAGGAGCACGAAGGGCAGCTTCCTTGACACCCGCAGCCTTACCCGGCGCGAGCGAGGGATGGTCTGCGCTTGCGGCAAACGCACCGAGCGAACTGGAAACGAAAAGAGCTGTTGCCAGTACCAGAGTGCTCAGCTTCTGCGACATGAACCGTCCTCCACGAAAAGATGAGAAATGGATACCGTGACCCCGGATGTGAGTCAATCAAATCAACGCATTAAACGCCGGTTTGGCTGTTGCGGCAGTGCAACAGACGCCGAATTTCCGCAGGCAGTCTGGGTAATTTGGAACGATTTTCGCGGAGCGGCAAGACAGGTCAATTGTTTAGCCGCCGCTCCCAAGCGAGCGCCGACCGGACGATCTCCTCGATATCGTCATGACGCGGCACCCAGCCCAAGGCGCTTCGAATACGGGTCGGATCGGCGATCAGCGTGGGCGGGTCGCCGGCGCGGCGGGGACCCTCCCGCACCGGCAACGGCTTGCCGATGACGCCTTCCACCGCGGCGACGACTTCGCGCACGCTCCGGCCGCGGCCATAGCCGCAATTGTACGACGTCGAGGGCGCGCCACCCTTGAGGGACTCCAGTGCCAGGATGTGGGCGTTGGCGAGATCGGTGACATGGATGTAATCGCGCACGCCGGTACCATCGGGCGTCGGATAATCGGTCCCGAAGACATCGAGATGGGGAATACGGCCGAGCGCCACCATGCAGGCGCGCTTGATCAGATGGGTGGGCACGCGCGACATCTGCCCGGTCCGGCCCGCGGGATCGGCGCCGCAGACGTTGAAATAGCGCAGCACGATGTGACGCAGACCGGTGGCGCGCGAGACATCGTCGAGCATCCATTCCGTCATCAGCTTGGAGCGCGCATAGGGGCTGATCGGCGCCTTGCGCTCGTCTTCCGCGAGCGGCTGCGCCGCATCCTCCGCGAAGACCGTTGCGGTCGACGAGAAGATGAAGTGTTTCACGCCCCCGGTAACGCTGGCTTCGAGCAGGTCGCGCGACGCAACGACGTTGTTCTTGTAATACCAGAGCGGCTCGGCAACCGATTCCGGCACGATGATCGAACCGGCAAAGTGTATGACCGAGTCGACCTTGTGGGTGGAGATCACGTCGCGCACCAGCGCCTGGTCGCCGGCCTCGCCCTGGACGAAAGTCGCGCCATCGCCGACATGGCTGCGCAGGCCGGTCGAGAGATTGTCGAGAACCACGACGTCGTTGCCGCGCTCCAGGAGCGCGAAGACGGTATGGCTGCCAATATAACCGGCGCCGCCGGTGACGAGAACGCTCACGAACTCGCCACGGACTTATCGGGCGCACGGCCATAGGCGTCGTCGTAGCGAACGATGTCATCCTCTCCCAGATATGAGCCCGACTGAACTTCAATGAGGCGCAGCGGCCGTTTACCCGGATTTTCCAGTCGATGCCGCGCGCCGAGCGGAATGAAGGTCGATTGATTTTCCTGCAGGAGGAAAACCTTGTCGTCGCAGGTCACCTTCGCGGTGCCCTGGACAACGATCCAATGCTCGGCCCGCTTGGCGTGGCTCTGCAGCGAGAGCCGGCCGCCCGGCTTCACGACGATCTGCTTGACCTGATAACCGTCGCCGGCGTCGATGCCCTGGTAGCTTCCCCAAGGCCGATAAACGACCTTGTGCTCGTTCAGCTCGGGACGATCCGCCAGCTTCATCTGATCGACGATCGCCTTCACGTCCTGTGCCCGGTGCTTGTCGGCAACGAGGACGGCATCCTCGGTGACGATCACGACCACGTCCTTCACGCCGACGAGTGCGGTCAGGCCCTTCTCGCTGCGAACAAAGGAATCGCGGGCTTCATGGACCAGGACGTCGCCTTGCAGGACATTGCCGTTCTCGTCGCGGCTGCGCAGCGCCCAGAGCGACGACCACGCACCAACATCGCTCCAGCCCATGGAGCACGGCACGACCGCCGCCTTGTCGGTTCGTTCCATGACGGCATAGTCGATGGAGATGTTCTTGACCTTGTCAAACGCAGCCGCGTCCAACCGCACGAAATCGAGATCGCGCGAAGCGGAGGCGAGCGCGGCCTCGCATGCCTCGACGAGACCCGGCTCGTGCCGCCGCAATTCGTCCAGCAGTGCGTCGGCCCGGAACACGAACATGCCACTGTTCCACAGATAGTCGCCGGACGCGAGATAGGATTGCGCGGTCGCGCGGTCGGGCTTTTCCGTAAAACGCCTGACCGCATCGACTCCCGCGGCGACGGCATCGCCCCTTTGGATGTAGCCATAACCGGTCTCTGGACCATCGGGCGCGATGCCGAAGGTGACGATCCGCCCCTGCCGCGCAGCCGCCGTAGCCCGCGCCACGGCGGCGCGAAACGCTTCTTCGTCGCCCACGACGTGGTCGGAAGGCAACAGCAGGATAACGCCGGCGGGATCCTCGGCCGCAACCAACAGCGCCGCGATCGCCGCGGCCGGCGCCGTGTTGCGCCCAAACGGCTCCAGCACGATCGTCTTGGGCGACAGGCCGATGGCCTGCATCTGCTCGGCGACCAGGAAGCGGTGGCTTTCGCTGCACAAAAGAATGGGCGGCTGGGCGCCCGGAACGACCGCCCGCAGGACCGTGTCCTGGATCATCGTCCGCGCGCCGCTCAGGGCCAAAAGCTGCTTCGGCCGCGCGGTGCGCGACAGCGGCCAAAGCCGCGTCCCGCTGCCGCCGGAAAGAATGACAGGATAGATGGTCTCGCTGGAAGTCATGCCCTTCGATCCGATAAATCGTCCAATTTGTAACACATCAAGAAGAGCACTGTGAAATCGGCCATATCGAAATACTGATGGCCGCGAGGCGTGGGCTCATGGACGCCGTTGTTCTGCTGCAATTCGAAAGGCAGACAACCGGCATTCATCGTTAAAGGGCATAGCTCAGGGAAGCCTCGATGCTGGCTTGAAAGCCATGCCGCGGTCTCAACTGGTCATCCTGGAGCCGACCCTCCAAAACAACGTCGACGTTGCGGAACGGAACGGCAACCCTGGCTTCACCCATGTTTATGTGCACGGGCGCCGTCGTCGCGACGTTCCCGGCAAGATTGTTAGGATTCGATACGGCAGCGTGGTGGAACGAAACCGTATAGGCCCAATCGTCGGCATCGCGCCAAGCGCCCTGCAGCGTCAAAAGTGTCGAATCGCTATCCAGACTGAAACCGAGTGTGCGACCGCGATAGCGCATGCCGTCCATATAGCCCGCGTTGTTGTATGCAAAGCCGTGTTGGACGTCGCCGAAGCTGAAGAGATTCAGCGTGGGAACGCTATCGGCGTATTCCGCCGTCAGCCGAAGAGGATTGCCATCGACAGGCACCCAATAGCTCGCGCCGAACACATAGCTCGTGCCGGAGTGAACGATCGGATTGGAGTCCTCGTTCATCACCTGCATATAAACCTCATAGGGGGATCGGCCCAAAATGCCGCTGTACTTGATGTCGATCACGCCTTCGTCGTTCGTGTGGTTGACGTGCGAATTGTCGTTGGCAAATTCGAAGTAATAGGCCAGCGGCTTGCAAGGATGACCGCTGCCGCAGAATTCCTCGGTGCGCGCCAACCCGATTTCAAGCCCGGGAAGCGGATTGAGCGTAACCCGCAGGGCGTTGTAGAGCGTGTTCGTCGCTATGCGGCTATCGTCGAGCCAACCCACGAAAAATTCCATCTGCCAGGGACCGATCCAGGACAGCCACGGTGATTCGAAGGCGTCGGTTTCGTCCCGCGCGATGCCGATCTGCGGCATGGGACGGGCGTTGTTGGAAAGCGACATCGCCGAAATCCAGCCCGGCCCCCACCAATGGGTCAGGTAACCGCCATAGACCACCGCGCCGCCGATCTTCTGGGCGATATAGCTATCGTCCGGAACGAAGGCGGTGCGCCCGGTATGATCGTGGATTTCGGCGCCCGCCGACAGCCGGATGGCGGTCGTAGCTCCCATGTATTCGCCGGAAAACTGCGTCACCGCCGTTTCCCGGCCGAGGCCGTCGAAGCCGCGCACTGGGCTGGGCTCGTTCGTCCCATCAACAGTCGCCTGAAACCGCACCTGGCCGAAGCGCATCTGCGCTTGCGCAATTTGCGACACGCGGTCGGCGGCGCCGCGAACGAAGTCCGGCTGTCCGGCAAGCGCCGCCGGATCTTGCAGGCGGTTCAGGATGCCGGCCCAAGGGAGCGGCCATTGCGTCGTGATGCCGTCGATGACATGCGCCGCCGCCAGAATTTCGATATCGGAGCGAAGCTGCGGGTCGCCCACTTCGGCCCATGGCGATGCAAACGCTCGCGAGGCAGAGAGCAGCGCAAGGCACAAGCAGGCACCCACCAGCCAACCGTTCCTGCTCATTCAGCCCTCGCGCAAACACTGCCCGAGTAAGACCTTACCCGATGTTGCGATGCACACAAGACTGCGGCGAAAACGCTCAAGGAATTGCGAAAGTAACCGACAAGGAATTGGTGGACATGGTCCATTGCCTACCGCGATCTGTCTTACTTCAGGTGGTTTCGGCTCACGCTGTCGGCGGCCACGATTTTGTGTCGCATCTCGTTTGCGACGCGCGGCCAAGCTATGTCGCGGCGAGAGGCTTGGGCCGGCGCAAGTCGGATGCCAGCCCTTTGCCCAACAGCTTCACGAAATTGTCGCAGTAGCAACGCGCGATTTCGCGCTCGCTTCGTTCCGCAAGCGATCCACCGAACCGCCTGACTGGATTTCGGCCGTTCTTCATCTGCGGAAAATCGGACAGGAACATGCGGAACTCCTCCGACCGGTTCGGACGGCTTCGACGTCTTTAAGTGGCAGGATGCATCCATACCGGGTGTTCGAAACGCCCTTTAGGCCGGCTGCAGGATAGCACGGACCCTTTCGGCAATTGCGAGGGACGATGTCAGACCCGGAGACTCGATGCCATAGAGCGCGACGACACCCGACACGCCGTGATCGCGCGGGCCGGCGATCCGGAAATCGGCCGCGGGTTCTCCCGGACCGCTGATCTTGGGACGTATGCCGCTGTAGGACGGCTCCAGCGCGCCGTCCTTCAATCCGGGCCAATAGACCCGTATCGCGGCGTAAAACAGGTCGCCGCGCCGCGGATCGACGGCATAGTCCTCATGCGCGATCCATTCGACATCGGGTCCGAACCGGCCGCGGTCGCCCAAGTCAAGCGTGTAGTGGGTGCCGAGCCCATCCTTGTTCGGCAAGGGATAGACCAGCCTTCCGAAAGGCGCCTTGCCCGTCAGCGCGAAATAGTTGCCCTTGCAAAGATACGGCGTCGGTACGTCCGGCATGCCCAGCTTGATGGCCACCTCGCTCGATGCCAGTCCCGCGGCGATGACGACGCTTCGCGCCTTCAGCGCGATGGGCTCCGCGCCGCCGACGCGGACCTCGATTCCGTCGCTGTGCAGGCGACCGCCGACCAGCGGTGCATCCAGCGCGATGGACGCGCCGTTCGACTCCGCCTCGCCCCGATACGAAAGCATCAGGGCATGGCTGTCGACAATGCCGGTGTCCGGCGAATGAAGCGCGGCGGTGCAATGCAGTTCCGGCTCCATCTCGCGGGCCGCGGCGGCAGGGATCTCGACAAGATTGGGCACGCCGTTCGCGCGGCCGGCCTCCAGGATGGCGCGCAATTTTGCATGATCGTCCGTATCCGTCGCGACAATGAGCTTCCCGGTCATCCGGAACGGCACGCCGTGCGATCGGGCGTAATCGCGAAGCAGGCGATTGCCGCGGACGCAAAGCCGCGCCTTCAGGCTGTCTTTCGGGTAGTACATGCCGGCATGGATCACCTCGCTGTTGCGCGAGGACACGCCGGTGCCGATCGCGCGCTCACGCTCCAGCACGAAGACCTCGCGGCCCGCGACCGCCAGCGCGCGCGCCACCGCCAGCCCGATGACGCCGGCACCGATCACGATGCAATCGACACGTTCCATGATCCGATCCCGACCCCGATAGTCCGTAATGCGGACGGCGCCCAGTCCCCGACGACTTTGGGCGCCGTCCGGGCCCCGATCGCAGATCGGACCGAAACCAAGACGAAGATCGCGGCGGCAACCGCCGAGAACGCGAACCGGACGGTCCGGCCTGCGAAAATCCTCATCGTTCGGCCATCGCGATCAACGCCCACTCCGGACGTCGCCAAGCGCATCAGCGCGCCCGATTGTGGGCCCTCAGCCGCGACATCGAAGCACTGCGATATCCAGTGCCACCCGATTGCTCTACATCTCGGGCCGTCGAAATATGGACGGCCCAAAGCGTCTATGCCAATAAGGTCCACATAAAGCCCTCGGTGATCCATGGTCAAACCCAAGCCGGTCCGCAAAGCAGTCTTCCCCGTCGCCGGTCTAGGAACGCGCTTTCTACCGGCCACAAAGGCCGTGCCGAAGGAGATGCTGCCGGTGATCGACAAGCCGGTCGTGCAATACGCCGTCGAGGAGGCCCGCGAGGCCGGAATCGAGCAATTCATCTTTGTTACTGGCCGCGGCAAGCACATCATCGAGGATCACTTCGACCACGCCTACGAACTTGAAGCCCTGCTGAGCGGCCGCGGTAAGACCAAGGAACTCAAAAGCCTGCTCGAAAGCCTGCCGGACAGCGGCGCCGTGTCCTTTACGCGCCAACAGAAGCCTTTGGGCCTGGGGCACGCCGTGTGGTGCGCCCGCCATCTCGTCGGCGACGAGCCTTTTGCCGTCCTGCTGGTCGACGATCTGCTGGTTGGGACGCCCGGCGGCCTGAGCCAGATGATGGAGGTCTACAATGCGGTCGGAGGCGGCGTCGTCATCGCCGCGGAAGAAAAGCCGCTCGAGGAAGTGAGCCGCTACGGCGTGATCGCACCCGGCGCGATCAAGGGTAACGCCATCGAGATTAACGCCATGGTGGAAAAGCCCAAGCCCGCCGAGGCACCGTCGCGGCTTTGCGTCATCGGACGCTACATCCTTCAGCCGCAGGTATTCACCGAACTCGAGCGGCGTGAAAAGGGCGCCGGTGGGGAAATCCAGCTCACGGATTCGATGGCGCGCCTGATCGGGCGCATGCCCTTTCACGCCGCAAAGACGAGCTGTGCCCGCTACGACTGCGGCGACAAGGTCGGCTTCCTCCAGGCCAATCTCGCCGTGGGACTGCAGCGTCCCGATATCGCCCCACATTTGCGCATGCTGATCAAGAACTTGATGCCGTAACTGCTGCGCCTTAGCGTTGCCGCGGAAGTCGCGGCCCTCGCTAGTTGTTGTTCTGCAACACAGCCAGCGACGCAGCCGCAATGGCGAGTTGGCTGACAATCTGTGTGGCATCCTTCAGAAAGATACTCCAATCGAACGGACGCAAGTCCCTCGGAACGACGATCGTCGATCCTGGCGGGATATGACCTCCATCCCGGAATGTCAGCCAACTTTGCTCCGTCGGCATAGCGCTTCCATCCGGCAGCACGATGAATGTCTTGTCGTCATCGGCGGTCTGCGTAGGTCCGCCAGCCATCCGGATATAATCTTCAATGTTCAGATTGGCGCGGAACTGGAACGAGCCCGGACTGAGAACCTCCCCCGCCACGGCCACACTCGATGGCCGCTTGGGTATGTAAAGTGCATCGCCCGGCTCGAGGATGACATCGAGATCGGGACGGGAAGCAAGCACGACCGGATCGGCCGTCACGACGACGCGGCCCAACGCAGGGGTGTCGCGGATCTCCTGCGCCAAACCCGTGAGGAATTGCAGATCACTCGCCTGGTTGTTGCCTTGAGATGGCTTTGCTGCCAAGAACGCCAATTGCTGTTCCAACTCGCGCGCGGATCTGGCGTTACCCTCTTTCTCATGCACCGCCGCCGACCGTCGCGTGAAGATCGCGCCATAGGGATAGGCAACCTCGGTCACGCCGCCCGCGCGTTGAAGGACCGACGACAGCCTCTCCTCCCGTGTGACGTCGAAGATTCCGGGATATCGAACCTCACCGGCAACGGCGATCGTTCCGCCCGATCGATCTGAATAGACCTGACGCAAGCGAACGACATCGAAAGGGTTGAGAACCACGGATTGAAAGCCGGCATCGGCCATGGTGTACGAATTGCGGGTCGTGCGGGAGGCGCCGTTTTGCCGGTCGATCTGCGTGGACGTCACTTCGACCGACGATAGATCCGCTTGGGACAGCACACCTCCCGCAGCCTGAATTATTTCCGGCACCGTGGTTCCGGGACCCGCAGCGTAGACGCCGGGTAGGCGAACCTCATCCAGCACCCAGACCAGCTGATCCCGGACGGCGTTTTCCAGCATCATGCGCGGAACCCTCAGTTTATCCGCGATTCGGTCAGCTATCTGGTCGTCGGTCATCGCCGTGGGGGCGGCCGTTCCTGCGCCCGTGTCCAAGCGACTAAGCGCTTGCGCTGCCGCCAACGCGTCACTCTCGGGCGAACTGGATTGCGCTGCGGCACGCAGGCGCGGATCACTTGCGGCGAGCCCCACATCAGAGGCCGATGCCGAGGTATTCGAACCCAACGTCATGCTAGACGGCTTTGGGGCGGTGTTAGGCAACATGGTATCGGGCGACCCGGTATTCGGCGACCCGGTATTCGGCGACCCGGTATTGGGCGACCCGATATTGGGCGAAGCGGTATTGGGCGAAGCAGGGTTGCGCTCGGTAGCGGGCTGCGAAGCGGCGGAGTACGGTGTGTTTGTGTTCGCGGTGGCTATTCGCGCGAGGGCGCGCACTTCTTCAAGTGTAAATACATAGACCATGTCGTTCGATTGAAGCGCTAACGGCGTCTGGTGATCAAGCGCGCGGATCAGGGAAAACGGCAAAAGCTGGAGTGCGTTGGTACGCAAATCATGCCGTTCGATAAGACCGAATGGCGTATAGGCTTCTGGCAGAAGATCGTTGACGCTTCGAAACAGTCCACCCGTCGACCGAACCACCGGAAGGGGGCGAGTTCCCGGCTCCTGAACGGCTCCCATGATCGAGACGCGGTCTAGATTGGCGGTCCGGCTTGGATCGACGAACACGATTTCACCTGATCGGACCATATCATTTCGCTGAACCGGAACGAGGCGCGTCGTGCCGTCCCTGTCCAGCATCGTTTTTGAAATGTCGTACGAATTGGCGATGAGCACGCCACCGGCCAAGGTTACTAGCGCCTGGGCAGGCATCGCCGAGAGACCGGCGGGCAATTCGTAGATGCCGGGTCTGCCGACGTTGCCGGCAATTGCAACGGTCGTACCCAGCGGCGCCACATAGATGCGATCTCCCTCCTGGAGCATTCCGAGGTGACCGCTTCCTCCACCCAGAAGGATTGAATAGAGATCAATCTTGTGTGCGACGCCGTTTCTGATCAGCTCGACGTTGCGAAGACTTCCTGCCTTGGTGATGCCTCCCGACAGGAGAAGAGCATCGATCGGACTCGTGAGCGCGCTGACGATTCGCATACCTGGCGTGCGAACGTATCCGGTGACCAGCACGGATACCTGGTGGACCTCGCCCAACGAGACATAGGCTGAGGTGGAGACGTAGGCGCGGCCGACCTCCGCGGCGAGGGCCTGGCGAAATTCCGCGAGCGTCCGGCCAGTCGCCGGAATCGGATTGAGCTTTGGAAGAACGATAAGCCCGCTCTTATCCACATGTTGACGATAGGAGGCGTTTTCCTGGCCTCTCAGATCGAAAATCAGTTCGTCTCCAGGTCCGAGAATATAGCTGTCCTGAAGAGCCCCGTTCTGCACAACCGCCACCGCGGCAGGCACCCCAAGCGTCTCGTAGCCGATTTGGACCAGCGGACGACCTGCACGACGCGAATAGGCTTCCTCCAGATGGGAGATCGGCGCAAGTGGCTGGGCCGTCACCGGCTGATAGGTCTGCACTGCGGACTTATCAGGCAATGGATTTGTGGGAACCGGGCTTGTGGAATACGGGCTTGTGGAAAATGGGTTCGTGGAATCAGAACCGCCCGCTGATCTTTGCTGGAGGGCACGCAGCAGGTCCGGCGAAACATCTTGGGCGCCGGCAATACCCACTGCGCCGGCCAACACCAACGCAACGACGGACAGACTGCGGCCAGCCGCACGCGCCACCCGCCATTTCGCATGCGATCTTCTATGCAATAGTTCGTCCCATGCCCGCGGCTCGACGGTTTTTAGCGAACCCGCAATGGCCACGCAAGACTGCAAATGGAAACAATCGTTTGGCGGACAAATCCCGCACTCCGAATTCGATGGCAATATGGCCGTATCGGCTAATCTCCGGAAGGCGCATGTCCGATTCGAAATGCAGTCGGCCGAATTACGCAGGCGCAATCACCGCCTCCCGGTCCTTAGGGCACGCGGGTGGTTCACTTGCATGCCGTAACCAATCGCGACATACATTGCAGTTGGGTATTACAACCTTCGGACAAACTTCACGCGGCGACCGTGGCTAACCGGTATTCAACCGCGCACAGGCGCTCGTGCAGATGAGAGGTGCGTCCAGAGCGAGATTGCTGCTCGGCGCGGCGGCCTTGTGCGTCGCCACGATTACCGGAGCGAGTTGTGCAGTCGCCGGGGCCGTCGCAAATTCAAACGATCGCACGACCTATGGTGACCCAGGTATCCTCGAAATGCCGAGCGCCCGAATGGACCCCGACGGCACCATTTTTTTCACGGTCGGAGCCGTACAGGGCGCGCAACGATTCAATTTCAGCTTTCAAGCGCTTCCCTGGCTTCAAGCAAGTTTTCGCTACAGTCACCTCGCCAGCATCGGCGGAATAAAGAACGAGTTCGATCGCAGTTTTGGAATTAAGGTCCGGTTGGTCCAGGAATCCAGTCTGATGCCCGACATTTCGCTCGGCATTCGCGACATTTTGGGCACGGGAATCTACAGTTCTGAATACCTGACAGCGACAAAGCAATTTTCGACTGTCGAATTCACAGCCGGGCTTGGATGGGGCCGGCTCTCGGATGATGCGACGATACCCAACGTGTTTGCAGTAGTCTTTCCGTCGTTCAAGGATCGTCGGCCTTTCGGTGCCACCGGAGCGGTGAATTTCGGCGAGTTCTTTCATGGCCCGGACACGGGCGTATTCGCAGGCGCGATCTGGCACACGCCGATCGACAATCTCAATGTTCTTGCCGAATTCAGCACGGACAAATACCGCGGGGAGCAGGGGGCTGGCACCATCAAGATCAGATCGCCGGTGAACCTCGGCTTGTCGTATCGATTTTTCGATTCCGCGGCCGTATCGCTTGGCTGGTTATACGGCACAACCTACGGGGCAACGTTTACTCTGAGCGCCGATCCTACGATTCCCCTCTCGGTACAGAGACTCGCTCCGGAATTACCGCCGCCGAACATCCGCTCGCCGCAGCAACAGGTAGCTTCGCTGACGGAATTGCTGGGCAAAAACGTCCGAACGACGTCCGGCCCTTGGGTGACATTGCCGAGCGCGACTATCGACCGGGATAACTCGACAATATCCTCGGCTCTCATGAGCATTGGTTTACATGTTCGCGACGTGGAACTTGCCGGGAGAACCCTGCTCGTCAATGCCGACCTTGCCAGTGCGCCGAAATCTCAGTGCGACGGTTATGCGCGCCTTGTCGCAAACCTCGAAGTCCGAGTCGACACGATCGCGCTCTCTGATCTGGATGGCGCCTCGGGGCAGGTGACGTTTTGCAACGTTGTCCAAGCTTCCGAGACGTCTCAGGCAGCGTCGCCCGCCGGAAACGCGGAGATCGACGAGACGTCCGATGCCGAGATGAAGATTCGTCGAGACGTGGCGGCGCAGTCCATCCGCATCGAGGCTCTCGCGATTCAGCAGAGCGTTATCTGGCTTTTCATGAATAACTACCACTACCGGTCGGAAGATGAGGCAGCCGGACGTATCGCCAGAATATTGATGGCAGACGCGCCCAGCACGGTCGAGATAATGCATATCGTCTCGGTCAAGAACGGAATTCCCATGCGCGACTTCCAGATCTCGCGCAATGCGCTGGAGCGTTCGGCCACCGTCGAGGGAGGCTCGGCGGAGTTGGGCAATTCGATCGCGTTGCTTGCGCCGCCTTTGAGCAATCCCGTACTCGACCGCGCATTCGAAGATAGCTACCCGCGGTTTAGCTGGAACTTGGGACCGGGACTTCGCGAAGGGCTGTTCGATCCCGACCAGCCATTGGAAGTGCAAATATATGCTTCGCTCGAGGCAGCCATGCAGCTCACGCCGAACATCACGCTTGATGCGCGGCTTGAAGCCAATATCTACAACAACTTCAATCTTTCACGACCTTCCAACAGCCTTCTGCCGCACGTTCGCAGCGATATCATCAGCTATCTGCGCGATGGTTCCGACGGTGTAACCAAGCTCGATTTCGTTTATCGAACACGTCTTGCCCGAGACGTCACTTTTGAGGCCAGGGCCGGATATCTCGAACAGATGTTCGCTGGCGCGGGGGCACAAGCTCTTTGGCGGCCGGACGGAGGCCGGATCGCGCTGGGGGTCGATGTCTATCAGGTGTGGCAGCGCGATTTCGACGAACTCTATGGCCTTCAAAAATATCATATTCTGACCGGCCATGTTTCGGTCTATTACAATTCGCCATGGTACGGACTGAATTTCGCCGTTCACGGCGGGCGCTATCTCGCGGGAGACTATGGCGCCACGTTCGAGGTGACGCGGCGGTTCTCGACAGGCGTGGAAATCGGAGCCTTTGCGACCTTTACCAATGTGCCATTCTCAAAATTCGGCGAAGGCAGCTTCGATAAAGGCCTAATTATCCACATCCCGCTCGAGTGGAGCTTGCCATTTCCGAGCCAGTCTTCCATCGATTTCCTGCTTCGCTCGTTGACGAGAGATGGCGGCCAGCGTCTGGACTCCGACGATTCCCTGATAAAGGAGACGGATTCAACTAGCTTTGCGGAGGATTCGTCGCATCTCGATGACATTGTCTCGCCTTAGAATTCACACTTCTCGTCTCCGCTTGGCAGCCGCTCTGGCGGCTGGCACGATTCTGGCCGGCTGTAGTTCGGACAATGCCGATTGGTCGAATCTCTTCCGCATCGCCGTCAATTCGTGGAAGACCCGAGACGCGGCGGTGTCGCTGGACCGGGCCGCGGCTATTCCCTATGCAACCTTGGGAATTCGAATCGATGGGGGACCGGAACAGATCCTTGTGCTGGCGACAGACGTGGCAGGCGAGCGTCTTTGGGCATCGTCGGCAAAAGTGGCGATCTTGACCAAAAGCGGACGGATCGTGAGCACATCGGGATTTGGCACAGATCTCACCGCCTACCACCCGTCCGCGCCGGACGCCAACAACGCTTTGTCGCCAGGCAATCACGTCTGGACGGGGGATTTTGCGGACATCGGCCAGTACTCCGTCCAGATCCAATGCATTGTGTCGCCCGGGGTGCCCGATCCGATCTCAATCCTAGGGGCGGAATTTCAGACGCTGCGCATCGACGAAAGCTGTCAGAGCGACCATCTGAAGTGGCGATTCACGAACAGCTATTGGCTGACGCCCAACACCAATCGTATCTGGAAGGCTATCCAGCACATCCATCCGAAAGGACCAGAAATCCAGATCGAATTGCTTCGCCCGCCAGATAGTCCGCAATAGGCGGCGAAGCACGTCTTCGGCGTCGGTCCTTGTCGTCCATTCGCGGCCGGACGCTCCCCCCGGGGGCCGGTTCAGGCGCGATGGACAATGACCAGCGATAGCTCGTCTCGATTCCCGGCCTGAGTGATATGGACAATGTTCAACTTGACCTGAGCCCCATCTTTCATCCAGTTGGAAGTAGAGCCTGACCTTCATTTGAGCCTTGCTGGCTCGGTGATGCAACGGGACGGGGCGCGGAGCCCCAGAAGCGCAGCGACCCGTCCCGTTGCATCGCGGGATCGCTGAGTTTGGCGTAGATCGCTGGCGGCACATTGCCGATGGCACTGTGCGGCCTGACGGTGTTGTAGTCCTCCATCCACTCGGCCAGTGCCACGCGAGCGCCAGCGAGCGATGCGAAGAGTGTCTCGTTGAGCAGTTCATCGCGCAGACGGCCGTTGAAGCTCTCGATGAAGGCGTTCTGGGTCGGCTTGCCGGGCGCGATGTAATGCCACGCGACCTGCGCCTCTTGCGACCAGCTCAAGATCGCCATGCTGGTGAACTCCGTGCCGTTGTCGCTGACGATCGACAATGGCTTGTCGCGCCGTGCGGCGATGGCATCGAGTTCGCGCCCAACACGCATGCCCGAGAGCGAGGTATCGGCCACCAGCGCCAGGCACTCTCGTGTGAAGTCGTCCACCACCACGAGGATGCGGAACCGGCGGCTGTCGCTGAGCTGGTCGCTCAGGAAGTCCAGCGACCAGCGCTGGTTCGGCCCCTGCGGGATCGCCATCGGAGCCCTTGTTCCCAGCGCTCTTTTGCGACCGCCACGCCGGCGAACCTGGAGTCGTTCGTCGCGATAGAGGCGTCTCAGCTTCTTGTGGTTCACATGTGTCCCCTCGCGGCGGATCAGGATCAGCAGCCGCCGGTAGCCGAACCGGCGGCGGATGGCGGCAAGCTCGCGCAGCCGGGCGCGCAGGACCGCATCGTCGGGCCGGATGCTGCGATACCGCATCGAGGCCCGATCCGCTGCTATCACCTGGCACGCCCGGCGCTGGCTCACCTCATAGGATTGGCAGAGATGGGCCGCAGCTTGCCGCTTCACGACGGGCGTCACCATTTTTTTGAATTGAGATCCTTCAACATGGCGACGTCGAGCATCGTCTCGGCCAGCAACTTCTTCAGCTTGCGGTTCTCGTCTTCGAGAGCCTTCAGCTTCCGGGCGTCCGACACGTCCATCCCGCCGAACTTCGCCTTCCACTTGAAGAAGGTCGCGCTGCTGACGCCGTGCTTGCGGCACAGGTCGGCCGTCTTCATCCCCGCCTCGTGCTCGCGCAGAATCCCAATGATCTGCTCTTCCGTGAACCTCGAATGCTTCATCGTCCGTCTCCCTCCAGAGGCCGGACTCTACTCAAATTTGGAGGAAGTTCAGGGGCTCAGGTCAGAACCCGCCAGCTTGTCAGTGGTTATTTCCCTGCGGCACCTGTGAGGTGCTCACGAGCGCAAGCGCGACGCGGCAACATCCCCAATGTCAAAGCCTGATGGAACGAGTCTTTCCCTGGACGATAACTATCCGCCGATCGGCTACAATTCATCCTTCGGACGATCCCGGCACCCGCAGGCCCATTCTGTTCGATTGCATCACCGCTTCGAATGCCGCTCGCAGAAGCGCGCCGCGCTCCGCCCAATCAAACAGCATCTCGCATCGCGTGAAAGCCGCATCGGTCATGGATTCCAGCGCGGCATCGTCCCCAATGCGATCCACGACCAATCGCACCAGAGCCGCCATATCGTGCGCCGCCAGGTAATGGCGCCCCGCCTGGAGGCCCGTGCCGCCCATCGCGCTCTCCAGTCCGACGACGACCACCCGGCCGAAGATATAATCCAGCAGTTTGAGCTTGAAGCCGCCGCCCGCCCGTTCGGGGACGATTCCCATCCGGGCCGTTGCCAGCTCCGTCATCACATCGTTCACCGGACCGACAATCTCCGCCCAGGCGAACCTCCTTTCCAATTGCGCTCGATAGGCTTCATCCATATGGCCTACGATGCGTAATCGGATTCCGGCTGCCGGAAAAACGGGTGTCGCGGCATCCAGCAACGCTTCGACGTTCATGCGCTTGGCCACCCACTGATAGGAACCCACGACGATCGCCGTGCGCGGAATCCGGCTCCATGACCGCCTTGCTTGGCGCGGCCCTTCATAGCCGGGAGAAACCAACAGATGCGGCTTGCCGCAAAAGTCTGGCTGGAACTGCAGCCAGTCGTCTTCGGTTATGGTGGTCAAAAGATCGACGGCCGCAAGCGACTTTCTCTCAAGCTGCGCGGTCTTCCACGCATCGAAGCGCTGCACCATCTTCATTGCAAGTCCGGCGGTCTGCTCGGCGACACGGCGCCGGGTCGTAGTCTCATGGTTGTGCGAGAGATAGACTAGGAACGGCCTGTGCGCCCTGCCCTTCAGCGCGTTGCGCACCAGTCGGAAGGCACCAAGAGAGCCCAAGGCGTCAAAAACGATTCCATCCCAGGTCTGCGCCAGCGCACGCCGGATCGCCTCGCGGCGTTGCGGCGTGTCGAAGACCGAGGCGATATTGGGCAGCGGCGAGAACAGGGATCGCAAGCGCCCCCTGTAGTCGGAACCGACGATTTGCCATGTCACATTGGGCTGGTCCAGTGCCGCGACGTTGTCGTTCGGGCCGGGGTGGCAAAGTACGTGGATTTCGATGCCCTGGCGCGCGCACGCTTCGATCAGGTGGCGGGAATAGAGCAAATCCCCGGCGATAGAGGGATAGGGAAGCGTTTTGGTCAGCCAGAGAAGGCGCATGGCAGGTTTTAGGTATGCCAAGCTTGGCGAAATCTCATCAACACGAAGAGACAACCCGGCAACGCGATCAGCACCGTAATGGCCAGATATCCCCAAGCAATGCCCACAGCTCCAAAATAGTAGCCGAGCACAAGCGTACTCAACGCGGTGAGAAAACCGATGATGAGCGAGATCGCCAAGAGCGGTTCTCGCTTATGTGCACGCAGATAAAATGCAATCGGCATCATTATCTGAATGACGACCGATGCCAGAAGAAAAATCGCGAGCGGGGTCAAAGGCAGCAGCCGACGCGCGAATGGGACTTGATAGAGATGCAAGAGATAAACACCGCCGAGCAAGACCGCGCCACCAAACAGGAGCAACACGCCCGAACTCGCGCTCAGCCGAATCGCCAAACGATCCAACTCTGCCCAGTTGCGTTGCGCGACAAGCATTCCAAATAAGGGGACTTTGGTTTGTACGACAGTTCCCGTAATGCCGCTTAGAGATTGTATTATGCTCCACGTCATTCCCATCTGAGCCGCCGCCATAGGCCCCTGAAATTTGAATAGGACCGGCGTAAAAAGGGAAAAAGAAAGATAGCCGCTTATCCAACTCAGCATTATTCTCCATTGCATCGGCCATAATTCGGTGAGCCATCCCGATTTCGAATAGTCGCGCCTGAACAAAGAAACGAAGAAGACCTGGTGTCTCAGTAGCACCATTAGCCCCATACTTAAGACGCCGGCCCAAAGACTTATGGCGGAAGACCACAATCCTCCGCCAAAGTAAATTGCGATACATAGCGCCAAACCGGTACTAATACCACGAATAAATCGAATCTGATAACTGGAGATAACTTGGTTCGTGCCATCGAGCACACAGAAGAACGGGAGCAAACAAAGGTCAGCAACCACGGCGAGGCAAAGCGCCGTCCATTGCCAAATCCAGCCTATATGGATATTTGAATGGTGGAAAATAATATATCCCGCGACCTCGGCTCCTAAAAAAAATAGAAGTGATGCAGTCCCGAACCATCGAATGGCGAAGTGCATTAACCCGGCTAGTCTGTCGGCCGCGAGATCGTTGCCTTCTACGCTTCCATCGCCTCCCAAGCGCAGATGAATCCATTCGTGGCTGACATATTGAATTAGCACTTGGCCTAACCCAAGCTCGGCAAATACCTGCAGCGCAATCAGGCTCATGAACGTGTAGTGGAACCCCTGTACATCCAGGGAAAAGAAGCGGGCAATCAGGAGCAACGACACCGCGCTTTGCGCTATGTTCCAGACACGGCCGAGGCCGCCATAGAAAGACGCCCGATCCAGCCCCGCGATATGAACCCCCCACTTAACAAATATCACGGCTGATCTAGTTACATTGCTCGCAAACATTGGCACCGACGGATTTTGGAAAAGCTCATATTGGAGCATAGTGCCCATTGTCACTCGCGCATAGGGCGCTTCCGCCGCCTGTCGCCCGATCGGGACGTCGACGATCACAGCGAAATCGAAAATTGCAGCTTGCTTGCTGAGGCCCACCTATTGGAGAATGAACACCTAAAACAAATCCAATGCTCGTTTAAAAGACCTTGGCGGACAAGGCTCATTGATCCTAGATCGCAGTTCAATCAGGTGTTGTTCTAATGGCTTCGTCACGATCGCTTGCAAGCGCGTTGAAGCGCGCTACCAGAAGGCTACTGGGACCGACTTTGACGGTCTATGCTCGCAAAATGCGACGCAGCATAGTGGGAAATCCTGGCCCGGAATTGCTTCTCGATATAGATGATGTCAATGCGCTATCCGCGATGGAGACTGCAAAATCCCTTTCGCTGGCGGTGCTTTATACCTACGGCGCCGACGTTGAAGGCGATATAGCGGAATTTGGTACGATGTCCGGCTCTACTGCCCAAGCGCTAGCGACAGCCATGCTCGCTGCAGAGCGCTGGGTCGGACCGTCGTTCAAGCGGCTTCATCTTTTCGACAGTTTCGAGGGATTTCCCGAAATCAATGCGCAGGTCGACATGTCCTCCCCGCACGTTCAAAAAGGCGTCTGGGCGCGCGGAACATGCAAATTTTTAAGCTTCGAAGAGCTGAAGCGCGTTGTTGAACGCGTCCTTCCTGCAAGGCGCGTCGAGATGCATGAAGGTTGGTTCGCTGACACCGTCAATGTCTTGCCGAACAACACGAGATTCAGCCTGATTCATTTTGACGGCGATCTATATCAATCGATGATAGATGCGCTTGATCCGTGCTTCGCGAAAGGTTTCGTCAGCGAGGGTGCGATGATTTGTTTTGATGACTGGAATTGCAACCGTGCGAGCAACAAGTATGGCGAACGGCGTGCCTGGGAAGAACTTGTTTCAAAATACAAAATACAGTTTTCCATGAGTGGGGATTATTCCTGGGGATGTACGAAAGTCATCGTGCACGCATATTCTAGCGCAATCGGCTCAAGCAGTTGAGCGTAGAGTCTGGTCTGTTGCGATTACGATGATTTCCGCCAGATGCCGTAGTAGTTTTCACCCATGCGCCATTTGGTGAAACCCAACATTTTCGACAGCAGCTTGCTGGATCCGGTAAACAGCAGTTTCTGAGGGAAAATCGGCAGGCGCTTGAAATAAGGCGGGTCCCATAGGAAGTCCGTTCCTTCGAGATGCGGCCTGAAACCGGCGTCGCGACACATCGTCTGCCATTCTCCGATAGGGCGAAGACCGATATGTGTGGGATCGCGAAGCGCGGTCCAGGTATGGATGGTGCAGCCGTTTGAGATGTCCTTCTCCTTCAGGCGACTACCCAGCGAGCGGGTGTTCGGCGTGGAGAAAAAGAGCACCCCGCCGGGACGCAATACGCGAGAGGCTTCAGCAAAAAACCGCTTCGGATCGGGAAGGTGCTCGACTACATCAAGCGAAATCAGCAGATCGGCCGATGCAGCCGGTATCTGCAATTCCTGTGCGTCGAGAATCTTCATTTCCACGTTGGGAAAGGCCTTGGTCTTTTCCTTGCCGACGCCGACCGCGTATTCGGAAATATCCCCTGAAACGATGCGCGTATTTCGCGGGTAGCTATTCAACAGGGCATATGTGAAAAGCCCCACGCCGCAGCCCACCTCGACTATGTCATGGGCCAAAGGAGCGGCCCCACGCAACCGTCGAATGAACGTCGTGTAGTGGCCCCGCCGCTTACGGTAAGCGCTTCGCCAGTTCGAATCCGTGCTTGCGCTATCCGAGTAATATTCGGCGGTAAAGGCAGTTGATTGACTCATATCACCAGATCGCGCCTTAGGGATGGTCCGCATCCGCTCCCGCTCAAAGCGCATGGAGAATCGCACTATTGGCGTTTCTCCGCAACCAGCGGAACGCCCCCTCACCCTGCGATTCTATCCGCCTTCGCGGCGACACGCGCCGGGCCAAATCCGAGCAACGTATCCTGCATGCGGCGCAATTCCGCGCGGAACCAACTGAGGAAAAGACGCGCCGCGCCAATCCCGTCCAACAACGTGAACAACTTACCGCGAGCAAGCAGCGGGCGGAGCGCGCGAAAATTGCGGCTTAGTATCCGGCTAGCCCGCAAGCGAGGGCGAATGTCGGCGAACTCGTCGTCCATCAAAGCATCGACGAGCGCCAGATAGTCCTGAAAAACCTTACGCCTGTCCCGCCCTTGGCGCTGTCCCCATGTATCCGGTGAAAGTAATGCCAGGGCCAGCGGCCGGGGCACATAGCAGGCGCCATAGCGAAGCGCCACGGACCACATGGGGAGTGAATCACACACACCCCCCAAGAGAGGCCGCATAAGCCCCTGCTCCACGAACGCCGCGCGCCGCCATATGGTGCAATGTCCGGGCAGGAAGCGAAGAAGAAGGGCACGAAACAGCGCTACAAGTTCGTCAGGCGAGAAGTAGCGCGATGACGGGGCAAGGCCATACCGCTCCTCTCTGGCATGCCCGGCAATCTCCCAAATAGGATCGCAAAACGCCAGACCGCATTCGGGGTGCGCAGATATGATCTCCATCATGGCGGCGAAAAAACCCGGCTGGATTTCGTCGTCCGCGGCAGCGCAGTAGACGAAGTCCCCTGTCGCGGCGCGCAGGCCGATATTGATGGTCTCGATAACGCCCATGTTCTGCTGATTGCGAATAAAGCGCGCATTAGAGTGGCTTTCGCAGTAGCGCTGCATCAGCTCGGCCGTATTGTCGGGAGACGCGTCATCAATGAGGATCACTTCGTCTGGCTGGACGTCTTGACGCGAAAAAGCAGCGAGCTGCCGTCCCAAGAGGTGGCCCTGTTTGTAACATATGATGAAGGCCGATAGTGTTGGCATGCGAAGTTCCGCTCAGACTGGGGGGCGCGTCAAATAATTGGAGAGAAACTGGTCGATGATGCGAGCGCCGAGGGCAAGAAAAATCGCTCGTTCCCCAATCGATCTGCCAACTTCCGCGCAACGGCAGGTGCCAGGGGGACAAACACCAGCGCATCGCCGGGCAATTCATCGGGAGAAAGGATTGGCACGCCCATGTGCAAGCGCCCGATTCGTGCGGGATCCTCATCCACAAAGAAGGGCACCTTCAGGTCTCGCGCTTCCAGCTCTCCGGCAAGCCAAGTCGCAGCATTGGAGGTGCCAAAAAGGCCTATTTGACGCGTGCGGGCGAGAGACTGTGCCTCGTCAATGACAGCGTGAAGCAATGCGATCGCTCCGCGCGCGGCATCGCCGTCTTCGGGACTTCCCTTCACTACTGGGCTTCGGTTTCCGCCACTACGGGCCAATGCTGAAATCTCTTTGGCGATCCACGTCCCTGTCAGCTGTTCTATTTCGCAGCCGGATGCCGTTAACGTCCGTCCCAACGCGCCGGGCGAAAAATGTGTCACATGATCAGCAATGAGAAGATCGAACGGATTCTGGCGAAAATCTGGCACTTCGATCAACAGATGACCGCCACTGTTCAGACGAGAAGCCAAGTCCGGCAGGAACGCACACGGATTTATGAAATGCTCCAGCGAATGAAGCATGGTGATGAGATCGAAGCTTCCCGGTACGCTGGCGATGCCGCCAACATAAAGCGCTTCCACCCCGGGAATGCTTTCAACGCGCGCCCGGTGAACATCGGACAATTCGTTTCCTGCCAAGCGCCACCCCGGCAGCAACTGCGCGAATGAGTGCAGCAATCCTCCGTTGCCACATCCAACGTCCAACATACGTCCTTCACTTGCAACACAAAGGTGTCTCATAGCCCGGCGCAGCAGATCAAGCGAGCGCGGCTCCGCAGCCTCACCGAATACCATCTGTTCGTTGCCGCTGGACTGGTGGTAGATTTGGTAAGTGCGGTAGATTTCCGTAATCTCTTCACGGAACTTGTCGTCGGCGGGCTTCTGTACGATCCCACAGCAGCTGCAAACCGCCAACGCGCCCCCGGACGGCCAAGGCCTGCTGTCCGACGTGACGCGTTTCAAGTCGGAAAATCCCTCGAGCGGATCAAGGCTGCTACCGCACAGATGACAAGGCGGTATCATACAAGGAATACCTCTGCCAAAGTGTCCTCCGGCGCAATCGCCCGCCATCCCAACCAGACCGTGGCTTCCGTGGTGTCCAACGTCGTATGCTGCGGCCTTGCTTCCAGTGCAATCTCGGTCGGCGCGCTCACCGGCCGAACCAGGGCTAGATCGGCCCCAACCCCGCAACAAATAAAACTGGCGGCCTGAGCATAGCTGATATCGCGATCGGCAGACAATTGAACCAGACCTGGCCGCGGGGCGCGTATAAGAGCCAACAAAGCCGCTGTAACGCGCGGCAACGGGATCGGCGCCATGTACATGTCGCAGAACGCGTTGATGGGTTGTCCAAGAGCCAGATTGTCCCGCCACTGACGAAACATCACCGAGGTCTGCGAAAGGACCTTGGTCAGGCGCAGCACCGTTCCCCCGAGCGCGAGAATGCCGCGCTCCATCTCTGCCTTTTGGCGGCCATATGAGGTTTTGGGCGATACCACGTCGGAGGTTCCGCAACACGCTTTGTCACCCCCAAACACGAGGTTTGTGGAAAGGGCGATCGGATGAATCCCAAAGTTCCTGAGGCGCTGCGCCAGCGCAAGTGTGCCAGTAACGTTCACTGCCAGGGCGCGCTCCGGCGCCCTTTCGCAGGCGGATAGCGAGGCGACTGCAGCGCAGATCACAGCGGTACGAGTGGCCTGTAGATGAAAACGCGCCACGCTGGCGGCATCCGCCAGGTCCAGTCCACCGTTCCGACGGCTGGTGCCTTCAACGGAAAGACATCGCGCGCTCGCCGCGTCCAGCAACGCCGAACCGATAACGCTATTCTCGCCGACAACCAGCAGGTCCTTCATCTCAGGTTTTTTTTGTGCAGCAAATGGCAAGGAGATAATGTGCCATCTTGGCGTATCCCGTGTGGACTATTTCGTCGTTCATGGAGAACAGGAAGACGTTCTCGAAATGCTTCTCCATCACCAACTTAAAATCCGCTCCCGTCTTGCAATTGATGTGACCTTCCTTGCTGGGGGGGGACGCATAAACTTGAGATTCCAGCGACGGCATGCCAACGATCAAAATGCCATTGGGCGTAAGTGATGCCTTGATATTGTCGATAAATATGTCTTCTTGCGCCTTCGGAATGTGCTCAAGAACGTCCAAGGAATAAGCCGCATCGAAGCTGCCGGGCATTGGTCCGGCGAGCATGTCATGCGTCTTTGCGGAAATCGGCCACCGCTCGACGGCGCGACTTTCAATGTCTTGAATGAAAAGCGGATCATAGTCGGTGATGGTCAGCGCGGCGACCTCCTGACGCACGACGCGCGCGCAAAATCCATCACCACAGCCGACCTCCAGAACATTCCTGCGCCCGCTGAGCATCTTGGACACGAATTTATATCGTGCCAGAGTGAATACCAGCCGACGAGGATCGTCGTGCCACACTTGGTTGTTCATGAGGCCTAACCTGGCCACTCCGACACTCTCTGCCAGATCGACTGTGACTTGATTCACGGGATCTTTCGTTTTGGACGTCATGCTGGCCTCATTCGAAATAGATAAAAGAATAGTCGCCCGTATAGCCGGTTTGCTGGAAAAGCCACTCCCACTCGGCCGGGGTATGGAAGGCGCGACAGGTGAGCTGCCAGTACATCAGGTTCACCTTCTCGCGCTCGTTGCGATACCCCTCCACGATGAGATATTTGTTCTTGGCGACACGCTCCATCTCCTGCAGCGCCGACCACAGGTCGGGCAGATAGAGATTGTGCAGCGTGTTGACCGAGATGACGAGGTCGAATTCCTTGTCTCCGAAAGGCAGCTTTGCGGCATTGGCGACCGACAGCCTGTCCTTCACTTCTTCCTTGGCGTGCGCGATGGCATATTCGGAAATGTCGATGCCGCGCACCTCGACTCCCGGCACTGCCTGGGCGAAGTCGTACAGGATGAAACCCTTGCCGCAGCCGACATCCAGCACCTTCATTCCCGGCTTGATGCCGTAATGCGCGACCAGATCGTCGGCCATTACGCGCCAACGACCGTCATACTTGTAGCCGCCATAGCCGGTATCGCGGCCGCCGTCCCAATAGTCATAGTCGAACTTGACCGCCAGTTCCGCCACTTCGGCTTTGTCGCGCTGGTTCACCCGGGCGAGATAGTCGCGCTTGGTGGATTTGTGAATCTTGGAGATGAAATCGACGTTGGCCATGGTTCTTTCTGCCTTCAGGGTTTGTGCTGATATTCCAATGGCTGCCGGCTGATGGCACCCCAGTTTTTTTCGATCCAGTCGACCACTTCGGAAATACCGTCCTCGATGGATATCACAGGCTTCCAGCCCAGTTCGGTCCGGGCCTTGGTCGAATCGATGACATAGGCTGCGTCCTGCCCGGGCCTTTCGGGGCCGATCTCGGTCGCCGAGGCAAAATCCTTGCCCATCCGCTCGCAGATCAGCCGCACGACATCTTTTACTGCAATGCCAGCGTCGGGCGACAGATGATAGCGCTCGCCCACCCGTCCTTTTTCCAGCATGGCCAGTTCGCCGGTCGAGACGTCGCGCACGTGGATGTAGGATTTGACGGCGACGCCGCCGCCGTCGAGCCTGATCGTCTTACCCAGTTTCAGATAGATCACGGTGCGGCAGATGATCTTGAACAGCTGCTGGCGGGCGCCATAGACGTTGGTGGCGCGCACGTTCATGGCGGGAAAGCCGAAGGTCTTCTGGTAAACGGAATTGATCATGTCGGCGGCCGCCTTCGACGCAGCATAGGGCGTGGAAGGGTTGTCGGGCGTGGTTTCCACCACCGTGCCGACACAGTTTCCATAAGCTTCCGGCGACGAGACATGCAAATAGCGCTTGAGATAATCCTGCTTGCGCATGTGGTTGACGAATTTCGCCAACCCCACCGTGTTGGTCTCGAACCAGTGCTCGGGATGTATCCAGCTTGGCCCGACTTCGCTTTGGGCCGCGAAATTGACGATGTATTCCGGCTTCTCGGCGTCCAGGAACACCAGCATCGGCTCGATGTCCTTGTTGGTATCGAACCGTTTGAACCGGAACCGCGACAAATCCTTGCGGCTCTTATAGCGCAGCAGGAAGTCTGGCTTCTCTTCGGAGCGGCTGATGCCGATCACCTCGCGTGAGGAATCGTCGAGCAGCAGGTCGACGAAGTCCTGCCCCGAAAAGGCGTTGCTGCCGATGACGACGTATTTTGCCATTGTTCTTCTCCGCTATGCTTGCGCCGGCAGCGATGCGTCGACGGCAAGTCGGGCGAATGCCTGACGCGCCTTGGCCAACTGGCCCCGCTTGCGCGCCAGGGCCTGGCTGGTGTCGCCGGCGAAGCTGCGGCGCATTTCGCCTACGGGCAGAAAGTCGTTCAGCATGATCGTTATCCATTTGACCGAATAGACCGGCAGTAGGATTTCGAACCGCGCCAGCATATGGCCGTCTTCCGGAAACAGGGAAGCGACGCGCCGCGCAAAGGTGCCGAACAGGACGCGGGGCACCGGCGCCTGCACCTGATTGAAAAAATCGCCGACAAGCTTGGCCGGATCGTCCCAGCCGGCATATTCGAAATCGATGAAACGCAAGCGTCCGGCGGCCTCGCGCAAGGCGTTGTGAAAACCGAAGTCGGACGGCGAAATGCAGAGCGCCCCGGCCGCGATCTCCTCCTGGGGCGCTAGTCCGAGCCGCGCGGTCGTCGCCAGCACGTCTGCCTCCAAAGCGTGCCAGAAGGGCAGCACCTGGCCACGCACAAAGTCTCCTGCTTCGCGATCCACCGGCGTGGCGCCGGAAAGTCCGTCCAGCCGATCAAGCCGGCGGCGCACGGTCGTGAGGTGTGCAACGGTGGAGAAACAGGCTTCGGATGCCGGCGGCAGGCCCTTTCCGGCGGCCCGCAACGCCGGCGTGTTGATGGACGCAAAAAAATCGCAAGCCACATCGATGGCCGAGGCATCCACTTCTTCCGGCAGCAGTTTGTTGCCGGCTACGAACTCGTAAAGTGCGAGCCGCGCCGTCCGGTCGATCGCGAGCGGTCTGGGCACGTTTTCCACGCCGTGCTGCCACAGCAGCGTGGAAAAAGAATATTCGGCGTTCAACCTGTCGCGCTGGTCCTGGGGATGATGGAAATAGACCTTGAGCGCCGCCAAGCGGCCGCCGCTTTCAGCGCGATAAACCTGGTTATTGCCGCCGCCGTCGATGCGCACGAAGTGCACTGGAGAAGGAAAGCCCGCCTTCTCCAGAAGCGCTTCTGCGGCCGGCCGTATCGCGTCGGGAATCATCGTCCGACCGCTTCGGCCGATGCAGGAAAATGCCGTGCCGCGATCTCCGCCCAGGAACGCATGCGCGTGAATTGCGTCACGTGGGCATTCTCGCCCTTGGGATCGAACAGAAGGCGCTCGACATTTCCCGGAAAAGCAGGCTCACCAAGGAATTCCGGCAGATCATCGATGAAGACCGTGCGCCCGAGCGCGCCGATGCGCGCCATCTTGTCTTCCTTCGTCATTTCGAAGAACACATGGGACTCGTCCAGCCCGATCTGGGCCGGATCGAAGAAGCCCTGCGCCTCCAGCCAGCGGCGCGCCGACAGGTGCAAATCGTGCTTTTCGCCCAGGAAGGGATGGCGCGTCTTGTGGCTCACGATGGCGATGGAGATGCCTTGCGCGACGGCGTGCCGGAAGAACTCCCGCACGCCCGGATAAGGTTGCGCCGCATCCATGCGCGCACCATAGACATGTCCCTGCAAGGCGGTCCATTCGTCCTCGCGGCCGACCTTGCGCAGGTAGTTGCGCACGCTGTCCTTGCTGGATTCGATATGGGGCGGAATCAGGCCGTTTTCGACCGCGATACGGTGAAAGACGCCGTCATAGGAAACGATCGTGTTGTCGAAATCAACGCCGATCCGCACTCGCCCAGCCCTTCTAGTTCGCGTGCATGTCGATCAGAGGCCGTCCCACGCGGCCGGCCTCAAGGTCGTCGAGCGCGGCATTGATGTCGGCAAGCCGGTACGGCTTGGACAGCAGCGGCGTTACATCGAGCTTTCCCGCCATCAGCAGGCGCGCATAGCGCGGATAATCACGCTCCGGCACGCTGTCGCCACCCCAAGTGCCCATGATGCTCTTGCCGTCGTTGAACAGGCGCGGATCGATATTGACGGTGGTTCCGGCATGCGCGTTACCGCAAACCACGGCGCGGCCGCCCTGTTTGCGGACCGACTGCATCGCCTGAAGCATGACCGCCGGAACACCGGTGGCTTCCACGGCGAAATCCACGCCGCCCGCCGCAATCTCGTTGATCGCCTTGACGGGATCGCCGTCGGCGGCGTTGACCACATGGGTGGCGCCCAGCTTGCGCGCCAGATCCAGCTTGTCCTTGTTGAGATCGACCGCGATCACAGGAACGCAGCCCGAAACCACCGCGCCCAGGATGGCGGACAGGCCGATGCCGCCCGAGCCGAAAATCGCGACGGACTGGCCGGGACGCGCCTGGCAGACATTCAGCACGGCGCCCATGCCGGTCGGGAGCGCACAACCCATCATGATGGCGGCTCGCATATCCATGCCCTCCGGCAAGGGCGTCAGGCGGTTTTCGCTGGCCACCATCTGGCGTCCGAACGTCACGACGCCGCCGGAATTCACCTTCCTGCCTTCCCAGCTATAGACGGTGCCGCCGGCTTCCAGCCCCGCGCCCTTCAGCCAGGACAGGATCACCTTGTCGCCCGCCTTGACGCGCGTGACGCCCGGACCGATCTCCAGCACCGTGCCGGAGCCTTCATGGCCTAGACAGTGCGGCACCCAGGGATCCGGGCCCTTATGGCCGCGGGCTTCCAGCACCTGCGTATGGCACGCGCCGGAAAAAGCGATGTCGACCAGAACCTGGCCCGGCTTCAGGACCGGGATTTCGATTTCGGCCAGAACAAGGGGTTTGCCGGTCTCAACCAGCAGGGCAGCCTCGGTTTTCACGCAGTCCTCTGGATCTTTTGGCGGGCCGCGGCGGCGGCGTGCACCTTTTCGAAAATGGCGTCGGTGGTGATGCCGTATTGCTCGCGCGCATAATCCTGTTCGCCTGCGGTTTTCAGGAACCAGTCGCCGGTGGCGAATGGAATATGGCGAGTGGTGGTGATCTGGTTGGCCGTCATCCACTGGGACACACGGGCCGCCACACCGCCCAGAATGCTGTGCTCTTCGACCGTGGCGATCACGGGAAACCGCGCCGCGCATTGCGCGAGCAGGTCCTCGTCCATCGGCTTGACCGTATGCAGACTGACGACGCGGGCGGGAAGGCCTGCCTGCGTTAGCCGCCTGCCGGCCTCTAGCGCCACCGGCAGCACCGTGCCGCTGGCGATGATGCACACCGCATCGCCCTCGGTCATCACGATGCCTTTGCCGATCTTGAAATCCTCCGGCACCGAAGAGTGGACCTTCGGCTCGCCCTTCTTGCCCAGCCGGATATAGACCGGTCCGTCATGGGCGACGGCCGCCCGCAATGCCGCGCGCGTCTCAAATGCATCGGCGGGCGCGAGCACCGTCATATTGGGGAGGGCGCCCAGGAAAGCGACATCCTCACAGGAGTGATGCGTCACGCCCAGCGAGGCATAGCCGAGACCCGATCCGACCCCGACGATCACGACGGGCAGATTATGATAGCAAACGTCGACGCGAATCTGTTCGAGGCAACGCGCCGTCGTGAAGGAAGTGATGGTGTAGGTGATCGGGCGCAAACCGGCCATCGCCATGCCCGCCGCCACGCCGATCATGTTCGCTTCGGCAACACCGACATTATGAAAGCGTTCCGGCGCGGCATCCTTGAACTTGTCGAACAAGCGATTTCCGATATCGCCGGAGAGCAGGACGATATTTGGGTTGCCCTGCGCAAGCGCGGTGACTTCCGAGGCAAACGCGTTTCTCACGACAGCCCCAATTCCCGATATGCCGCCTTTACCTCCTCGGCGGTCGGAATGCGATAGTGCCAGTTGTTGTCATCTTCCATGAAGGAGACGCCTTTGCCCTTTACGGTGTTCGCGATGATAGCCACCGGCTTGCCGCTGCCGTCCGGAAGCTGATCCATCAGCCGCACGAGCGTGGGCATGTCGTGGCCGTCGATGTCGTGCACTTCCCATCCAAAGGCGCGCCATTTGTCGGCCAAAGGCGCCAGCGCCAGGGTTTCGTTGCTTCGCCCCGTCGCCTGCCATTTGTTGTAGTCCACGATGGCGCAGAGATTGCCCAGCTTCTGAGCCGGCGCCATCATTGCCGCCTCCCACACCGAGCCTTCATTGCACTCGCCGTCGGACAACAACGCATAGACTCGATACGGTATTTTTCTGATGCGGCTGGCCATCGCAAGACCGACCGCGATGGGTAGACCATGGCCCAGCGAACCCGTTGCGGCTTCCACGCCGGGCACGGAACCCGGACCCGGATGCTCGGCCAGCGGCGATCCGTTGTGATTGTAGTTGTCGAGGATCTCGCGCGGGAAAAAGCCGCGGAAGCACAAGGCTGTGTAGAGCGCTGTCGCGGCATGTCCCTTGGAGAGAATGAAACGGTCGCGATCCGGCGCATCCGGGCGCCGCGGATCCAGCCTCAGAACCGCCCAGTAGGCCGCCGTAACGATGTCGGTGCACGACAACGAGGACCCCAGATGCGGTGTCTCAGCTTCGTGCGACATGGTGACGATCTGTCCCCGCACCGCGGCCGCGATTCGGCCCAGCTCGGAAACGTCTTTCGTCGCCTTCGAAACATCCATGAGACTGTCCTTGCCCGCAAACACTTACTTGAGACGGAGTTCCTGCATCCGCTTGATGTTGTAATACATTGGATTTTTCATGGGGTCATGCAGCCTGCCCGACTTGAACGCATCGACAAGACCACGAACCGCCTCCTCGATCGTATGGGCTGGTGCGAAATTCCAGGCTTTCTTTATTCGCTCGGACGACACGTGATAAGAGCGCGGGTCGTCGGTCGGAACATACTCCATCGTCACCTGCGGGCCGACCACGTCGCGCACCATGGTGGCGATACGCTCCACTGAATGGTTTTCGTAGCCGGCATTGACCACCACGCCGTCCACCATCTCGTCCGGCAGTTCGAGCGCCTTGAGATAGACCCGGCACATGTCGTCGATATGGATATTGGGCCGCAGCTGGTTGCCGCCCATTATCTTGATCTTGTTGTTGTGATAGGCGTGACTGGTCAGGATATTGACGATCACGTCCAGGCGTTGGCGCGGCGAGGGACCGCACACCGTCGCGGGCCGGATGATCGTGGTGACAAAGCCCGGCTCACGTTCTTCCGTCAAAATCTTTTCGCACGCGACCTTGAATCTGGAATAGTCGGTCAACGGCTCGCAGGACAGGTCTTCCGTGACTTCTACGCCTTCCTTCACGCCATAGACCGAGGATGAGGAAGCATAGATAAACCGCTTTACGCCAGCCTTCTTGGCCGCCTTCACGGTCGGACGGAAGCAATCGAGGTTTATCGACTTGCCCAGCTCCGGATCCAACTCGAAGGAAGGATCGTTGGAAATACAGGCGAGGTGAATGACGGCGTCGCAACCCTCGATCGCCTGCTCCACGGCCGGAATATCACGCATATCGCCCCGGACGAGCTTGAGGCCGGGATTGCTCCGAACCGCATCAAAAACGTCTTCACCATAAATGAAGAGGTCGAACACCGTTACGCGATAACCCTGCTGCAGCAGCTTAGGCACCAGAACCGCGCCGACATATCCGCCGCCGCCAATGACCAAGACCTGATTGAAACGATTCACGGGCTTCCTGCTCTCTTTCTAGGTTGCGGCTTGAAGTTGCGCGCCCGCAACGTCCTTACCCCAACCCATAGAGAGGTCAAGGATGGTGTGGATCAGCGCCAGATGACCGATTTCGACGAAACCATATTCGCCCGATTCGATGTAGAAATTGATATCGCCACGCCTGCGTAGCGGATTTGCAGGATCAAAGCCGCTGAAGGTCAGCACGCCGCAACCGTGCGCCCGTGCAGCCTCGACGCCGTTCAGGATATTGGCAGATCGGCCCGAACTCGAAATGGCAAGGAGGAGATCGCCCTTGCGTGCATGCATTTCGAGCGGCTTGGCGAAAACCTTGTCGAACCCGAGATCGTTACCCAGACAGGTAAGATAGGCGCCGTCATTGAACGCCAGTGCCCGCATGCCGCCGTTCTTCGTGAAATCGATCGCCATGTGGCTCGCGATGCCGGCCGAACCGCCATTGCCTATGAAGAAAATCGTGCCGCCGGCCGCGGTAGCGGTGCGCGCCATCTCGCCCGCCTTGAGCGCCGAATCGTCGAGATCAAGATCCTGACCGACCGCACCGGTGACCGCGGTCTCTTTGAGCAGGCGGTGGAGCTCATCCAGGTATTTTGGAGCGCGCTTCATCGTGGCAACCCCTATTTCAGCATCGACGTGATGAACTTGATGAGAGACGCCTTCTCCACGCCGGCGCGGTGACCGACAATTCCGACCTTCAGCGCGCCCGCCGCATTTCCCAGGAATCCGACATCGCTCATTTGTGCGCCCGACGCCACCATCGGCGCGGTCACGGCAAAAAACGCATCGCCGGCACCAACCGTATCGACGATCGTACTGGTGAGAGCCGGCACGCCGGCGAGAGTGCCGTCCGGCGAACGGGTCATGCAGCCATACTTGCCGCGCGTGACGATGACGTTTGGGCAGTTGACGCTTTGCGGCAGGCGGTTCTGCACGATTTCCGCGAGATCGACATGCTTGTCGCCGGCGGCGAGGAAAGCCTCGGGAGAGTCGATGCAGATATAGTCGGCCCGCGAGTAGCGGGTAATCAGATTATAGCCGAGATTTGCGCTGTTGCTTTGCGCGTTCACACCAAGGAATCGCGCGTGTTCGGCGAGCACCGAAAGCGTCTTGCGGCCCAAGAGGCCGTGTCCGAAGTCGGTCACGATCACCAGATCGTAGTCCTTGGCCCGACTGCGGATCATCTCATGCAGGTCGAACTCCACATCGCCGCTGATGGGATTGTCGTCCATCGAGTAGACTTCGAACAGCTTGCGCAACGAATAGCTTTCGACAAACCGGGTCTTGCGCGTGGTTGGCGACGACGGCTTGGTCAATGGATGGAGATGGATGTTGGAGCGCAGTGAATCGCGAATCAGCTTTTCATAACGGTCGGAATCACCCAAGCAGGTGATCAGATCCACCGACTTGCAGAAGCTGGCGACGTGATTGGCCGCGGCGAACACGCCGCCGGCGTAGGTCTCGCGATTCTGATAAAGCGTCGCGATCATGTTCTCCTTGGGAGATTTTCCCAGGGGCGCGACGAACTGATACTCATCGATGATGGCATCGCCGACCATCAGAATCCTGTAGTCCGAAATCTTGTCGATGATCGCGGTGAGCCTTTCCAGCGCGCCGCCGTCACGCATGCTTTCCAGATAATTCGCCAGTTCCGGCTGATAAACGTTGAAATGCCGATTGATCAAGTTCGACGAGGAAAAGGTGATATCATCGGTAAAGACAATGCGTCCGCCGTGGGATTCAACGGCGGCGCGCTCATTGTCGATCTTGCCGGTGACGTCGTCCGATGCATTTCGATAGTCGGATCCCTTAACATATACCGATGGCTGCACGGCGTTGAGAACCGTCTCGGCGGTGGGCGCATGATTGATCGCAACCAGATCAACATACTCCATCGCCGCCAGCATTTCAGCGCGCAACTGTTCGGGAAAGACCGGTCGATTGGGACCCTTGTTCACGTAGCGATCGGCAGTGAGGGTCACGCAGAGCAGCGTGCCCTCCTGGCGCGCGGCTTCGAGATGGCGCACATGACCCATATGCAGCACGTCGAAGACGCCATGGCACAGTACGACCGTTTCGCCCGACAGCTTGGCCTGCCGCACGGCGGCGGACATTTCTTCAAGCGATTTGATCTTGTCGCGAATTCCAAATTTCGAAACGCGCGACGCGCCCCCGCCTACGATCAGTCTCGGCTTATTGGACATGCGCCTCGGCCCCCTGCTTTTCCCGCTCCGGGCTCAAATACTTGAACCAATCGGTAGTCGCCTCCTTGATGCCGTCGACGGTCCACACCGGAGCGGTGCGCCAATAGTCGATATTCTCCAACATCTTCTGTACGCCCTGCTCGAACGAGACTTTGGGCGCCCAGCCGAGTTCTCTGCGGATCTTCGTCGTGTCCGCCAATGTAATATCGGGCTCCCCAGGGCGCTTGGGAATGTGCACAGTTTCCTTGGCTCCCAGAAGTTCAACCAAACGGTTGACGCTCTGGGCATTGCCGGTGCCGACGTTGTAGATTTCTCCAGTTTTGTCGCTCTGGGCTGCCGTGATCAGGGCGTCTACGATGTCGGAGACATAGGTGAAATCGCGCTTCTGCTCGCCGTCGCCCACGATGGTCAGGGGCTTGCCGGCCAGGAGCTGCGCCAAGAAAACGCCAAAAACGGCGCCATAGGTGCCGGACGTGCGAGCGCGAGGGCCGTAGACATTGAAGAATCGCAGCGACAACGCCGGTAGCTGATAGAGCTGTGCCCAGTGCATGACGATCTGTTCGCCCAGCAGCTTGGTCAGCGCATAAGGATAGCGCGGATCCATCGGATTGGTCTCCGGCGTCGGATAGACGTCCGGAATGCCGTAGCATGAGGACGACGCGACATAGATCAGTCGGCGCACCTTGTTTTCCCGTGCCGCTTCGACGACCGAGTAGGTGCCGTCGACATTCGCTCGGAAGTACGCCTCGGCATTCTGAATGGACGGCACGATGTCGGCCATGGCGGCCAAGTGAAACACGCGATCGGCGCCTCGCAGATGCGATACCATCGCCGCTTTATCGGCGACGTCTGCGTGAAGAAATTCGAAGCTGGAGTTGCCGTCATGTTGCGCCAAATTCGCGCGCCGACCGACCGCCAAATTGTCCACGACACGAACCGGCCGGCCCTTGGCGATAAGTGAGTCTACAAGATGACTTCCGATAAATCCGGCCCCGCCGGTTACGACATCGAATCCGCTCAAAATGTTGCCCACTGCCAACTCACTTTTGACCAAGCCCCGTTCAATTTTCCACGAAGTCTAGAATTCTTATAGCTTAAGGGTTTAATAGCCTCATTCCGGTAGGCACACAAGTTTGAATGGCCGAATCCGCTCGCCAAAAACCCGTCATTTGAGGCAATGCGGCCGCTCTCAGCGCAATTCATCGTACTGGACCGCACGGCCGGGCGCACCTCCTCAGGGGGCAGAAACGCCGGCCGTAAATGGGATGTGGCGCGATGGTAAATGCATGTCGTGGCATCGCCAGTCGAAGGCGCGTTATTCCACACCCCAAGACTGCATCCTGGACGATGATCGTCCCTGGGCGGGTGACGCCACGCGTTGCCAGTGTTGCGAGCCCCCATCCAGGTGGCAATCGGTTCCAGCCTTCAAGACCGTGTCGAAAATAGATGCTTTCTTGAAAATATTCGTGAATAAGGACGCTTGTGCAGAACGTGATCGAACGGACGCGCTAGGACGACGCAATCTAGTTGCCGGCGAGCGAAGGTTGCCGGGCGATTCGACAATGAAGCCGGCCACAGGCCGATCATTGCCAGAATGTGTTTGTCAGGAATGGAATTGCTGATAAATCCTTCGCCAGGGTGGGTCATCAAACGATCCTTTTTCCCGACGGCTCATGGTTGGCACTCGCTTCCGGGTCACCAGGTCGAAGGTTGCTTGTCGACAAGCTGGAGAACCTGCGTGGTTGCTGACTTCATCGAGCGCTACAGGCAATTGATCGGTAGGAAGATGAAGACTACATCCGGCGACCGCCCGCTCGGCGAAATGGACGGCCTGCTATTTCGTCGCGTCGATATCGAGCCGAAAAACCTGTCGCGAGCGTGGTGGCCGGTCGATTTCCATGGCGGGGTCGACACCAATGCGCCGCGATGAACGGCCACTTTGGCGCCAAACAGGCCGTCGCCGTGTATATGGGCACAGACGGGCTCAATTCCACGTGGCCTTATCTCTGGCAAACAGCGCGGAAGCCGCTCCAAGCGACATGTTGCGCGAGGCTTGATTTGCCGCCCTCAAAAATTCCAGCAGCCTCTCGGACAGAGACAAGTTTCCAATGCGTGCGGTCGTAGTTCATAGCACCTTCGTGGAATTGGGGGGGGCTGAGGCTTATTGCTTTCGCGTCGTCGAACTGCTGCAACAGCGCTTCGATGAGGTGCTCGTTCTTCACCACGGCAGGCCGGTCGATCTGGATCAGGTCGAGAAATGGGCAAAGCTTTCATTCGACCGCACCAAGGTATGCTTCCGGTCCATGCCGTTCGGTGCCGTCACACGTCTCACCGAGCGGTATCGGCCAGGTTCCTTTTCGCAACTCAAATCTGCTCTCATGTGCGAGCAGGTCCGTCCCATCGTGGCCGATGCGGATCTGCTGGTCACGACCGGCCTGGAATGCACCCTGCGTGCAAGGCACATCATTGAGTGCATACATTTCCCGCAGCTCATTTTCGACCGGGAGAGCCTGAAGTATCTAGGCTGGCAGACCGACAATAATCTGAAGTACGCGGCAAAAATTGCCTATATCCTGCTGCTTCGGCGACTGGTGCGATGGAACAAGAACTATATCAGCAGCTTGGTGACGGTAACCAACTCGAGCTGGACGGCCGAGCAATTCCTCCGAAACTATCCAGAAGCGGACGTTCACCCGATTCATTTTGGAATTGCCGTCGAACTTAAGCCCGATTCGGCGGCGTGGGTGGATTTCGAGCGGCGCGCGAACAATTTCGCAATTGTTGGCCGAATCTCACCCGGAAAAAGGACGCTGGACGCCGTCGAGATTGTGTCGCGCTTGAGGGGGCTGGGCCACGATGTCGGTCTGCACATCATCGGCAGTGGCTCCGGCCTGTATGCCGATGCCTTGCTACGCGCGATCACAGACAAGCCATGGGTCAAGTGGCACCAGTCGCTCAACCGAACCGAGATGGAAGAACTGATCGTCGGCAACAAATGGGGGCTTCATTGTTGCGAGCATGAGCACTACGGGTTTGCGCCGGGGGAAATGCAGGCGCTGGGCTGTATAACGTTCATCCACGATTCCGGCGGACAGCGGGAGATCATATTGAATGCCGAGCAACGCTATAGCGATATCGATGACGCCGTGCGCAAGATCGACACCGTCATGCGAGACACATCGAGGCATGAGGCACTGACTGCACTTGGCGCAGAGGGGGCGAAGCTCCATTCCAGCGAAGGATTTCGCAGGAAATTCCTGGCCCTTGTTGAAGAAGTCATGACGGAAAAAAGGGTGGATGATGATGAAAAAACGCCGCTCTGACCGTTTTAGTCTCGGTCGCTCAAGCGCCGGAGAGCCTGCGCATTCCAGGCAGCAGTCCGGATCACGCAATAGGATCGGCGGAGAATATCTGCGGCATGCGAGACGTGTCATGGAATGCCGTAGCCGGGGGAGGACGTCGTGAGCATCATGAAGAGGTTTGCCAAGCGCCTATTGAGAAGGACGCGCGTGCTCGAACAGATGCGAGGGCTCGTCGACCGCCAAACTAGCTATTCCCAATTTGGTGAAGACGTCCATATCGCATCTTATTACAATCGGCTGGCATTTGATCGAGGGATAGTCGTCCGCAAGGGCTGCATCGTCGACGTGGGAGCATTCCGTCCCATTTCCATGTCGAATACGTATTTTTTCTACAAACGCGGCTGGCGGTCCATAAACATTGATCCGACGCCCGGTACAAAGGCGATCTTTGACCGGGTCCGGCCGAAAGACACCAATCTCGAAGTCTCAATCGCCCCCCAGGCCGGCCAAGGGACCTTCTATCTGTTCGGCCAACCTTCCGTCTGGAACACAATGGACGAAGCGGCAGCCCGCGAGGCCGAGGCAAAGACGGGTCAAGCCCCGCAGCGCATCACCGTCACGATTTGCCGGCTGGATGAAATTCTGGACCACCACTTGGTGCAGGATTCGTTCGAGATTCTCACAATTGATGCGGAGGGCTATGATGTCGAGATTTTGCGCTCGAACGACTTCGCGCGCTATTCTCCACGCCTGATCCTGATCGAAGTTCATGACTTGAACCTCGCAGAATTGCCGAACCATCCCGTGGTGCGCTATTTGGAGGATAGGGGCTATAGTCTCTATTCTTGGATCAATCCCAACCTGCTTTTCGTGCGCTCCGATTCGCTGCTGAACGTGGGCAAACATGCGGAGCCCGCGCTATGACACATGCAGCCCCATACGACCTTGCGGTTGCCTATCGCATTTATCCAGGCGTTTCGAAAATTCCGCCCTACCATGCCGACAACAAGTACAAGATGTCGGAGCTATGCCTGCGGTCGTTTAAGGCTTCGCTCGGGACCCTCAAGGTGAAGATCTGGGCCCTGCTGGACGGCTGCCCGCCGGAATATGAAGCGCTGTTCCGTGAGATATTTGCCGACGACACGCTGGAAGTGCTCAACCTAGATAAGCTGGGCAACCTAAAGACCTTTTCCATGCAGATCGACATCCTGGCCGAGCAGACGGATGCCGAGTTGGTCTATTTCGCGGAAGACGACTATTTCTATCTGCCCGGCGCCCTGACGAAGATGGTTGACTTCATACGGGCGAACAAGGACGCCGACTTCGTTTCGCCCTACGACCATCCCGATGCTTACGACACTGCATTCAAGGTCGAGCGCCACTTCATCCGACCGTTCGGCGACCGCTACTGGCGGAGCGCCGGCTTCACTTGTCTCACCTTCCTCACGACCCGCGCCACGCTGATCCGCACCAAGGGCATCTTTCGCACCTTTTGCTATAAAAACTGGGACTATTCTGTTTGGATCGCCCTGACCCGCAAATTGAGCCTGGCGGATCTGCGAATCTATTGGCACGATATTCATCACCTAAAGATCTGGGTGAAGACGTTCATGTATGGGACACCAAGGCTTCTGTTCGGACGCTATCACCGGCTATGGATGCCCCTACCCTCTCTCTCGACGCATATGGAATCGACCCGACTGGCCGTGCTTGAGGACTGGCCGACGCATTTTGCGGACTTCGAACGCAACAAAGAACGCGTGCCGGCAAAGAACGAAACGTGGTGACGCGGCGCTTTTTTTGGCCGAGGTTGGCCGACGGACGTCTGTGGCCGCCTTCCGTGGCGACCCAACCCGGGGGCGAGTTGCCTCCAGTCCACGAGGGAAAATGGAAATGAAACGTATCCTTGTCACCGGCGGCGCCGGCTTTATCGGCTCGCATCTGTGCAAGCAATTGCTCGATCAGGGCAATGAAGTACTGTGCGTGGACAATTATTTCACCGGGACACGCCGAAACATCGAAGGGTTGCTGTCCAATCCGGTCTTCGAGGCAATGCGCCACGATGTGACGTTCCCGCTCTATGTCGAAGTGGACCAGATCTACAATCTGGCCTGCCCCGCTTCCCCGATCCACTATCAGTTCGATCCGGTGCAAACGACCAAAACGAGCGTGATCGGCGCGATCAACATGCTGGGGCTGGCGAAACGGGTGAAGGTGCCGATCCTGCAAGCCTCGACCAGCGAGGTCTATGGCGATCCCGACATCCACCCCCAGGTCGAGAGTTATTGGGGCAATGTCAATCCGATCGGCCCGCGCTCCTGCTATGACGAGGGCAAGCGTTGCGCGGAGACGCTGTTCTTCGACTACAAGCGCCAGCACAATCTGCGCATCAAGGTGGCGCGTATCTTCAATACCTATGGCCCGAATATGCACCCGAGGGACGGGCGGGTGGTTTCCAACTTCATTGTTCAGGCGCTGACCGATCAGCCGATTACCATCTATGGCGAAGGCCTGCAGACGCGGTCATTTTGCTACGTGGACGATCTCGTGCGCGGCTTGATCGGGCTGATGAACTCTCCAGACGATTTTACCGGCCCATGCAACCTGGGCAATCCCGTCGAATTCACCATGCTTCAGCTCGCGGAACAGGTATTGATGCTGACGGGGTCCAAGTCCCAGCTGATTTACCAGCCCCTCCCGCAAGATGATCCGCGGCAACGCCAGCCCGACATCTCCCGCGCCCGGCAAGTTCTGAACTGGGAGCCGAACATTGCGTTGAAGGACGGGCTGGTCAAAACCATCGCCTATTTCGACCAGTTGCTGAAATCTTCCTGATCGGCGCCAAGGCGACGGCATGCGCCACGTCAGATCCCAAGTTGCGGTAGCTTGAAGAATGATGCCAGGCATTGCTTGGCTTGATTTAAGTCATCTGAGATTGTGATCCGAAAGTCATTATCGGCCAGACGCAACGCTGCCGCGCGGGTCCGTGCTCCGTGGCCGGTCATCAGATGAATTGCCATGGGCAGCCCTGCCGCTTTCGCGGCTTCGATATCGCTGACATGATCACCGATCATGCAGCTCCGGCTCAGATCGAGGTTCAGCAACTCAGCACCAAGTTTCAGCATGCCCGGCCCCGGTTTTCGCCAGCGTGCATGCCTGTTCTCATAGCCTGGCGTAAAGTCCGGATGAAAGGGACAGGCAAGAACCACATCCACACCACAGTTCTCCTGTAGCAATTGGTCGGCAATTTCCTGCTGCACGATTTCGAATGCCGGCCAGTCGTAATAGCCGCGAGCGATTCCGGATTGATTGGTGACCACCACGGTGGGAATACGATTCCCTCGGAGAAACCGCAGAAGTTCGCCGACGCCGCTTTCCAGCACAACATCTTCTTTGCGGCGAAGATAGTGAACTTCCTTCACCAGGACCCCGTCGCGATCCAGCAGGACGCCCGGCCGTCGCGGTCCGGGAGCGGCATCCGGAGGGAATTGCCAAATTCCATCCGCGTTCAATCGTCCAAACACCGCCGCCTCCCGGTCTTCGTTCCACGTGGCATAGAACAGCGCATGGTAAAGTCTCAGCCCGTCTGGCCAACCGAGGCATCCGAAACGGCTGGCAACGTGTTCTCGACTTTCGTTTCCACGACCCGGCTTACCCGAGAGGGAAGGTCAAAGCGACGCTGCCACGATGTCAACAGCCACACCAAGAGAAAATCCTCGCCGAGATTCACAACGAACAGCAACCACACAAGAAACAACACGTTCTTCAATTCCCAGCGCAAATCACTGCGATACACGCGCCGCGCCACAAGGCCGTTGATCATTGCGCAGCCGATGAGACCATATTCGTAAAAATTCTTCGGCAGACTCGCACCGGCGATCTGGAAATTTAGAAGCAACGATAGCGGACGAACGGTCCGATCGTAACTTCCGGGTCCGTTCCCGAAGAAAAGCAGGTATTTGTTCGCCAATGTGGTCTGAAGCATCAGAAACGGCGCAACAAAACGGGCATAGCCGCTGGATCCGGCAGCCTGGAATTCGGCCAGGCGGGCGACCCAGAAGCCGACCCCCGGGATTTTATCGCCCCAAAAATATACGCTGATGGCAGCCACGCCAAGCAGACCCGCGATGCGAAGGGATTGGCGGGAGCGTGGAACAAGAACGGCGAATATAATGATCATAGCACCGGTCCCGGAAAACGAAAGGAAGAGCGCGAGAGCCAAAATGGCGAGCGCTCTGAAACGGGCCCTTCCAAAATACTCCATCAAGAGGGCCAAGGCGGAATACATCGAAAGGAACGACGACTCCCGGAGAAAATATCCGTTGGCTTTGAGCAGCCCGGCCATCGGACGGAAGTAAGCATATCCGCCCGCCTCATGCAGGCCCGCGGGAAGAACGTAATAGACGTTGACGAGAGATGTTAAGCCTACAACGTTCATCAGGGCGAATTGCACGATCGCGACGAGAGCTATCACTGTCACGCCAGCGATGTAGACCTCGCAGAAGTAGTTCCGAATCCGGCGGACTTTCTCCTCGTCCTTGCAGTCGAAGACAAAGGGCAGGTACAGCGTAATCGTCATCAGGAAGGAACTGGAAGACACTAGTTCCCCGTGACGAAGCCCAAGCAGGCCGATCACGCCGGCGACTGTCAGCATGGTGAGCGGGACGATTCGGATCGTCAGGAGATTTTGCGCGGCGAAGTATGCGATCGTCGCGAAATACAGGATTAGCGGAACCGCGACCGGAAACGAGCCGATCATGTACGCGATCTGCGTCAGGAACAGCATCCCAATGCAGAGTATCCAGAGCCAGATGCGCAGATTGCGCGACAGGACTAGGTCCTGCGAAACGGCAGACTGCATAGATGGTCATCCCGCGAGACGGCGCAATCGATCAGCAACGAGATGTATGCAGAAAACACCGTTGGTTACCTCGCCAGCGGCATCAGCGCCGCGCCGGCCGGCGCCTTGCGATTGGGCCAGCGGAACACATCAATCCACCTCTTGAGGACGCCACTGTACGAAGCGGCAGCGACGAGAAAAATCCAGGCAACTGTGGAGGCGACGAACGAGAATATCAGAGCCGTGAACGGCGACATCGGCGATATCGGCGTTGGCGAGGCGTATGGCATGCTTACCAACACATAGGAAAATCTCTGGTCAGCCACCATCATGACTTTCAGTTCTTCTTGACTTGCCATGGTATCGATCAGGGCTTCCTTCTGTTCCGACAACGTGATCCGGGCCAATTCATTCGATATATACTGTATCCTGGCGTCGACGTCCCGCATGTGCTGTTGGCGGATAATATCGTCCGCGCGTCGCAGGATCGTGTCCAGATACGCCTCGGCGCGCTCGGGCGTATTGGATTGAAAACTTACCGTCAGATAGGGACTGTTTCCACCCGACAGGCTGGCGACTTGGGTTTTCCCCGCATCCTGTGCTTGGGCGAATTGCAAGTGTGTCTGGAGATAGGACACGAGCGAGTCGACATCGGGGTGATCCAAGACGGGGCGATTTAGAAAACGGTTGATCGCCGACGAGAATGCATGGAGCGATCCCCGCGGCTTCCATCTCTTGCCAGCGGAATCCCAGCTTGCTTCGAAGATGGTTTGCAGGAAATTGTCTTTCTGCGCCAACTCGACAGCAAGACGCGGCGACAGCATCAATTGCTGGTATTCCTGAAACGGGTCGCTGCTGGTGCCGCCCCCCCCCCCCAACAAACGCCGCGCCGCGCTGTTCCCGATCTGGCTACCGCCCATCGAAGACATCATAGAACTTACAGGAGAGGGATTGGGCGGTCCGATCGTGGCACGAGCCACAAAGATGGGAGGCGTCCAGAGGTAGGACAACAGCCAGATGGAGCCGATCAGAATGGATAACAGCAAGAGGAGCGGAACGTAAAAAGGTAACCTGCGTGCGACGCCGGCGGCAAAGCTCAGGACCGTCGCAATGTCGAGTTGGGCTTCGCTGGCGATCGACCTTTCGTTGCGACGCAGCGGCGTGATCGCTTCGTTAGACATGTGCGTCTTCCACCATTTCCTACGTTAGGCCAACACTCGCTCGCCTCGCTTCCATCCCTGTCCCGGATCAAGTCAGCTCATCCGCCCGCGGAGCGTGACCAACTCAACCCCGCTGTCGCATCGACGCCATCAGGCATCACCATCGCCGAAACACATTGCAGGCCCGACTTGCGCAGAGTCGACGGCCCTCTGTCCGCTTGATTTGATGACTTGCGGGCTCTCATCCAGAATTTCGCGCTAAACCCGGGTATTTACCAGACCATATGGGCGGCCCCCCGTCAGGTCAACTGGACGAGACGCGACCGTCGACTAACGACAGGCCGCGTGTACTACGCACGACACAAGCCCAAAAAGTGTCCGCCTTGCTATAGCAGAAACGAGTGAATATTCTAGAATTCGGACAGGCGCGGCGATTGCTTGGACGCCTCTTCGCCCGGCTCGGCGCTATTAGTAGGGGCATCATTGACCGAGAAAGTGACGCCGATTGCGCCGCGGATGGATAAAAATCTCGCCCCCCATTTCACCGCGCTCGGGCCCCTGCACGATATCGTTGCTTCGTCGACGGGCCACGGATCGCCTGTCCCGTCACCGGATCGAGAACCCGTTCCGCCATTGGTTGAGGCGCATCGCGCCATTCGGTAAACCTGCCGCGCCCCTCGTCAAAACGCAGACGATGTCCTGAAGCAGAGCCAAGATGCGCATACTTGTCCACGATTATGGCGGTTATCCCTTTTGTCTGGAATTGAGTCGGGAAATTGCGGCGCGCGGCCATCAGGTGCAACACGTCTTTTTCCCTGCCGCCTGCACCTCAATTCACAACATGGACGCCCGTGCGTCCGACCCCGCGACGCTGAAAATCGTCCCACTGGGTACGGAATTGCAGTATGCGAAATACGCCTCTCTCTTTCGCAGGCGGGCTCAGGAAATCGCGTATGGCCGGCGACTGGGCGCCCACATCGCCGAGTGGAAGCCCGATATCGTATTGTCGGCGAATGCGCCGCTGGACGTACAGCGCCGCGCCATCGCGGCCAGCCACGCCATCAAGGCACGGTTTACGTTCTGGCTGCAAGACATCATAAGTGTTGCGATGAGCGTAATTCTGAAGGAACGACTCGGCGCAGCAGGCGCGCTGGTTGCGCGATACTACAGAATGGTCGAGGCGGACATCGCCCGCCGCAGCGATTCCGTCATCGCAATAGCAGAAGACTTCCTACCGGTCTTGAAGTGTTGGAACGTTGCATCCGAGCGATGCCATGTCATCGAAAATTGGGCGCCGAAGGACGACATTCATCCGGGGTCGAAGGACAATTCCTGGTCACGTGCAAACGGATTGCATGACAAGCATGTCCTTCTTTACTCCGGCCGTTTGGGATTCAAGCACAATCCCAAGCTACTTCTGGCGCTGGCGGAAGAATTTCGCACAGACCCCAATGTCATAGTCCTCGTGATAGCCGAAGGTCAGGGCGCTGACTGGCTGGCCGAGCAGAAGACGTTGCGCGATCTGCCCGGGCTTCAGCAAATGCCGTTCCAACCCTACGCCGAACTTTCAAATGCATTGGCGAGCGGGGACGTCCTTATCTGCATCATAGAGCAGTCTGCCCACCTCTACTCCGTCCCCTCCAAGATTCTCAGCTATTTGGCCGCCGGTCGAGCGATTCTCGCGGCCATGCCGGAAGACAACGTCAATGCGCAGCACATCGCACGCGTGCAAGCAGGACTGGTGGTACCGCCGGAGCGGCCGGACGCGGCGATCGACGCGGCGCGCAGGCTACTGGCCAACGAGAGCATTCGCGCACGGTACGCGGGCAATGCGCGCCGCTACGCCGAGGAAGCCTTCGACATTCAGAGCATCACGGACCGGTTTTTGAAAATTCTGCTGCGGACGTGAAAGGCTTTGTATCGGAAGCAAAGAAAATTGACCGGCCTCATCATGATGTCCGTGCGCCACAGCATACGCAGCGCACCAAGCGAGTCTCAGCGGAGAAACTGTCGTCGGGCCGTCCCTCGTTGAATGTCAATATCAGATTCTCGCGCCTTGCTGGCCCGATCGCTCCGCACCTCGGCTGATGCAGAGCCGACACTGCCGGTTAAACGAACTCAGCAGGCTAGAAATTCGCGCAGCGATAGTCGCGGCAGGACCTCCAGCTTTCCTCCATCCGTCGCGTTCACGAGCAGCCTTCTGCCGCGTCCGTAGGCATCAAGGGCCATGCGATAATCGTATTCGCTCTCCAATAGATCCGGCAGTTGCCACGTCTGATTGGCGAAATAGGTCGGATCGAAGTGATTGGGATCGGAGGCGCCGCAGGCCACGCGCTGGTTCGGGTGGCCCACCGTTTCGTAGTGATGGTCGCAGCCCACCAGCGCCACCGATGTGAATCCCATGTGGTAGGCCAATTGCAGCGCGACGAAGGTGACCGTTGCCCCGTGATAGACCGAGAGCGAGCAGTCGCGGGCGAACTTCCGGTTCGTGACCGTGGCTGGAATGAAGATCCGGCTTGGCGACTTTTTTATGGAAACGGTTGCCAGGCTATGGAGGAACAGGGGGATATCGGTCCGATTGAAGAATTCGCGCTGCTGTTCGATGACCAGCAGGTTCGTCGCGACGATGCAGGACGGCCGGAACGCGTGCCTGGAAAACAGCAAGTCGATCTTGTTCAAGCCGAAACAGTAGACGCCTTCGAGAAGCGAGAAGTCGACGCCGTTCAACGACGGGCCGTTGCAGAGAATCACGGCCTTCTCGCCGCGATGGCTATTGCGCAGCGCCTTCATCCTGGCGCGCGAGCGCCACGATTCCGGATTGAGGTCCCAGAGCAGCCGGCGCGCGACCTCGACCAGGGCAATCCTGTAGGGGTTGACGGACTGCGTACGCAGGATGTTTCGACCCAGCACGACCAGCGGCAAGGTATCCGGCGACACCTGCGCGCCGGAGGCCACCGGTTGTCCCCAGGAAAACATTTGAGTCGGGCCGGACCTTTGCACGCGTTCGTTCACATAAAGGCTCCCCGACACCGACCGCATGAATCATGTGACAGATTCGATCATGCGCACTCATCGGGACTCGCGCAAGAACTGCTCCAGCGGCATGCGGGGCAATATCTCCAGCTTGCCACCCACGGTGGCATTGACCAGTTCGCGGCCCGCCGCGCGATAGACGTCCAGCGCCATGCGATAGGAGATTTCACTCTCCGCGAGGTCGGGAAGAATCCATGGTACATCCGAAAAATAGCGAGGATCGAAATGGTCGGGATCGCGGCCCTCCGCCATGCCAAGCATGCCCGCCGGACCCTGGCGGTTAAAATGATGATCGCAACCCACCAATGCGACCCGCTTGAAGCCCATGTGGTAGGCGAGCTGCATCGCGGCATAGGTGACGGTATAGCCGGGATGAATGGAGATCGAGCAGTCGCGGGCAAAGGCGCGCGACAACGACGTCGCGTGCAGGAATATCCGCCCCCGCCCGCCGCGTACCAGATGAATGCCGGTGCGGTTGAGGAACAGGGGGATGTCGGTGCGATTGTAGAAATCGGCGGTCTGCTCGATCACGCGGTAGTTCATGCAGACGATGGCGGAAGGGCGAAACCCAGTACGGTCGAACAACAGGTGTATCTTGTTGAGTCCGAAACAGAAGGTTCCTTTCAGGCATTCGAAATCAACGCTGTTCAGGGATGGACCATTGCACAGGATCAAGGCCATTTGGTCGCGGTGCGAATCCTTGAGGGCGACCAGTCCGCGGCGCGAGCGCCAGGATTCGGCACGCAGATCCCAACGCAGCCGATGCAGGATTTCCCGACCCGCCACGGCATATGGATTTATCGTGCACGCCGTCTTGTTCATGAACGAGTGCCACGGCCAGCCAGCGACGACGGCAGCCCAAAGACGTCGATAAGACGTGCAAGATAGAAATCATTGCGCGCGTCGCCGCGGTTATTCCGACGGAACAGCCCGACGCGCTGGGAGCCGGGCCAACTCGCGAAGGACCGGCGCCAGCTTGTCTTGCGCGTCCGCAGGCCGATGAGCCGGCTCGCCCAGAACAGCCCCAGATCGTCGGCTTTTGGCGCCAGAGCGTAGATATCCATGATCGTGGCGGACATGTCCTTCGCCACCGCGGGCGCATAAAGGACGCCGCCTACCCCGGTCGGTAACAGGTCAATGCCCTCCTGCGGTCCTGCCACATCTTTCTCCCATTGCGCATAGGGCTGGATCAACCCCGATGGAGTGAACCCGACGCGATGCGCCCTATGGCAGATGACTGCGGGGTGCTCGGCATCAAAAGCAGCCACCAGGCCGGCCAACCAGTCGGAGGGATAGTACGTATCGTCATCGGCGGTAACGACGAACCAGCCGGGCTGCGCCGCGATGGCCGGGATCAGTTTCGTATAAGGCCCCAAATCGGCCGTGCGGCGTATCTCCACGCCCCGCTCCGCCAGACGCAAAACGGCGGCCGGCAGGGATATATCTGCATCTGCAATCCAAAGGATGATGCGATCCGGCGCCATGCGTTGCAGCAACAGCGACCTGAGCGTGAACGCCAGGGTGGGAAAGCGTGCGCGATACGATGTCAGCGAGACCAGCAGCGGCGCCGGAAGGCCGTGCGATTCCCGCCTCCGATAGCGCCGAAAGGCCCATTCCCATGCCAGAACCGTCATGGCCATATAGCCGATCGCAAGAGCCACGACGCCGCGCCAGGCGCGGCCTAAATCCCGCCGAAGGATCCTCAGCATGGATCGCCCACGGTCCGGGCGATCGTCCGGCCTTCGCCATACGGACGGGCGGGGGCATATCCAAAGGGCATGCAGAAGACATGCAGTTGCCGTATCAGACGCTTCGCCCGGCTCAGCAGCGTAAGCGGCGGCACGTCCTTGAGGGCGAACCCATAGTCCCGCACGCATTCCGCTAGCGCGGCCGCATATTCGGCACGATAGGGGTCCGACCGCAGGTAGTGCGAATAGTGAACGATCATCGGCGCCAACCGCGCGCGGTTCCGGGCGAAGCAGTAGCCGGTATGGCGGTAGAACCAGTTGCCGAAATTCCATCGCGCCGATAGCTGGTGCCAGTCGTCCCGCAAAATCGCGTTCAAGGCGTCCTGGTCGTGCAGGCGTGTCAGCTGGCCGCTGGCGCGGCGCCACGCCAGCACGGCGTCCGCAATACCGCGGGCGCGCCATCGCTTGAGATCGATCAGCAGCACGCCCGAATTGAACAGATCCGCCCGCATCAGGCTGGCACGATAGGATGGCCGAAGCAGCACGCTGCCCCAGCGGCTGGTGCGGAACTGGCGCACCGCGCCAAGGGTCGCGCCGCCCAGATCGGCATCGAACAGAGGCGCGATATCGCCCCGACAGATGATGTCGGAATCCAGATAGAGAATCCGATCCATGTTGCCGGGCAGGAAATCGGCCAGCCAGAGCCGGAAATAGACCGCCGGAGACATGCGCCTGTGAAGGATGGGAAGATCGGCGGCCAGATTCGGATCGACCGCGATCACGCGGATCATCGCCCCGAAACGGCGGGCAACCGCTTCGAGCCGATGACGATCCGCCTCCGCCAGGCCGCTGGAGAGAACAGTCACCGCGACGGGCCGCGAGGCCCGCTTCAGCAGGGTGTGAAGAGCGACCCCGGTCTGCGCGACAAACCGCTCGTCGGTCGAGAATGCGACTTGTATACGTCCCACCATTCCTCCGGCCGCGAAACGCCCCCGGCTTAGTTTGCCGCAATCGGCCACAAAACCAAGCTTTGGACATCGGCCCGCAAACCGAATAATGCCCCAGTCTGCAAGCCGAGGGATCAGGACGATGGGACAAAGCGTGGTGGCCCTGCTCCCCATGAAGGCCAACAGCGAGCGGATCAGGGGCAAGAACTTCCGCCCCTTTGCCGGCAAGCCTCTGTTCCGCTGGATCCTGGACACCCTGCTGTCGCTGGACGAGATCGGCCTCGTCGTCGTCAACACCGATGCGCGCGCGATCCTGAAGGAAAACGGATTGGAGAGCGGCGGCCGCGTCCTGATTCGGGACCGCCCTGCGGCGTTGTGCGGCGACCGGGTCAGCATGAACGCGATCATCGCCGACGACATCGCCGCGATCGCGGCCAATACCTATCTGATGACCCACACCACCAATCCGCTGCTGCGGCCGGCGACCATCCGCGCCGCGCTGGCCGCGTTCCGCGACGCGGCGGACGCGGGCCGGGGCGATTCGCTCTTTACCGTGCGAAAGCACCAGACCCGTTTCTATCGCGCCGACGCCAGCCCCATAAACCACGATCCGGCGAATCTGATCCGGACCCAGGACCTCGAACCCTGGTTCGAGGAAAACTCCAATCTCTACATATTCACGCCGGAGAGCTTTCGCATGACGGGCGCGCGCATCGGCGCGAGGCCCGTTCTGTTCGAGACGCCCAAAAGCGAATCGTGCGACATCGACGTTCCCGAGGATTGGATGATCGCGGAAGCGATCGCCGTGCACGGCCGGCACTAGCGCTGTCGCCAGCCACGCAAGGCGTGTCATATTCAGACGACTTTGTCCGCTCGGGCCGGCGGCACCGGGGGATCCTGCGAGGGGGATGCGTGGGCGTATTTAAGAAAATTGCGGCACAGGTAACGCCGGCGCTTGCGGCGGACGTCCTGGTGTTCACGCTTTTATCGGCGTCTCTGGAAGTCCTTTCGGTCTGGATATTGCGCAACCTCCTGCTGGCTTGCCTGAGCCAACCGAACCCCATCGCCAAGGCCTTGGCCGCACTGCCGCCGTTCCTCCCGGGAAACGGAGCCACCAATATCCTGCTGATGATGCTGGTGGGTACATTCCTGTTCATCCTGGTCAAGAACGCCGTTCTCGCCCTTCTTTGGCGCGCCACGCTTCGCAGCTTGGCGAGCGCGACGTCCAGCGCCGCCTGGCGCCTGTTCGAGCGCTATCTGCGCGCGCCATACGCAGTGCATGCGACGCGGTCGCTGTCGACGCTGCAGCACAATCTCAATCTGATCGGCAATCAGATCTTCGGCCGCCTCGTCTTTCCCTCGCTTCTCGCGCTCTCCGAGATCTTTGTGCTGACGGGCATCCTGATCTTTCTCCTGATCAAGGCGCCCACCGTCACGGTGCTTCTCGCGCTCTGGCTCGCCGGGACGATGGTTATTTTCCGCATTAAGTCCGCGCGCACTTCGCGCCTGGCCGGAAAGAATCGCGACACCGATTCGCAGCGGATCCTGCGCCTCACGCACGACTCCTTCGGGAGCTTCAAGTCGATCAAATTGTCGGCGAGCGAGGACTTCTTCGTCGAACTTTTCCGCCGCAACGTCTTCGCCCTCGCGCGCTATCTGGCCGACGATCGCCTGATGGTTCAGCTGCCGCGCTTCGTGTTCGAACCCGTGCTCATCGGCGGCTTGCTCGTGCTTTACCTGATCCTGATCGGGAGCCATGCAACGCAGGCGCGCACCCTGGCCGATCTCACGCTCTATGCCGCCGCCGCCGTGCGTCTCCTTCCCGCCGCCCAGCGCATCATCGGGCAACTTCACGTGCTGGCGTTCGACTATCCCGGCCTTGCCGCCATCGCGGCCGATTTCGAACAGCAGGTCGAGGTCCTGCCCGACCGTGCCCATGCGCCGGCCGGACCGCCCTTCGAGCACACGCTCGTCTTCGATCGTGTCGGCGTGGACTATTCGCGCGGCGCCCCGATATTGCACGACGTCTCGCTCCGGATCGGCCGCGGCGAAAAGATCGCGATCATCGGCAAGACGGGAGCGGGAAAGACCACGTTCCTGAACGTCATGCTGGGCGTGATCCGGCCGACCTCGGGCCGTATCCTGTTCGACGGCGTCGAAGTCGAGCCTCTCGTGCTGCTGCGCCAAAGCAGCGTCGCCTATGTTCAGCAGGATACGTTCCTGCTCGATGGCAGCGTCGCGGAAAACGTCGCTTTCGCGATCGCCGCCACGGAAATCGACTATCCGCGCGTATGGGAGGCGTTGCGCTGCGCGCATCTCGACAAGACCGTGCGCAAATTCCCCAACGGTCTGGACACCAGCATCGGCCAGAACGGCATCGCCCTGTCGGGCGGCGAAAGGCAGCGCCTGGCGCTGGCGCGCGCCTTCTATCAAAACCCCGCCATGCTGGTTCTCGACGAGGCGACATCGCAACTCGACGCGCCGACCGAGGACGCCATCCTGGCGGACCTGATGGAACGCAATCCCGATTTGACCCTCGTCATGGTGACCCACCGGATGTCCGCCACCCGGCACCTGGAACGTCGTTTCGCGGTCGAGCATGGCAGCGTCATCGAGGCGAGCCACGGTCAAACGGCTTGGGCCAACGCCGTCGCTTCGCACTAGATTCGATTGCAGGATGGGCCGCGCCTCCGTAGCATAATCTCGTGCGCGGCCTGGGGAGACGCGCTTCATGGGCAATTCGCGCGGAATTTCGGTTTTCGTTTCCACGACACCGTTCGCGGAGCACGACCGCACGCCGACACAATGGATGAACGCGGCCGGCTGGCGCGTTTGCGTGAACGACACGCGGCGCAAGCTGACCTCCCAGGAAGTCGCCGAGCGGGCGCGCGACTGCGAGGCCATCATTGCCGGCACCGAAGATCTCAACGCGCTCCTCGACGCCAACCGTCGCCTCAAGATCATCGCGCGTGTCGGCGTGGGCCTGGACTCGGTGCCGCTCGAACGGTGCCGCGAACGCAATATCGCGGTGGCCTATACGCCCGATGCGGTGACCCCCGCGGTGGCGGAATTCGCCGTCGGAGCCATGATCGCGGCCTGCCGCGATATCCCCGGAGCCGACAGGAACATGCGCGGTGGCGGCTGGCGCCGCACGCAGGGCATCCGCATCGGCGAATCCAGGATCGGAATCGTCGGGTTCGGACGGATCGGCAGCACGGTGGGACGGCTCCTGGCCGGCTTCGCGCCGGCGGCGCTTCTGGTCCATGACGTGCTCGACAAGCGGGCCGACATCGCGGCGCTCCCGGCCGGCGCCGCGGCCCGGCAGGCGAGCCTGAATGAGATATTGGAAACCTGTGATATCGTTTCGCTGCATGTGCCGTTGCGGCAATCGACGCGCGGCCTGATCGGCGCCAGGGAGTTGCGGCGCATGCGCGGCGGAAGCTATCTGATCAACACGGCGCGCGGCGGCATCGTCGACGAAGATGCGCTGTACGACGCGCTGCGGTCGGGCCATCTCGGCGGCGCCGCCGTGGATGTGTTCGGGCGCGAACCCTATACCGGGCCCTTGCGGGAACTCGACCGCGTGGTGCTGACGGCCCATATGGGATCCTGTTCCATCGATTGCCGTTCCAGGATGGAACGCGACGCCACGGCCGAAATCGTGCGGTTCTTCTCCGGCGACGCCCTGGCCTATCCGGTGCCCGACGACGAATACGCCAACCAAGCTTGAGACGATGACGCACGCAGAGCAGATCAGGACCGCGCTGACCGGAGGCCAGACGTCGATCGGCGGATGGATGCAAATCCCCGACGACGGCGTCGCCACCATCATGGGCGCGGCCGGCTTCGACTGGGTCGCGCTGGATCTGGAGCATGGTAGGTTTTCCGAGGCGCAACTGCCTTCGCTGTTCCGCGCTGTCGCTGCCCGCGGCACGGTCGCCCTGGCGCGGGTAGGCCAGGTGACGGCCTATGCGATCAAGGCCGCGCTCGACGGCGGCGCCTCCGGCGTGATCCTGCCGATGATCGAGACGGCGCAGATGCTTCGCGAGGCGATCGCCTGGGCGAATTATCCGCCGCGCGGCACCCGCGGCGTCGGATACGCGGCGGCGAACCTGTTCGGAAAGGAACTGCAGCGCGACCTCGACGGGACCGGCCCGCTCGTCGTGGCCCAGATCGAGCACGCGAAGGCCGTCGCGTGCATCGACGCGCTTCTCGAAACGCCTGGGCTCGATGCCGTGATGCTGGGCCCCTACGATCTGTCGGCGTCGCTCGGCGTGACGGGCGAGTTCGATCATCCGGAATTCCGCCGCGCCATGACGACCGTCGCCGCGGCCTGCCGCCGGCACGGCATTGCCTCGGGCGTGCACATCGTCCTGCCCGAACCGGAGCGCCTGCGCGCCGCCGTCGCGGAGGGGCACCGGTTCATTGCCTATGGAACCGACGCCGTCTTTCTCTGGAAAAGCGCCGTTCGCCCGGACATCGCCTGAGGTCATCGCAAGGATTTCACACGTGCGCGTCGCGGTATTCGGAGGCTCGGGATTTCTCGGCTCGCACGTCGCGGACGCGCTCAGCGCCGCGGGACATTCGGTGATCGTGTTCGACCGCGCGCCGTCGGAATGGCTGAGGCCCGACCAGGAGATGATGATCGGCGACATCCTCGACGGCGAGGCGGTGTCCCGGGCGGCCGAGGGTTGCGAGGCCGTCTTCAATTTCGCCGGCGTGGCGGATCTCGACGACGCCGACGCCGCGCCGGTGCGGTCGGCCACGATCAACATCATCGGCAATCTCAACGTCTGCGAGTCCTGCGTGCGCCACGGCGTGAACCGCTATGTGTTCGCGAGCTCGCTTTACGTCCACAGCCGCGTCGGCGGCGCCTACCGCTGCAGCAAGCGCGCCTGCGAGGACTACATCTTTCACTATCAGGCGACGCGCGGGCTTCGCTGCACGATCCTGCGCTACGGCTCGCTCTACGGTCCGCGGTCGGGGATGACGAACGGCATACATCGCTTCATCCATGAGGCGATGGCCAAGGGCCGCATCACCTACTTCGGAAACCCCAGGGCGCTGCGCGACTATATTCACGTCAGCGACGCCGCGCAGGCGAGCGTCGATATCCTGCACCCCCGGTTCGAGAACCGCAGCATCGTGCTTGCCGGCAGCCAGAGCGTCCGCGTCGCGGACCTGTTCCAGATGATCTCCGAGATCGTCGGCAAGCCGGTGGCGTTCGACTACGTCGCCGATAGCGGCGTTCCCCACTATGTCACGACGCCATATTCTTTCGATTCGCGGATCGGAATGAAATATGCGCCGCAGCTTCACATCGATCTCGGCCAGGGTCTGTTGATGAAGGTCGAAGAACTGTCGATCGATGCTTCGACCGTCGAGGAATAGCCGGTCGCGAGCGCTGCGCGTTTTCGCCGATGCATGCGGCAATAATTCCGTTTCGATCACGCTTCACGCGACAGCCGCCGCATTGCCGTTTTTGAAATCAGCCATGCCTATATCGCGTGCGTTTCGCCGCGTCTTCGGCGGCTCGCGGCGAAATGCCCCAACACGGGCGCGCACAGCTTCGCGCGAAATGCAGCCGACCGCCTTTTTTTGATCTATCACACGCCAGCATGTTACTACTGGATGCATCAAATGCGGCCACGGCCGGGGTGAACAGATCGGCCGGTCGAGTAACGCCGCCTATTCAACGGCTTATGGGGCGTGGCCGCCGCTCCGAAACATTCGGATCACGCGTCCCGCCGGAAAAGCTACGCAAAGCCCTCGCCGATTCCGGCGGCTGGAGGCAATTGGGTCGCCCAGGCGTGGCGGCGCCAGGATGCCGCGTGCCATAGGCAGCGCCGGAAGATCAACAGCCGGAATTTGCCGCAGGCATGGCGAGCGAATTCAGAGACAGACGCGGCACGAATCGTCGTTTAGATTGTTGACACTATCCGGTCTGAGCATTCGCTGGGCAGTCACGAGGGCTTCACAGCCACCGGCAAAAGTTAGTCCTTCGCTGACGGCGGACCGCAAGATATTGCATTAACCATCCGAATAGTCGAGAAAAAGAGCGCCGTGGGGCGCGGTGGGGACGCATGACGATTACATCAATGGCCGAACGCGCAGAGGCTGCTCATGCAGTGTCCTATCTGCGATCCAACTCGCACTGGACCTGTCTAGCCGGCCTCGCGTTCGCCGATGTTCTTGTCTTCACTTTGGCGAATATCATTTTCCGGATGGGGCGCGCCGTCCCCACCATCATCCTGGCCGGCGGACGGCCGTCATTCGACGGCGCCACGTCGATCGATGTCTTTGCGCTGATCGCCGTCGTGTTCATCGTGTTCCGCTATCTCTCGGGGGACTACAGCCGCCGGCAGCTGTTCTGGGACAATACGCGGCAGTCGACGGTCGCGCTGGCCATCGCCGCGCTGCCCGATCTGTTCCTGACGTCGTTGAATTTTCGCGTCTTCGCCGTCGCGAACATCGTCGCCAGCTGGATATTCCTCATCGTCGCCATTCCGCTCGGCCGGCAATTGGCGCGCAAGCTGCTGGCGAAGGCCGGCGTGTGGTACATCCCCACCGCCCTGATCGGCTCGAGCGCGCGCATCACGACGATCTACAACGCGCTGGCGCGGTCGCTTTCGCTTGGGTTCGAGGTCCGCTGGAGCGTGTCCGACGTCTGCAACGACACCGCGCACGACCTGCCGAAAGTCATCCGGTCGGGCACGATGGAGCCGCGCGAGATCGCCGAGCAGCTTTTGCGGGCGGAATGCGCCCAAGCGGTGGTCGCGACGGAGTCCAACAATTCGACGGAATACACCGAGGTGGTGCGCCGCCTGATGGAAGCGGGTATCGCGGTGGCGATCGTCCCGTCGTTCCAGCGCCTACCGCTGGTCGGGGCCACGACCAACTACTTCTTCGGCCACGACGTCCTGCTGCTGCAGGTGCGCAGCAATCTGCGCCGCTTCCCGCAGAAGCTCGAGAAGCGGGTATTCGACATCGTCGGCGCGCTCTCCCTGCTCATCCTGTTCTCGCCGCTGTTCCTCTTCATCGCGACGGCGATCAAGCGCCATGACGGCGGCCGGGTGACCTACAGCCAGAAGCGCGTCGGACAGAACGGCCAGACCTTTCGCATCATCAAGTTTCGCACCATGGCGCCCGACGCCGAGGAGCGCCTGCAAAAATGGCGGCGCGAGCAGCCGGAACTCTATGAAGAGTACGCCAAGACCTTCAAGCTGCGCGACGACCCGCGCATCACCGCGCCGGGCAAATGGCTGAGGAAGACCAGTCTCGACGAACTGCCGCAGCTCGTGAACGTGCTGCGCGGCGAAATGAGCCTGGTCGGCCCCAGGCCGGTCGTGGAGCAGGAACTGCGCGACTATTACGGATCGGCGGCGCAGCTCTACGTTCGCGTGCGGCCCGGCCTCACCGGCCTGTGGCAGGTCAGCGGACGCAGCGACACGAGCTATGAAGAGCGCGTGATCTTCGACGAATGGTATGTGCTCAACTGGTCGTTCTGGTACGACATCGTGATCCTCATCCAGACCGCCGGCATCATGCTGACCGGCCGGGGCGCCTACTAACCCGCCCCACCACCTGGCGAAGGAACCGCGATCAGGACGCCGTCGCCCGCAGGACGCTTTCGACAATGCGGTCCTGCGCCGCTTCGTCGAGATAGGGATGCATCGGCAGGCTGACGACCGTCCCGCTCAGATGCTCGCTGTTGGGCGTGGGCGCCGACGGATAGGCGGCGTAGCCCTTCTGCCGCGACAGCGGGATCGGATAATAGACGGCGGTCGGGATTCCTTCCGCCTTCAGCTCGCCCTGCAGCTTGGCGCGATCCGGCACCTGGATCGTGTACTGCGCCCAGGTCGATAGCGCGCCGTCGATGACATGCGGCACGCGAATCCTGTTGGAACGGGCCAGCGCGGCGTTGTAGCGCTTGGCGATCACATCGCGCGCCGCGATCTCGTCCGGAAATATCTTCAGCTTTTCGATCAGGACCGCGGCCTGGATGGTGTCGAGGCGCGAGTTCATGCCGATCCGGACGTTTTCGTAGCGATGGCTTCCCTCGCCATGGACCCGAATGGAGCGCAATAGCGCGGCCAGCGCGTCGTCGTCGGTGAACATCGCGCCGCCGTCACCATAGCAACCCAGCGGCTTGGCCGGGAAAAAGCTCGTGGTCGCGGCGTCGCCGATCGCGCCGGTACGCTTGCCGTCCAGCGTGGCGCCGAATGCCTGCGCCGTGTCGCACAGCATCTTGAGCCCATGGCGTTCGACGATCGGCGCCAGGATGCGATAGTCCGCGGGCTGGCCGAACAGATCGACCGGTATCACGACGCGCGGCGCCAGCTTGCCCTCGCGCTCGATCATCGCGACGGCCGCTTCGAGGCTGGCGGGATCCATGTTGTAGGTGTCGGCCAGCACGTCGACGAAGACCGGCGTGGCGCCGACCAGCGCCACGACCTCGGCGGTCGCCGCGAAGGTAAAGGCGGGAACGAACACCGCGTCGCCCGGCCCGATGTTCCAGGCGCGCAGCACGATGACGATCGCATCGGTGCCGTTGGCGCAGGCGACGCAGTGCTTCACGCCGGCGAACGCGGCGAGCTTCTGCTCCAGTTCCGCGACCTGGGGCCCCAGGACCCACTGCCCGCCCTCGACCGCGGCCATGATGGCGCGATTCAGAGGCTCGCCGAGACGTTTGCGCTGGGCCTGCAGGTCGATGAAGGCGATCGGTTCGGCCAAAGCTCACTCCACAAAGCCAAATATCGGGAGCCCGCCTTGTAGGCGGGCAAGCCGCGGCGGCGCGAGACAAAATATATTGCGGAATGCGTCAAGGCATCGCCGCAAGCAGGCGCGAACGAGCAATCGGAAACGCGCATGTCCGAACAGGCGGATGTCGACGTCCGTCACCGCTGTCGATGCGAGGGCAGACCGCCGACCGAACGGCAAGGCTAGACGTCGGCCTCGACGCGCATACGCAGGATCTTGTCCGGCGCGCCGCTGATCTGGCCGTTGTTGTGGTCGCCGCCCTTCTTGATCGCGTCGACGTGTTCCAAGCCTTCGACCACCTCGCCCCAGATCGAATATTGCCGGTCGAGCCAGGGCGCGTCGGCGAAGCAGATGAAGAACTGGCTGTTGGCGCTGTGGGGATTGTTGGTGCGCGCGGCGGAGACCGTGCCGCGCTTGTGCTTCTCGTTGGAGAATTCCGCCTTCAGGTCGGGTAGGTCCGAGCCGCCCGAGCCGGTGCCGGTCGGATCGCCGGTCTGCGCCATGAAATCCGGGATGACGCGGTGGAAGACGACGCCGTCGTAGAAGCCCTTGCGGGTCAGCTCCTTGATGCGGGCGACATGGCCGGGCGCCAGGTCGGGCCTGAGCGCGATCACGACCGGGCCGGTCTTCAATTCCATGATCAGGGTATTTTCCTTGTCGCGGGCCATCAGCGTTTTGCCTGTTCCTTGCAGCGTTTCACGAGAAGCTCGGCCACGTGCGGGCTGGTGAAGGCCCTCACGTCGCCGCCGAGCATGGCGATTTCCTTGACCAGCCGCGAGGCGATCGCCTGGTTCCGCGGATCGGCCATGAGAAAGACGGTTTCGATGTCCTGCGCCAGGCGCTGGTTCATCGCCGCCATCTGGAATTCGTATTCGAAGTCCGACACGGCCCGAAGGCCGCGCACGATCACGGTGGCTCCGACCTCGCGGGCGAATTCGACCTGCAGCTTGTCGCTGAACGGAACCACGTCGATCGTGGAGCCGTCCTTGGTCATGTTCTGGGCCTCGTGGCGCCACATCGCCACGCGTTCGTCCAGCGAGAAGAGCGGCGCCTTGCCGGTGCCGGTCGCCAGGCCGATCACCAGCCGGTCGACCAGCTTCAGCGCGCGCTTGACGATGTCCAGATGGCCGAGCGTGACCGGATCGAAGGTGCCCGGATAAAGGCCGACGCGGAAACGCCGCGCGATATCGTTCTTGCCCACCTCAGCCACGTCACTCGCCCCCTTCGCCCGAGACGTCCTCGATCCGTTCGACCGAGACGACGCGCTCGCCCTCGTCCACGCGGAACACGGTGACGCCGCCCGATCCCCGGCCCTGGACGCTGATCGACGACACCGGCACGCGGATCGTCTGGCCCTGGTTGGAGATCAGCATCAGATCGTCGCTCTCCTCGACCGGGAAGCCGGCGACGATGGCGGTGTTCTTCTTCATCGCCCAGATGCCCTGCGCGCCGCGGCCCATGACGCGGTACTCGTAGGAACTGGTGCGCTTGCCGAAGCCGCTTTCGGATACGGCCAGGACGAATTGCTCGCGCGCGCCGAGTTCGGAATAGCGTTCCGTAGTGAGCGCGATTTCTTCCCGGCTCTCCTCGCTGTCCTCGGCATCCTCGATGGGCGCGTCGGTGTCGCCGTCATCGCCCAGCGCGGCCCGCCGCGCGGCGCGCGACTGCTTCAGATAGGCGGCGGCCTCGGCCGGCGTGATGTCGGTATGGCGCAGCAGCGCGAGGCTCACGACCTCGTCGCTCGGCGCCAGCTTGATGCCGCGCACGCCCGTGGAGGCCCTGCTCGCGAAGACGCGCAGGTCCGACATGCCGAAGCGGATGCACTTGCCGTTGTGGGTGGTCAGCAGAACGTCGTCGCCGTCGGTGCAGGTCTGCACGCCGACGATCCCGTCGCCCGGTTCCAGCTTCATGGCGATCTTGCCGTTGCGGTTGATGCTGGCGAAATCCGACAGCTCGTTGCGCCGCACGTCGCCGGACTTGGTGGCGAACACGATGTTGAGCTTGTCCCACTGGGTCTCGTCTTCCGGCAGCGGCAGGATGGTGGTGATGCGTTCGCCTTCCGCCAGCGGCAAGAGATTCACCATCGCCTTGCCCTTGCCCTGGATGCGGGCCTCCGGCAGGCGCCAGACCTTCAGCTTGTAGGCCATGCCGGTGGAGGAGAAGAACACCAGCCAGGCATGGGTGCTGGCCACGAACAGGGAGGTGACGAAATCCTCCTCCCGCGTCGCCATGCCGGAGCGGCCCTTGCCGCCGCGGCCCTGCACGCGATACTCGTCGAGCGGCGTGCGCTTGATGTAGCCGCCATGGGTGACCGTGACCGCGACGTCCTCGCGCTCGATCAGCGCCTCGTCCTCGACCTCGACGTCGGCATCGACCAGCTCGGTCTTGCGCGGCGTGGCGAATTCCTCGCGGATGGCCCGAAGCTCGTTCCGCACGATCTCCAGCACGCGCGGACGCGAGCGCAGGATGTCGAGATAGTCGGCGATCGCTTCGGCGAGCTTTTTCACTTCGTCGCCGATCTCGTCGCGTCCCAGCGCCGTCAGGCGCTGCAGGCGCAGGTCGAGGATGGCCTTGGCCTGCTCTTCCGACAGCCGGATCGTGCCGTCTTCCTGGATGAGATGGCGCGGATCGGCGATCAGCTTGATGAGCGGCTCGACGTCCATCGCCGGCCAGTTGCGCGCCATCAACTGCTCGCGCGCCGTCGCGGCGTCGGCGGCGCCGCGGATCAGCGCGATGACCTCGTCGATATTGGCGACGGCGATGGCGAGGCCGACCAAGTGTGGCCGCGGTCGCGCGCCTTGCCGAGCTGGAAGCGCGTGCGCCGGGTCACGACTTCCTCGCGGAGGCGGTGAAGGCGCCGATCATCGCCTTGAGGTTCATCAGCTCCGGACGGCCGCCGTTCAGCGCCAGCATGTTGACGCCGAAGGTCGTCTGCAGTTCGGAGAAGCGGTAGAGCTGGTTCAGCACGACTTCCGAGGACGCATCGCGCTTGAGCTCGATCACGACCCGCATGCCGTGGCGGTCGCTTTCGTCGCGGATGTCGCTGACGCCTTCGACGCGCTTGTCGCGGACCAGTTCGCCGATCTTCTCCTGCAGTCGCGCCTTGTTCACCTGATAGGGCAGCTCGGTGACGATGATCGCCTCGCGGTCCTTGCGCAGCTCCTCGACATGGCAGCGCGCGCGCATCAGCAGCGAGCCGCGGCCGCGCGCCAGCGCGGCGCGGGCGTTCTGCTTGCCGATCAGCAGCGCACCGGTCGGGAAATCCGGTCCCGGCACGATTTCCGTCAACTCCTCCAGGCCGATCGACGGATCGTCGAGGAATTTGAGGCAGGCGTCGATCACCTCGCCCAGATTGTGCGGCGGGATATTGGTCGCCATGCCGACCGCGATGCCGCCGGCGCCGTTGACGAGGATGTTGGGAAACCGCGCCGGAAGGACGGTCGGCTCGCGCTCGGACGAATCGTAATTGTCCTTCCACTCGACCGTGTCCTGCTCGATGTCCTCGGTGAGCTGGTGCGCGATCTTGGAGCGGCGCACCTCGGTGTAGCGCATCTGGGCCGCGAATCGCCGTCGACCGAGCCGAAATTGCCCTGCCCGTCGATCAGCGGGACCCGCATCGAAAAGTCCTGCGCCATGCGCACCAGCGCGTCGTAGATCGACTGGTCGCCGTGCGGATGGTACTTGCCGATCACATCGCCGACGACGCGCGCGGATTTGCGGTACGGCTTGTTCCAGTCATAGCCGTTCTCGTGCATCGAAAAGAGGATGCGCCGGTGCACCGGCTTCAGCCCGTCGCGCACGTCGGGCAGCGCGCGCTGCACGATGACGCTCATCGCATAGTCGAGATAGGAGCGTTTCAGCTCCTCCTCGATCGCGATCGGGTTGATGTTGGAGCCGCCCGGCTGCGCGCCGCTTGGCGGGACTGTATCGCTCAAAAACCGGTTCCTTGACGAGGGGACCTGAAGGGTCCCACTCCTGGGGCGCTAGGTAGCATTTGCGCCGCGATTCGGCTAGGAAAACCTCGCCCCTGCGCGCCCGAAATTTCCCTTACGCGATAGGCACTTAAGGACCGTTGGCCCGCTCATTTCCGCAAAGCCCCGCTCGCGGCGCGTCCAGCCGATTGCGGCGACCAAGGACCAAGCGCCGACGCCTTCACGCCCCGACCGACGACGTGCGCGACGCGGCGCCAAAGCCAGGATGGAATGCGCATCAGCGGATAGAGGATGTACAGAGGCCGCGGCAGCCTTATGCGGCTGAAATCGGTCCAGCCGATCGATTTCGACTGCAATTCCGCGAACCAGGCGCCGGGCGTGGGCGCGAGCAGGAAATGCGAGATCTGGATCGTCAGATCGCCCTCCGGCCTGTCCTCGGTCTGGCGCATCCTGTCGTCGCCGGCCATGGCGTGAAGCGCGATTGCGACGAGCCAGCGCGTGGATCGGTCCGACCGAAGCTCGTCGGCCAGGGCCGGCGCGAGCGGCAATTTCAGCAGGCGCTCGCACAGGAGCAGCGCTTGCGCCGCCGCCCGGCCGACCTTGGCCGCTTGCGCCGACCGATAGAGGCGCTCCACGTCCCGCGGCGGCATGGGGGCGAGCCAGGCCGCGAGGGTCGGCGAGCCATTTGAGCCGCGACCAGCCATGGCGCGCGCCGTGGAGACAAAGATAGGCAAAGAGATCCTCGTCGCCGAGGGTGCTGATGGCCTGTCCGGCCGAGACCGCCACGCGGCGCGAGGGCGAGAGTCGCGAAAGCTGGGAAGGGTTTCGCGACAACCGCCAATGCAGTTCCACAAACAGGCCCCGGCCAGGATGCCGCCACACGCACTCATGGGCGAAGGACGACCATTCCAGGAATTGCCGGTCGTCGACGCTTTCGTCGGGACTCTCGCGGACATAGCCGGCCTCTCGCAGCAGCGCCGCAGCGGAAAAGATGTCGGCATGATCCACCAGGATATCGATGTCCCAGGAATGCTTGATGCCGATATTGCCATAGGCGAGGATCGCCAGCGCCGTGCCCTTGACGAAGGTAAGCTCGATACCGGCCGCGTCGAAAAGCTGCTGCAGGCGAAGGGATTCGGCGGCTTGCAGCAGGCTGAGGCGGGTATTGGCCGTGGCGCTTGCGTTCAAGGCGGATTTGATCGACTCCGGAACGGCCTGTTGAACGCCTCTCAGGCCGTCGGCGACCAGCCCCTCGACTCGCTGACGGTTCGAGATCCGACAAGCTTCGGCCAATCGATGCCGGCGGACATCGTTTGCGCGATCGCATCCGCCCGCCTCGGCGAAGGCGGCCAGATGCAGCATGCGGCGACCAGACGGAATTCGGCCGAAAGCGAGGTCGTCCTGCGCCATCTATGGCGGCTCCCCGTTCCATCCCCTGGCGGCACGCGCGCGCAACGGCGTTGGCCATGGTTTACCGGTTAATGGCCTCCCCGCTTGCGCATGCTCCGGCTCACGATCAGGGAGGATCATCGTGTCATGCAGCATCAGCGGGCACAACGGAAGCGTGATTGCCGCCTGTCGGTTCCGACCCGGTTCGGAAACAAAACTGTACAAAAGTCCCCAAAGTTGCCCTAGGGGCACACCCGCTATCGCCAGGCCTGCTAGACTTTTGCAGTGCGTCAAATGGGGAATGACATGGGGAACCGACCGATAAAACGCGTCATGATCAGGTGTCCTCAATCGATGAAATCCATCTTCACCGGCCGCTTCGCGTCGCCGATCGATTTCGGCACCGTCCTGGCCGGGAAGAATGCCGTGGGATGCAGCGAATGCGGCGAACTTCATTTTTTGGGGCGCGACCGATGCCTGGCTCGAGGACGGCCAAGAGATGCAGGCAGCCGTTTCCTTCGAGATCGGCCTGGAGGCTGAGACGCGGCACGACGCCGGTTGAGCGGCGGACGCGGTCCGAGCCGGCGCGTTTTCAGTCCGCATATTCGCCCAGAAACCGCGCCGCGAAGCCGGCGGCATCGTTGCGCGCGATGGCGTCGCGCAAGCCCTGCATCAAGTCCTGATAGAACGTCAGATTGTGCCAGGTGAGCAGCATCGAGGCGATGATCTCGTTCGCCTTGACCGTGTGATGCAGATAGGCGCGGCTGAACTGGCGGCAGGCCGGGCATGTGCAACGCGCATCGAGCGGCGCCGGATCGTCCGCATGCCGCGCATTGCGTAAGTTCAACGTCCCCTCGCGTGTGAAGGCTGGCCGTTGCGGCCCGAGCGTGTCGGGATCACGCAATCGAACATATCGACCCCGCGCAGGACTGCCCCGACGATATCGTCCGGCTTTCCCACCCCCATGAGATAGCGCGGCCGATCCCGCGGCAAAAGCGGCGCCGTCGCTTCGAGGGTTTCGAACATCTCCGCTTGCGGCTCGCCGACGGCCAGTCCGCCGATCGCATAGCCGTCGAAGCCGATCGTCGTCAGTTCCTGCGCCGAGCGCGCGCGCAGGTCGGCGAAGGTGCCGCCTTGCACGATCCCGAAACAGGCCCGCCCCGGCTGCTCGCCGAACACCGCCTTGGATCGCCGCGCCCAGCGCATCGAGAGCGCCAGCGACTTTTCGATGTCCGCATGGGCGGCCGGCAGCGCGGGGCATTCGTCCAGCACCATCTGGATGTCCGAGCCGAGCAGGCGCTGGATCTCCATGGCGCGCTCGGGCGAAAGAAACTCCGCATGGCCGTCGATATGCGAGGCGAAGCGCACGCCCTCTTCGGTGATCTTCCGCAGCTTGGAGAGCGACATGACCTGGAAGCCGCCCGAATCCGTGAGGATCGGTCGGTTCCAGTCCATGAATTGTGCAGGCCGCCGAGCCGGGCGATGCGCTCGGCGCCAGGCCGCAGCATCAGATGATAGGTGTTGCCCAGAAGAATATCGGCGCCGGTTTCCCGCACGCTTTGCGGCAGCATCGCCTTCACCGTGCCCGCCGTGCCGACCGGCATGAAGGCCGGCGTGCGGATCTCGCCGCGCGGCGTGCGGATGACGCCCAGCCTGGCGGCGCCGGATGTCGCCTGCAGCGCGAAGGAAAAATCCGTCACGGACGCATCGTCAGTCTGCGGCATGGTCACCGTCCGCCGAGCGGAAAAGCAGGCAGGCGTCGCCATAGGAATAGAAGCGATAGCCCTCGCGGATCGCCTCGGCATAGGCGGCCCGCATCCTGTCCAGGCCGCAAAAGGCGCTCACCAGCATGAACAGGGTCGAGCGCGGCAGGTGAAAATTGGTGAGAAGGACCTCGGCGGTCCTGAAGCGATAGCCGGGCGTGATGAAAATGTCGGTCTCGCCTGCGAACGGATGGATCGCGCCATCGATATCAGCCGCGCTTTCGAGCGTCCGCAAGGACGTCGTGCCGACGGCCACGATGCGGCCGCCCTCCGCGCGCGCCCGATTGAGGCGGCTGGCCGTGTCGACGTCGAGCGACGCCCATTCGGAATGCATGCGGTGATCGGCGGTGTCGTCGGCGCTGACCGACAGGAACGTCCCCGCCCCGACATGGAGCGTCACGGCCTCTCGCGAAATCCCCTTGGCCTCGAGGCCGGCGATGAGCTGCGGCGTGAAGTGCAGTCCGGCGGTCGGCGCGGCAACCGATCCTTCCTGCGCGGCGAACATCGTCTGATAGTCCGCATCGTCCAGCCGGTCGGCCGGCCGCTTGCCGGCGATGTAGGGCGGCAGCGGCATTTCGCCCTGCGCCGCGATCGCCAGGTCCAGCGCCGCGCCGGATTTTTCGAAGCCGAGTTCGATTTCGCCGCCCGGCCCGCGCGCTTTGATCCTCGCCACCAGATCCGTTCCGAGCAGCAGCAGATCGGAAACCGCGAGCTTGCGCGCCGGGCGCGCGAAGGCGAGGAAACCATCGGGCGCGACACGCTTGTGCAGCATGATCTCGATCTTCGGCTCGGCCTCGCCGCGGCCCTTGCGATGGCCGCGCAACCGCGCGCGAACCACCTTGGTGTCGTTGACCACCAGAACGTCGGGCGCGCGCAGATAGGCCGGCAGGTCGCGGACCCGCGCATGCTCGAGCCGGCCGTCGCGATGGACCACCAGCAGGCGCGCGGAATCGCGCGGCGCCGCCGGGCGAAGCGCGATGCGCTCGGGCGGAAGGTCGAAATCGAACTGGGCGACATCCATTCTCGACGAACCAAGGGCGGCAGGGATCGGCGGCTCGACCTACGCCAGCCGGTCTCTCGGTGTCAAAGGGCGGCCCGGCGCTTTCGCGAGCAATCTCCGCTCTATAGTGTCCCGCCGCGACCTCTAACCGCCAGAGCCATGAAAACAGACCCTGCATCGGCACGCGCCGGCAGCCGCGCGTTTCTGTCGCTCGTCCGCGCGATCGCCGACTTCGCCGGGTCGCGGGGTTTGCTCGCTTTGCTCTACATCGGCTTGGGCGCGGTGTTCGAGGGCGTCGGGCTTCTGCTCATCATTCCGTTCCTGGCGCTGGTCATGGGCATGGGCGGCGCGGCCGGCGGGTTTCAGCGCGCGGTCGCGGACCTATTCGCCGTCCTGGGCACCGCCACGGCCTCGGGACGGCTCGCGATCCTGATGAGCGGATTCGCGATCCTGATGGTCGTGCGCGGCGTCGTGATCGCGCTGCGCGACCGGACCGTCATGTCCCTGCAGATCGGCTTCGTCGAGCATCTGCGCGGCGCGGTCGCCGAGGCCCTGGCCGGAGCCGGCTGGGACCAGGTCCTGCGGCTGCGCCATGCCCGGGTCCTGACCATCATGAGCAACGACATCCAGCGCATTTCCGCGGCCATGAACTTTCTGCTGCAGGCCGTCATCGCCAGCGTGATCCTGCTGGCGCAGTGCGCGATTTCGTTCGCGCTGTCGCCGCTGCTGGCGCTGTTTTCCTTCGCGCTCCTCGTCGCCGGCGCGATTGCGATGGTGCCGGTCCTGCGCCGCGCCCGCGCGCTGGGCCGCTTCGTCGGCGCCACCAATCTGACCCTGATCGACAATGCCAGCCAGTTCCTGGACGGCCTCAAGCTGGCCGTCAGCCAGGATCTGCAAGGCGGGTTCGTATCGGAGTTTCGCACGACGCTGGCCGATCTCTCGTCCGTTCAGCTCGAATATTTCGGCCGGCAATCGGCGACGCGTTCCGCGCTCGTCACGCTGTCCGCGCTGGTCGGCATGATCGTCGTGCTGGTCGGATTTGCCGTGCTGAACCTGCCGGCGCCGGTGCTCATCACATTCGTGCTGGTGATCGGACGCATGAGCGGCCCGGCGATGCAGATCCAGCAGGGATTCCAGCAGCTCGCGCACGGACTGCCGGCCTTCGAATCCATCACCGAGCTTCTCGCCGAGTTGCGGCCGCCGCCGCGCCCGCAAATCGCGGCGACGCGGCGGCCGCTGGAGGGAGAGATCGTGTTCGAGGCCGTGACCTACCGCCATCCCCAGGCGGACGATCTCAAGGCGCAGGGCGTGCGGGCGGTGAACCTGACGATCGCGCCCGGCACGGTGCTCGGCATCGCCGGTTCGTCCGGCGCCGGGAAGACGACCTTCGCCGATCTGCTGGTCGGGCTGCTCCGGCCGCAGGCGGGCCGTGTCCTGGTGGGGGGCGTCGCGCTCGACGACGCCACGCTCGCGGCCTGGCGGTCGCGCCTCAGCTATGTCTCCCAGGACCCGTTTCTCTTTCACGATACCGTCCGGCGCAATCTTCTCTGGGCAAAGCCCGACGCGAGCGAGAGCGACATGTGGGAGGCGCTTGCGCTCGCGGGCGCCGACGGGATCGTCAAACGCATGGACGGCGCGCTGGACGCCGTCGTCGGGGAGCGCGGCACGCTGGTCTCCGGCGGCGAGCGCCAGCGCATCGCGCTCGCCCGCGCGCTCCTGCGCGAGCCGCGGCTGCTCGTCCTGGACGAAGCGACGAATGCGATCGACATCGACGGCGAACGTACGCTTTTGCAGCGCCTGCTTGAGATGCAGCCGCGACCCACCATCGTCATGATCGCACACCGCGCCGAAACGCTCGCGCTGTGCGACCGTGTCGTTCGCATGACGGATGGATCATTGGCCGACGATGCGCCGACCCAATAGATAGGCCGCGCGGGATTACCGAAGCTTCGGAAAGATCGAGGCCCGGACGCGGTCGCCCGGCACAATTCCCAACTTCTTCGCAAGCCCGCCATTGATCTCGATGACCGCCCGCACCGGCTCGGCGGCCAAGATCTCGGCGGTCGAATAAGGGACGGCGTTGGCGGCGATGGTCGAAATCGTCCCGTCCTGCCGGACGAAGAGCATGTCGAGCGGCAAGGGCGTGTCCTTCATCCAGAACGCCGTCATCACCGGCGCGCCGAAGTCGAACAGCATGCCGGCGTCCGGCGCCAGATGGGTCCGGTGCATCAGACCCAGCGCGCGCGCGGCATCGTCGGCCGCAAGCTCCACATGAAAGACATGCCGGCCGTTGTGGGCCTGGATGGCGATGGCTTCGGTCGGAAGCGCCGCCGCGCCGGCCGGAGTAAGCGCCAGCAAAACGAAGGCGATCAGGACTGCGGCGCGACGCATGAGGGCCTTTCACATCTTCGCATGGGCATGCCTGTATACCAGCGTTCGCGCGGAACGGTCAGTCGCTGATCGCCGACATGGCTTCGCCGAGGGCGGCCTCGGGCCGGGGCTTGCGGATCGTGGCGCGAACGCGCACCAGCGGGTCCTCGACGAACCGCAGCACCGCCAGGGACGCAAGAAGCGACAACACACCGGCGATCAGCAGCAATTCCAGGCTCTGCCCGACCCCGGCGATCCGGATCGCCAGCGCCCCCAGCGGCCAGTGCAGCAGAAAGAGCGGATAGGAGAGCCGGCCCAGCGCACCGGCCAGGGCCTTGGCGGGCCGCAGCGCCTCGTCCAGCCGGCTGTTCCACAGGCCGAGCATGAGGATGCCGGCCGCCGGCGCGCCGAGAAACTCGTTCACGGTCTGCGACCCGATAAACGGGCCCCAGGCGAGGACTTCGAACAGGCCGAAACCGATCCCCGCGACCAGCAGGGGGCGGACCGGCCGCAACCGGTCGCGCAGCAGAAACACCGTCGAGCCGATGAAGAAGGCGTCCGCGTTGCCGATCGGCGTGCCGTAGAACGACACCGGCGACCACCAGAAGGCGCAATAGGCCGAGACGGCGAGCGACACCGGCAGCAGGAAATAGGTGAGCCTGGGCCGCGCCGCCGTCAGCAGCCCGACCACGAGATAGAACCACAATTCGGTGTGCAGCGACCACGCCGCCGGCAAAAGCCGGCTGACGGTCTGCTGCGTCAGTCCGAACACCGCGAGATTGGCCATCCAGTCGGCGGCCGTGGCCGGCAGCAGGAGCGAGGGATGCAGCGCCGTGCTGGTGGGCACCAGCAGCACCACGATGACGCCGACGGCGAGGCAGGCCCAATAGGTCGGATAGATGCGCAGGAACCGGTTGGCCAGGAACGCCGCCGGCCGGCCGGCATAGCGCGTCGTCGCGACCATGGAGATCAGGAACCCGCTGATGCAGAAGAACGCCTCCACCGCCAGCCGGCCGGTCTGTGGAGGGACGAGGCCCGACAGATGTTCCGACATCACCATCAAAGCGAGCGAGAAACGGAACAGGCTGAGCGCGCTGGACGCGCCGGCCACTGTCGTGGTTCCTGTCCGCATCTGCGCCATGGACAATCAGCCGCGACCCGGCAACGCGCGACCCATCACCTGGCTCCGCCGCCGTCGATCTCGGTGGGAAGCCGGCCCTGGATCGCCGCCAGCTCGTTGCGCACGCGGCTCATGGGATAGGCGTACATCAAGCGATGACCGTTCTCGTCATTGTAGCCGAAGGTGACGCCGACGATCGCGCCACTGATCGCGTCGACGACCGGCCCGCCGCTGAAGCCCGGACCGGCATTGCCCTCGTATATAAAGGCGCCCTGCACGATACAAGTTTCGCAGCGCGCCTCGACCGCGCGGTCGAGCAGGCTGACCACGCCGCGCGCCTCGCGCACCTCGCCATGCGGGCCCTGGCCGTAGGCGATGACGCGCTCGCCGACTATGGGCTGGCCATAGACCGGCGAGGCCGCGCGATCGACGCGGAAGAACAGCAGATCGTAATTGCGCGAGGTCCCGATGACCGCGGCGTCGCCGAGAAAATCGCCATTGTGAGCGTTGGTAACCGCGATGCCCGGCGCCAGGACGAACGCGGCGCCCCGGTTCTCCATCACCGCATAGGTGCGGCCTTCGAGCGGTATGTAAGAGCGCGCCACTTCGGAATTCACGAAGCTCGCCGACGGCTCGCCCGACGCCGTGGCGCAGCCGCCGAGCGCAAGCGCAAGCAGGGCCGCCGGTGCAAATCGCATGCGACGGACCGGGCTAGAACGGAATCTCGTCGTCCATCTCTTCGCGCTGGAAGCTGGCCGGCGCCTCGCTGGCGCCGACCCGTTCGCGCCCGCCCCCGCCGCCGCCTTCGCCCTTGCCGTCGAGCATCACCAGCGTGCCGTTGAAGTTCTGCAGCACGACTTCCGTCGAATAGCGCTCATGCCCGTCCTTGTCGGTCCATTTGCGCGTCTGGAGCGCGCCTTCGAGATAGACCTTGGAGCCCTTGCGCAGATATTTTTCGGCGATCTCGGCCAGGTTCTTGTTGAAGATGACGACGCGGTGCCACTCGGTCTTTTCCTTGCGCTCGCCGCTCGCCTTGTCGCGCCAGCTATCCGAGGTCGCCACCGAGAGATTCACGATCGGATCGCCGCTCGTCATGCGGCGCGTTTCCGGATCCTTGCCCAGATTGCCGACCAGAATGACCTTGTTGACGCTGCCCGCCATGACCCGTCTCCGTTTCTCGTTGGCGCCGAACCTAAGCCTCGACGGCTTCAAGAACCATCGGTCCGGCACTTGGTGCCTGTGGGCATCTTAGTTCACTGTTTGTTCCGTGACAAGACCGCCGCGATCCGCGTTGAGTATGATTGGGCAAGAAGGCGAACCATGAAACTTTCCCGACGCGCATTCACCGCCGGCCTCGTCGCGGCGCCGGCGATCCTGAAGGGCGCGCCTGCCGCAACGCCACCGTTGCCGAACATCGCTTCCGAGGACGCGGTTTTCGTCCGGCCCGGCGATGCGCTCTATGAGAGCACCCTGCCCGCCTACAATCTTCGCACCGAGCTCAGGCCGTCGCTGCGCATCCTGGTGAAGACCGCGCGCGGCGTGGCACAGGCGCTCGATTGGGTGCGCGGCAAGAACCTGCCCTTCGCGCTGCGCAGCGGCGGCCATTGCTTCGAGGGCTTCTCGCAGAGCGCGAGCGTCGTGATCGACACGCGGCTGATGAAGGCCATCTCCTTCGATGCGCGCACCGAAGTGCTCTCGGCCGGCGCCGGCGCCACGCTGGGCGACATCTACCGTTTCGTCGGTCCGCGCGGCTATGGCTTTCCCGGCGGCTCCTGCCCGACCGTCGGCATTTCGGGCCACACGATGGGCGGCGGTTTCGGCCTGCTCGCGCGCGAACGCGGGCTCGCCTGCGACAGCCTCGTCGGCCTCGACCTGGTCGATGCCGATGCCGCACCGGTGCGCGCCGACGCGAACACGAATGCCGATCTCTTCTGGGCCTGCCGCGGCGGCGGCGGCGGCACGTTCGGCGCCGTGGCGCGGCTCGACTTCGCGATAGAGCCGATCGGTCCGGTCGCGGTCTATGCCGCGACCTGGACGTTGAAGCTTCGCGAGGCCCTGGCGCTGTTTCGCGCCTGGCAGGATTGGGCGCCACGCGCGCCGGACGGGATTACCGGCATCTTCAAGCTCTCCAAGCGCGGCGACGGCCGCATCGTCATGCATATCGCCGGGCAATCGACGGGCTCGGCCCCGGCGCTGCGGCGCGAATTGCGCGCCCTGACGGATGCGGCCGAGCCGGCGAACGGCCTGGCCATCTCTTCGATGAGCTTCCTCGCCGCCGTCGACCACTTCTCCGGCGGCTGGGGCTACGAGTCCAAATACTCGAAGGGAAAGTCGGACTACGTGACGACCCCGCTCGACGACGCCGGCATCGAGACCCTGATTGGCGGCATCGCCGCGCTGCCCGCGAACGAGGTGATCGCGATCTGCGACGCCTATGGCGGCGCCCTCGCGCGGGTCGGCGCCGACGCCACCGCCTTCGCCTATCGCGCCGGGACGCAATTCTGCATCCAGTACTATACGAGCTGGCAGAATCCGGGCGCCGGGGCGCGCCGCCTGGCGGACCTTCGCGGGCTCCATGCCGCGATGCGTCCCTGGTCCGGCGGCGCCTATGTGAACTATTGCGACCTCGACCTCGCCGATTGGCAGCAGGCCTATTGGCGCCAGAACCTGCCGCGCCTGAAGGCGGTCAAGGCGAAGGCCGACCCGGACAACGTGTTCCACCACGCCCAGAGCGTGGCCTGAGCGCGGCGGCGGGCGAAACGCTGCTGCCAAATTCCTGACGTGGCGCGGGGTACCATGGCGCTGAACGGATGTTCTTGTTATGTTCCATACGATTCCCGCAAGGCTTGCGCTTTGCGGGTTCCGTCCCCAGATAATCCGCCTCGCGGCCCGGCCGCCGCGGAAATCCAGGGACCATGACAGGCACGCGGTTGCGGGTGCGAAGCCCGGCAGCCAAAGTGCGCGTTTCGACGAAGTGAAAGAGCGATGCTAAAGAACATTTCCATCCGCGGGGCCCGCGAGCACAACCTCAAGAACGTCGATGTCGAGATCCCGCGCGACTCGCTGACGGTGATGACGGGGCTTTCCGGCTCGGGCAAATCCTCGCTCGCCTTCGACACGATCTATGCCGAGGGCCAGCGCCGCTATGTCGAGTCGCTGTCGGCCTATGCGCGCCAGTTTCTCGAACTGATGCAGAAGCCCGATGTCGATCATATCGAGGGCCTGTCGCCGGCGATCTCCATCGAACAGAAGACGACCTCGCGCAACCCGCGCTCGACGGTCGGCACCGTCACCGAGATCTACGATTATCTGCGCCTGCTGTTCGCGCGCGTCGGCGTGCCCTATTCGCCGGCCACCGGCCTTCCGATCGAGAGCCAGACCGTCAGCCAGATGGCCGACCGCATCCTGGCGCTGCCCGAGGGCACGCGGCTCTATCTGCTGGCGCCGATGGTGCGCGGCCGCAAGGGCGAGTACCGCAAGGAATTCGCCGAGCTGCAGAAGAAGGGCTTCCAGCGCGTCAAGGTCGACGGGAAGTATTACGAGATCGGCGCCGTGCCGGCGCTCGACAAGAAGCTGAAGCACGACATCGAAGTGGTGGTCGACCGCATCGCGGTGAAGAAGGACCTCGGCAACCGGTTGCCGGATTCGATCGAGACCGCGCTCGGCATCGCCGACGGCTTGGTCATCGCCGAATTCGCCGACGAGAAGGACAAGGACGGCTCGCCCAGGCAGCTTCTCATGTCGTCGAAATTCGCCTGCCCGGTCAGCGGATTCACGATTCCGGAGATCGAGCCGCGCCTGTTCTCGTTCAACAATCCGCACGGCGCCTGCCCGGCCTGCGACGGGCTCGGCACCCAGCTCTATTTCGATCCGGCGCTCGTGGTGCCGGACGGTTCGCTGACGCTGCGCAAGGGCGCCATCGCGCCGTGGTCGAAGGGCTCGTCGCCCTACTACCTCCAGACGCTCGAAGCGCTGGCGCGGCACTACAAATTCTCGCTCAACGAGGCCTGGGACGACCTGCCGAAGAAGGCGAAGGAGATCATCCTGCACGGCTCGGGCGAGGACGAGATCAAGTTCATCTATGACGACGGGTTGCGCCGCTACGAGACCAAGAAGAGCTTCGAGGGCGTCATCCCGAACATGGACCGCCGCTTCAAGGAAACCGATTCCGCCTGGGTGCGCGAGGAGCTCGAGCGTTTCCAGGACACGTCTCCGTGCGATGTCTGCAAGGGCTATCGGCTGAAGCCGGAGGCGCTGGCGGTCAAGATCGGCGGCCTGCACATCAGCCAGGTCTGCGAGCAGTCGATCCGCAACGCCGACGCCTGGTTCCGCGACATCGACAAGAAGTTGAACAAGCAGCAGAACGAGATCGCGGCGCGCATCCTGAAGGAGATCCGGGCGCGGCTGAAATTCCTCAACAATGTCGGCCTCGACTATCTGACGCTGGCGCGCGCCTCCGGCACGCTGTCGGGCGGCGAGAGCCAGCGCATCCGGCTGGCATCGCAGATCGGCTCGGGCCTGACCGGCGTGCTCTATGTGCTCGACGAGCCGTCGATCGGCCTGCACCAGCGCGACAACGAGAAGCTGCTCGAATCGCTCAAGGGCCTGCGCGACATGGGCAACACCGTGATCGTGGTCGAGCATGACGAGGAGGCGATCCGCACCGCCGATCATGTGATCGACATGGGTCCGGGCGCCGGCATCCATGGCGGCGAGATCGTCGCCGAGGGCACGCCGGACGAGATCATGCGCAATCCCAACAGCCTGACCGGCAAGTACCTGACGGGCCTGGAGCAGATTCCCGTGCCGGCGCGGCGGCGCAAGGCGATGCACGACCGCTGGCTGAAAATCGTCGGCGCCAAGGGCAACAATCTCAAGAACGTCACCGCGTCGATCCCGCTCGGCACGCTGACCTGCGTCACCGGCGTGTCGGGCGGCGGCAAGTCCACGCTCACTATCGAGACGCTGTTCAAGGCCGCCTCGCGCAAGCTCAACCAGGGCCGCGAGCATCCCGCGCCGCACGACCGCATCGAGGGGCTGGAATATCTCGACAAGGTCATCGACATCGACCAGAGCCCGATCGGCCGCACGCCGCGCTCCAACCCGGCGACCTATACCGGCGCCTTCACGCCGATCCGCGACTGGTTCACCGAACTGCCGGAAGCCAAGGCGCGCGGCTATCAGCCGGGGCGGTTCTCCTTCAACGTCAAGGGCGGACGCTGCGAAGCGTGCCAGGGCGACGGCGTCATCAAGATCGAGATGCACTTCCTGCCCGACGTCTACGTGCAGTGCGACGTCTGCAAGGGCAAGCGCTACAATCGCGAGACCCTGGAAGTGAAATTTCGCGACAAGTCGATCGCCGACGTGCTCGACATGACGGTGGAGGCGGCGGCCGACCTGTTCAAGGCGGTGCCGTCGATCCGCGAGAAGATGGACACGCTGACCCGCGTCGGCCTGGGCTACATCTCCGTCGGCCAGCAGGCGACGACGCTGTCGGGCGGCGAGGCGCAGCGCGTCAAGCTGTCGAAGGAATTGTCGCGCCGCGCGACGGGGCGCACGCTCTACATCCTCGACGAGCCGACCACCGGCCTGCACTTCCACGACGTGAAGAAGCTGCTCGAAGTGCTGCACGAGCTGGTCGACAACGGCAACACGGTGGTGGTGATCGAGCACAATCTGGAGGTCATCAAGACCGCCGACTGGATCATCGACCTCGGCCCCGAGGGCGGCGACGGCGGCGGCGAGCTGGTCGCGTCCGGCACGCCGGAGGACGTCGTGAAGGTCGCGCGGAGCTACACCGGCCAATACCTGAAGCCGCTGCTGAAGAGCCGCGCGCCGGAAAAGGCGACGGCGAAAAAGTTGAAGGCGGCGGAATAGCTGGATTTCGGAGCAGCTTGTTTTGAGCGAAGTGCTGAACGACATCAAAGCGCTTGTGGCGCGAGGCGATGTAGTCGTTTCTCTGCACGGCTTTCGCGAACTGGCGGCGGATGGTATTAAATTCGATGAAATCGTCGCGAGTGTTCGCCTCGCGATCGAGATTGAGGCCTATCCCGACTATGGAAAGGGACCCTGTGTCTTGGTGCTGCAAACAGATCTCAATGGCGACGCCGTACACGTCCTGTGGGGTATCGCCAAAGGGACATCCCGGCCTGCCGTGCTTGTAACGGCTTATCGCCCGGAAACTGAGCGTTGGTCGGCGGATTTTATGAGGCGCAAAAAGCCATGACGCGAAGCACGACCGAATTGGTTCACGTTGGCAAATATGCGGCACAAGTACCGATCGAACTGGTCGAAGAAGAAGGCGGCTGGTCGCCATACCTTTCGGTGGAAGACGTACACAAGCTGGAAGCCGTCCGAGCCGCGCTTCAAGCCGGCGACATTGCGACGGCAAAAAAATACGGCCGCGTCTTCGAATTGATGCCTGTCTAAGCGCCGCTACACCGGCGAAAACTCGTGGCGCCAGCGCCGCGTCTCGGGATAGTAGTCGAGCAGGCGCGCGATGCGGTCCAACTGGCCGGCCGAAAATCGCGCGGCGCCGCGGCCCTCCTCGCCCTTGTTGAACCGGTTCTCGAAGCGGGTGTGCCAAGTGGCGGCGACCGCCAGTTCGCACATCTCCTCGCCGCGCGAGAGGCCGGAATGGTCCAGCAGGGCCTGGAGCACGCCGACCGGATCGCGGCGCAGATCGCCATAGCGCAGGACCAGCACCCGCTCCGGCGCCTCGGCGGCATAGGCCAGCCAGGTCGCGTAATAGCTCGCATACCAGGGCATGACGGTGTCGATGAGGAAATCGGCCTTCGCCCCTTCGTCCATCGCGGCGAAGCCCGGCGGGATGGCGATGTTGAGCCAAAGATTCGAGCTCGCCGGCTCGGCGTCGAGCATGTCGAGATAGGACACCAGCATGTCGGGCACGCTGCGCAGCATGATCGCGGGCTTGAGGTCGAGCGCCTCGATGAAATGGCGGTTGGCCTGCAGCGCCTGCATATGCACATGCGTCACGAGCGGGTCGGGCGGAAACCCGCCGGCGAGATAGCGGATGAACACCGGCAGATAGGGCGTGGCGTCGCGCCCGCCTTGGGCGTGCACCACGCGCGTCAACTGTCCGTTCACCGCGTGGATCGCCGCGGTGCGCAGGAAGGTGCCGCCGCATTTGGGCGGAAAGGCGAGCAGGATGGACGGGCGGCGGCGGCCCAGCGCGCGCAGATAGGCGGTGTGATCGGGGTCGAAGGCGCCGTCGCTGGCCGGCAGCGTGAACAGCGCCGACATCGCATCGGCATCGAGCTCGAACGACATGCGGCGCGTCCGCGAATCCCACGCCAACCGGTATCGGCGCGGACGCCGTGCCGGCGCCAGTTACGCGCGCGCAATCTGTCGCGGACTGTCCCGGCGGCCGCGCCGAAGACAACTTGCCTGAGCGGATGTCCGGCTTGTAATCGACGGTCTACGCGGCGCGGTCGTGCCCGCTCTGCGCATGATGGCCGTGCCCGTGATCGCCGTGACCATGGCCGTGGTCGTCATGGCCGTGTCCGTCGTCGCCATGGGTGTCGTGGCCGCCGCCATGGCCGGGATCGTCATGGCCGCCGGCATGAGCGTCGCCATGGCCGTGTCCGTGATCGTCGTGAGCGCCATGCCCATGGTCTTCGTGACCGCCATGGCCGTGGTCGTCATGTCCGCCATGGCCGTGTTCTTCGTGCTCGCCATGGCCCTGGTTGTCGTCGTCGTCGGCGGCGGCCGTCTCCTCATGGCCGCCGTGACCATGGTCTTCATGGCCGCCATGTCCGTGGTCTTCGTGCCCCCCATGCCCGTGGTCGTCGTGATCGCCATGGCCATGGTTCTCGTGACCGCCGTGACCGTGGTCTTCCTGGCCGCCATGGCCGTGATCGCCATGCTCGGCCGGCTCTTCGTGGTGGTCCTCCACAGGTGCCAGGAGCGGCGCGACCAGAGCCGCGTCGTCTTCCAGCTCGGGATCCTCATGGCCGGTGACGGCGCGATAGGCGGTCGCGGACGCGCCGGCCAGCAGCGCCGCGTTGATCGCCGCGAACACCCCTGCCAGCAGCGCCAGCTTGGGCGCGTGCGCCGCCAGGAAGCCGTGCAGCGGCGGGTTGCCGGGGTGAGCATTGTGGAAGGCCTGGACCAGCGCCGACAAATCCGCCGGGCCGATCACGAAATAGAACACCGCGCCGAACGCGATCGCCGCCGGCAGGAAGGTGCCGATGAGGACGAAGAGAATGCGCAACGTGCTGCCACGCGTCAGCGTCCAGGCGCGCGACAGCCGCGTGCGGTGCTCGGTCGAGGCGATCGGCGGCAGCAGGAACACCAGCCGGATCATCGACAGCGCGAACCAGATCGCGACGATGACGACGAACACCAAGGCGGCGATCTCGGCAACCGGCTTGCCGCCCACTACCGTCGCCGGCAGAAGCCCCGCGCCGTATTTCCTTGCCAGGAACATGGCGCCGAAGCTGACGGCCAGCACGACGGCGTAGAGGACGATGAAGACGATGTAGTAGCGCAGATAACCGAAGAACAGCCGAAGCTCGCGCGGGCCGATCACGAAATGCGCCAGCGTCAGATCCTTGCGCACGCCCAGGGCCTCCTGCGTCAGCGAAATGCCGAGCACCGAGCGGATGGCGAGAAAGAACACGAGACTGACAACCATCGAGATCGCGATGGCCGCCAGGGCCGCGGGACCGGAGGCGGACGCCGGCCCGGGAACCGCGCTCAGGAAGACGAAATAGCCCAGCCCATACAGCAGCGCCGGCACCCATGCCGTGCCGATGATCTGGAAGAAGCGGCCAAACAGAAACGCGTAAGCGTGCGCGATGCTGGCGCCAACCGGAACCTTGCTCATCCAAACCCCCACACCCGGGCCCTGAGGCCGGTTTGATTCATCCTATATTGGCTCCGTGAAGTCGATACGACAGCCGCAAACGTCGAGACGAAGATCATGCAACAGCCGGTTGTGGGTCCGCTTCGCGACATCGGCAGCGCTAGCGCGAACAACGCCGGCGAGACGTAGAATATCCATTCGGGAGCAACGCCGGGCGCGCCAACACAGTAACCATACAAATCCATCCAAATCGGCGGTCTGGCGGGGCCGGCGGCGCTCGCCATGGCGCCCCAGGGCAGGCGCCGCGCGTTTGCAGGCACGGCGCGGGATATCTACCTCTGGATGCCGGGCTCGGCCGCAGCCCAGCCGGAGATTGCCGGCGTGTGGGCGGCGAAGATCATCCAGCCCTGCGTCATCGCGCCATAGGCGATGCTTACCCGGAGCACCCGGATCGTCTCCGCCACGATGGGACTCGGCGGCTAAACCGGCTTGCCCGACAAGGCGCGATACGCGAAGGCGGCCGGCGCGAACAGAAGCCCATAGCTGATCGGCGACAGGACCAGGCCCACGCCCAGCAGCAAAGGCATCCTGGCCGAGGTCATCCGCGACTGCTCGGCGGCGTATTTCGCCAGATGCGCCTGGTCGCGGAACATCGCGATGATGCTGGCGATGTAGTCCGGACCCAGTATCGCCAGATTGATCGCGAAGACGACGAGCATCGCCGGCAGCGCGGTCGCCGCGCCGACCGCCACGATGCGCCAGAAATTTCCCTTCGTCAGTTCCCAGCTGCGCGACAATCCGAATCCGCCGCCGCCGATCGAGGCCGGCACGAACAGGAAGCTGAGCCGCACCACGGCATAGAAGATCGCGCCCAGCCCGGCCAGCGCCGCGAGCGACCCGCCGGCCGCGCCGATGATCTCGCCGGCCGCCTTGGACGGCGCCAGCAACGCCGCCGCGCCGCCGACAACGACGATCGCCAGCGCCAATCCCATCGCGAAGATGAAGAACAGCAGATAGAGCCCGGCGATCCCGCCGAACACGTGCAGCTCCGCGGTGCCGAGCGAGACATGGGCGATGGCCGGTCCCTGGCGCAGGCCCAGCGCCTGCCGCGTGATCGCCACCGCGACCATGGCGACGAGCAGCACCGCGACGATGCCGTAGAGCGCGAAATAGCCGAAACCGGGCGGCAGCGCCGCGCCGGCGGCCGGGTCGGCGTCGCCCAGCACGCGCTCGACCAGGAACGCGCCGACGGCGTTGATCACCAGGGGGATCCAGGTCAGCCCGATCACGGTACCGATTTCGCCGAAGGTGAACGCATAGGCAAAACGGATGGTCTCGCCGACCGGAATCTTGTTCATGCCACCGCTTTCGTGTCCGCCGAGCCTTCGCCGGCCACCGCCTTGTAGGCGTTCGCTACCGCCCCGGTCGTAAGTCCCGACAGCAGGGCAAGATATAGAATCTGCAATATGGCGTAATAGGGTCCGACGCGGCGCGCAACGTCGAACAGGTCGGCGACGAACTTCTGGCCCTGCGCGTCCGTCATCGGCCCAGGTTGCAAGCCCAGTCCCGGCCCCATCGTGATCTGCAACATGGTCGAGGAGATCGTCGATGCCGCCAACTGGACCGGCAGGCTCACGATGAGCGTGATGCCGAGGATACGCCAGAAATTGCCGCGGCCCAGATGCCAGGATCGCCGCAAGCCGATGTGGTCCTCCGCGACGACGACGGCCGGAATGAAGAAGGACAGCCTCAGGACCGTGTAGAAATATCCAAGGACCGCGATGAACGCCAGCACGCCCACCACGACGGGCATCGCCTTGGCGGCGACCTGGCCCAGCACCACGCCGACCGCGCCGATCCCCAGCGTCACCAGAACGATGCCGCCCCAGACGAGCAGCACCATCAGGACGTAAGACCCGATCAGCTGCCAGACCTGACGGCCGAGCGAGAAGAAAACGAACACCGGGCCGGGATGCTGGCCGAGCGCCTTGCGCATCAATCCGACGGTCACCATCGCCTGCGCGACGAGAAGCGCCAGCAGGACCAGCACGACGGCGCCCACGAGCGGCACGATGTTGGTCACCAGCTTCGCCGTGTCGATGGTCTTGCGGTCCTCGAGCCACAGCCCATGGGCGGTCGGATACAGAAGGATCGCCAAGCCGACGCCGAGCGCGGCCACGAGAAGATAGGGAAACCAGCCGATGCCGATGACGGACAGGATATTGGTGAAGGCGAAGCGATAGGCGCCGGCGATCGTGCGCTCGAATGGAATCTTCATGGCTTGCCCCACCGCTGCGCAGCCATACTAAAGCCCGCCCCCCGTCGCGGCAATTGACGTAAAGGCATGTTGCAATGCCGCGAAGCAGGCCGTGACATATTCGAGACGCCTCGGATAAGTTCGCTCGGCGACAGCAAGGACCGAATATGCGTTTCACCGAGTATGCGTCCCACGACGCCCTGGGTCTTGCCGCGCTCGTCAAGGCGAAGAAGATCAAACCGTCCGAAGTGCTGGACGCCGCCATCGCGCGGGCCGAGCACCTGAACCCGGCGCTCAACGCCATCGTCTTCGCCGATTATGACGGCGCCCGCGCGGCCGCCCGGGGCAAGCTCGCCAGGGGCGCCTTTAGCGGCGTGCCGATGCTGCTCAAGGACATGCGCGCCACCGTCGTCGGCTGGCCGACGCGGTCCGGCTCGCGCTATGTGCCGCCCGCGCCGGCTGCGGTCGAATCCACGATTGTGACGCGCTTCAAGGCGGCCGGCCTTATCCCGATGGGAAAGACCAATGTCCCCGAATTCGGCATCCTGCCGACGACCGAGTCCAAGCTTTACGGCCCGGCCCACAATCCGTGGAACCTGGCGCATTCGACCGGCGGTTCGTCGGGCGGCTCGGCAGCCGCGGTCGCCGCGGGCATCGTGCCGATCGCGCACGCCACCGACGGCGGCGGCTCCATCCGCATTCCGGCGTCCGCCTGCGGCCTGGTCGGCCTCAAGGCGACGCGCGGCCGCGTCAGCCAGGGACCGGACGCCGGCGACGCGACCAGCGGCCTTTCCATCGACGGCGTCGTCACCAAGAGCGTCCGCGACACCGCCGCCGCTCTCGATGCGATCTGCGGCATCGACTACGGCGATCCCTATTTCGCGCCGCCGCCGGAGGGGTCCTATCTCGAAGGCATCCGGCGCAAGCCCAAGCGTCTGAAGATCGCCGTCAGCACCAGGATGATGAACGGCACGCCGCACGATCCGGAGGTGACGGCGGCGGTGAAGAAGACCGCCAAGCTGTGCGAAAGCCTCGGCCACTTCGTCGAAGAGACCGACCCGCCGCTAAACGCCGGCGAACTGATCGGCGCCTTCTCCGCGATCTGGTGCGCCAACGTGGCCTATGGCCTGAAGATGCTGGAACGGCAGACGGGCATCGCGCCGTCGCTCGATGTCGTCGAAGGGCTGACGCTCGGCCTCTACGAGATGGGCCTGAAGGTGAGCGCGGTGCAGCTTACCGAGGCCCGCCAGGCGATGATGCGCGCCGGACGCACGATCGCGAAATGGCACGAGACCTACGACGTCTGGCTGACCGCCACGCTCGGCCGTCCGCCGATGACGCTCGGCACGATCGATATCGACGAGACCGACGTGCAGAAGGGCTTCGCGCCGAATTTCGGCTATGTGCCGTTCACCTCGATGCAGAACGCGACCGGCGCGCCGGGCATCAACCTGCCGTTCAACTGGAGCAAGGCGGGCCTGCCGCTCGGCGTGCAGTTCACCGCCCGGGCCGGCGGCGAGATGACCCTGCTCAAGCTTGCCGCCGAACTGGAGAAAGCGGCACCCTGGGCCGGCCGCTATTCCAAACTGGGGATCTGACGATGGCGTTTTCCGAATATGCCGATTTCGACGGCCTGGGCCTGGCCCATCTCGTGCGCCGGGGCGAGGTCACGCCGGCCGAGCTTCTCGAGGAAGCCGTCGCGCGCATCGAGAAGCACAATCCCGCTCTCAATGCCGTGGTCCACAAGGCCTATGACGAGGCGCGCGCGGTGGCGGCGGCGAAACTGCCCGACGGGCCGTTCAAGGGCGTGCCGTTCCTGATCAAGGACATTAATATGGAAGTCGCCGGCTGGCCGATGACCAATGGCAGCGCGCTGCTCGCCGGCTATGTCTCGCGGCACGATTCCGAGCTGACGAAGCGCTACCGCGCCGCCGGCATGGTGCTCGCCGGCAAGACCAACACGCCGGAATTCGGCATTCCCGGCACGACCGAGGGACGCTTCCTCGGCAATTGCCACAATCCGTGGAATCCGGAGCACAGCACCGGCGGTTCGTCCGGCGGCGCGGCGGCGGCGGTCGCTGCCGGCATCGTGCCGATGGCGCATGCCTCGGACGGGCTCGGCTCGATCCGCATCCCGGCGGCGCAATGCGGATTGTTCGGCCTGAAGCCGACGCAGTCGCGCAATCCGGGCGGTCCCGACGATCGCGGCCGCGCCCACGGCCTGATCGTCGATCACGTCGTGACCCGCACCGTGCGCGACAGCGCCGCGATGCTGGACTGGACCGGCTATCCCGAGGACGACGCGCCCTATGCACCGGTGCCGAAGGCGCGGCCCTATACGGACGAGATTCAGACCGCGCCGGGCCGCCTGCGCATCGCCTATTGCGCCCAGACGATCCAGGACACGCCGCTGCATCCCGACGTGCAGGCGACCTTCGAGAAGACCGTGAAGCTGTGCGGCGAGCTCGGCCACACCATGATCGAGAAGACGGCGCTCGATGCCAATCTGCGCAAGCTCTACAAGGCGCAGGGCTTCGTCTCCGGCGCGGTGGCCGTGGTCGGCTATGAGGAATGGGCGGAGAAGATGCAGCGCCCGATCGATATTTCGACGCTCGAATGGCTGGCGCTGGTCGGCTATCGCGCCGCCAAGGAGATGACGCCGCGCGATGTCGCCTGGGGGCTTCAGACCATCCGCGTGATCGGCCGCCAGATCCTGGCGCTCTATCGCGAATTCGACGTGCTGCTGCAGCCGATCCAGATCACCCCGCCGCCGCCGCTCGGCTTCCTCGATCCGATGAATGTGCGCGCCCGCGAGTTCAACCGCCGCCAGGGCCAGACCTTCGGCCTGACGCCGATCGCCAATCTGACCGGCCAGCCGGCGATGTCGGTCCCGATGGGCCTGTCGGGCGATGGACTGCCCCTGGCGATGATGTTCTCGGGCCGCCATGGCGACGAGGCGACGCTGTTCCGCCTCGCCGCCCAGATCGAACAGGCGCACCCCTGGATCGACCGCAAGCCGCCGATCTGGAACTAAGATTCGAGGGGATTGAGCCAGCGCAGGTTGCGATAGCGCGCGAAGCCATTGTCCGCGCTGCATAGCGTCAAGCCATGCTCGATGGCGAGCGCGGCGAGATGGATGTCCATGACGTCGTCGCTTCTCACATTCGACGTGGAGAAGAATCCGTCGATCAGTTCGGCATGCCGCTCGGTCGGAAGCGGGACCCAGACATTGTCGAGCGCGAGCCATTTCCGCACGACCTGCCACACTTCGTCGGCAGACGGGCCCCGCGCGTAGATCTTCCGATTGGACGCTAGTCGAATGCATCCGAGCAGGCTGTGCCAAGGAAGTCCGACCCGCCCGCTTCCGGCGAATTGCTCGTCGAGCCAATGCCGCGTGCGTTTATGCTGAGGATAGTCCTCGATGATCGCGTAGAGCAGAAGGTTGGTGTCGATCAGAATCACAAGCGACCGAGCTTTCGCAGGGCATCCTCGACGTCTAGCTGGTCGACCAACTCCTTGAATTCGGCTTCGGTCTTGAACGCCGGCTGCGTATTGCGAAAGACCTGCGTCTCGAACCGCTCTTTCGGCCGGAACGGCTTCTCCGCTTCGTTCAGGCCGCGGCGGAGCACGTCGTTGACGATCTGCTTGAAGCTGAGGTCGCGCTCCTTGCGCAGACGCTCGAGCCGCACGGCGTTGTCGTCGTCGATGGTCAGCGTATTTCGACGCTTGGGGCCGGTTTTCTTCCGCATGGCATCAAAGCATCAAATATTTGATGCCTTGATGTCAAGAGGCCCGATCGAGAGCACGCGGCGATCCAGGATTTTCAGGGGCTTAGCGAGGTGCTAACGACAGCGCCATGAGCGAAAAACTGCACATTGTCGGCGGCGGATTGGCCGGAAGCGAAGCCGCCTGGCAGGCGGCGCAGGCCGGCGTGAAGGTTGTCCTCCACGAAATGCGCCCGGTGCGCGGCACCGAGGCGCATGTCGGCGACGGGCTGGCGGAGCTGGTCTGCTCCAACTCCTTCCGCTCCGACGATTGGGAGAACAATGCCGTCGGTCTCCTGCACGAGGAGATGCGGCGCGCCGGATCGCTGATCATGCGGACCGCCGATGCGCACCGGCTGCCGGCCGGCGGCGCGCTGGCGGTCGACCGCGTGCCGTTCTCCGAAACGATCACGCGCGAACTCTCGCGCCATCCCGATATCGAAATCGTCCGCGAGGAAGTCGCCGGCCTGCCGCCGGAAAGCTGGCGCTCGACCATCCTCGCGACCGGCCCCCTCACCTCGCCGCCGCTGGCGGAAGCGGTGCGCGCGCTGACCGGCGAGGAGTCGCTGTCGTTCTTCGACGCCATCGCGCCGATCGTGAACCGCGACTCCATCGATTTCGACGTCTGCTGGATGCAGTCGCGCTACGACAAGGGCGACGGCGCCGACTACGTCAATTGCCCGATGGACCGCGCGCAATACGAAGCCTTCATCGCCGCGCTGCTCGCCGGCGACAAGACCGACTTCAAGGAATGGGAGACCTCGACGCCCTATTTCGAGGGCTGTCTGCCGATCGAGGTCATGGCGTCGCGCGGGCCCGAGACGCTGCGCTTCGGGCCGATGAAGCCGGTTGGCCTCAGCGATCCGCGCAGGACCGAGCGGCCCTATGCCGTCGTGCAGCTTCGCCAGGACAACGCGCTCGGCACGCTGTGGAACATGGTGGGCTTCCAGACCAAGCTGAAGCATGGCGAGCAGGCGCGCATCTTCCGCATGATCCCGGGCCTGCAGAACGCGACCTTTGCGCGGCTCGGCGGCCTGCACCGCAACACCTTTATCAACTCGCCGCGCCTGCTCGACCGCCAATTGCGGCTGAAGCCGCGGCCGTCACTGCGCTTCGCGGGACAAGTGACCGGCGTCGAAGGCTATGTCGAGAGCGCCGCCATCGGCCTGCTGGCCGGCCGCTTTGCCGCCACCGAACTCGTCGGCGGCGAGGCCATCGCGCCGCCGCCGACCACCGCGCTCGGTGCCCTGCTCGGCCACATCACCGGCGGCGCGGACGCCAAGACCTTCCAGCCGATGAACGTGAATTTCGGCCTGTTCCCCGAACCGCCGCCCAAGACCAAGGGCAAGGACCGCAAGCGGGCACAGTCGCATCGCGCGCTGGCCGATCTCGAGGCTTGGCTGAATCCGTCGAAGGCAGCGGCGGAATAGTCAGATCCGCCCGCGCATCGCCGCCGCGAGCAGGCGGATCTGGCGGCGATGGATCGGCACCTGCGGCGCGTGGTGCAGGGGATCGAAGCCGCGCCCGGCGACGCGCCGGAGAAACAGCGGCGTCAGCGAGGCGGGAAGATAGGCCGGCAATTCCTCGCGCCCGGCGCGCAGCGCGCGCGCCTTGGCGAGATGCTCCCGCGCCCAGATCGCCATCTGCGCCACGATGGCCTTCACCTTGTCGCGCTCGTGGCTGACGAACAGCGCGTCCCTGGTGAGACCCACCGCCTGCATCAGGCTTTGCGGCAGGAAGGTCTTGTGCCGCGCCGTGTGGTGCGGGATGGAGCGCAGGATGCCCGCCAGCGCATAGGCGACACCGGCCTCGCGCGCCAGCGCGTCGTTCTCCCGGCCGAGGATGCGCGCCGCCAGCCGCATCAGATTGCCGCTCGTCGCATCGCAATAGGCCTCCACGGCCGCGCGGTCGGCGAAGACGTCGGATGACGAATCGAACGCCCGCGCCGCGACCATCGCCTCGAACCATTCCGCCGGCAGCTCGGCCGCGGCGAACAATCCGGCCAGCGCCCGCGCCACCTCGTGGTTGCGCGGCATGCCCGCCCGCGCGCCTTCGAGCGCCTCGCGCCACCATTCCAGGCGGATCTCGCCCATCATCGGCTCGCGCACCGTGTCGGCGACACGGGCGGTCTCGACGTTGAAGGCATAGAGCGCGAGCAGCAGCGGCCGCTTTTGCGCCGGCGCGAACAGGGCCGAGAGGTAACGGTCCGGATCGGCGCGCCGCACCAGCTCCGCTATCGTTTCGCCGCTCATCCTCTCTCCAACGAAAGAACCGCCGGATCGCTCCGACGGCCCGTTTCGTTGGCCCCTTCCAGCTTTCGCCTAGGGCCAGTGCGTCGCTGCCGCCATGCAGAACAGCATCGGGATGGAGAGCAGCGTGTTGATGCGGCTGAACTGGCCGGCGGTCTTTGCCGATGCCGCCTTCGCATCCGCCGACAGGTCGGGATATTTGTTGGCAATATTCAGCGCCTTTTGCTGGTTCGGCCAGATCACGAACCAGACGTTGAACCACATGATCGTGCCCAGCCACATGCCGATGCCGATCATGAGGTAGCTGGTGGTTGCGAAGGCGCCGCCCGCGTCCACGATATCCAGCGTGTATGCCTGGACGATATAGCGGTTGATGCCTGCCAGCAGGATGCCGAACACAATCGTGCCCATGGCGCCCCAGCGGAACCAGAACAGCGCCGCCGGCGTGATGTACTTGCCGAGCGCCGGCCGCAATTCGGCGGGAATGGACGGCGTGGTCGGCGTGGCGACGAAGTTGAAGTACCACAAAAGGCCGATCCACATCACGCCACAGATGATGTGCGCCCAGCGCAGCAGAAATGTCGCGAAGGTCTCGGCGTCTATATGCCAGCCGTCCCGCTGCAAGTGTATGAGAAGCACGATGAGCGCCAGCACGAAGCCCGCGATCACCACATTGCGCAGATTCCCCAAAAAAGCCGCCATGGCCACCCTCCCGTATGAGTCCGCCGGAACTTTACCCCAATTCTCGGGCTTTTCAGCCCTTTTCTCTATATGGCCAATCGCTTGGGGCGGCGGATGTTGAGCCACATCACCACAACCAGCCGCGTCACCATCACCGCGGTGAAGAACGAGGTGAGAATGCCGACGCCGAGCGTCACGGCGAAGCCGCGGACCGGTCCCGAACCGAGCTGGAACAGGATCAGGGCGGCGATCAGATGGGTCGAATTGGCGTCGATGATGGTCGCCATGGCGCGGCGGAAGCCCTGGTCGATCGAGGCCAGCATGCTGCGCCCGTTGCGCTGTTCTTCCTTTATGCGCTCGAAGATCAGCACATTGGCATCGACCGCCATGCCCATGGTCAGCACGATGCCGGCGATGCCGGGCAGCGTCAGCGTGGCGCCGAACAGCGTCAGCGCCGCCAGGAGCAGGACGATGTTCAGCGTCAGGGCGATGTCGGCGAACAGGCCGAACAGGCCGTAGCGCGCGATCATGAACAGGGCCACCAAAGCGAGCCCGGCGAGCGCCGAATAGCGGCCCGCCTTGATCTGGTCGGCGCCGAGGCCCGGACCCACGGTGCGCCGCTCGATCACCTTCAGGGGCGCCGGCAGCGCGCCGGCCCGCAGCAGGGTGGCGAGATCGTTGGCGCTCTCCACCGTGAACGAGCCCGAGATCTGGCCCGAACCGGTCAGGATCGGTTCGTTGATCGACGGCGCGGTGATGATCTGCTTGTCGAGCACCACGGCGAAGCGCTGCGTGCCGCCCGGATAGGCCTTGGTCACGTCGCCGAACTGCTTGGCGCCGACGCTGTCGAAGCGGAATTCGACCACCGGCTCGCCGCCGCGCGGATCGAAGCCCTGCCGTGCATCGACCAGGCGGTCGCCGGCGACCACGATGCGCTTCTCGACCACGATGGGCGGGCCCAGCGGCAGGCCGTTCTTGCCCTTGGCCATCGGCAGGATGTCGTCGCCGATCGGCGCCACGCCGCGCTGGGCGGCGCCGCTGCCTTCCGCCGCCTCGTCGACGAGCTGGAAGCTCATCTTCGCGGTCGTGCCCAGCATGTCGATCAGCCGCTGCGGATCGCTGAGGCCCGGCACCTCGACGACGATGCGGTCGTCGCCCTGCCGCTCGATGGTGGGCTCGCGCGTGCCCATCTGGTCGATGCGTTTGCGCACGACCTCGATCGACTGGCCGAGAATGTCCTGCCGCGTCTGCTCCTTGTAGGCGTCGGTCATCTTGAGCCGGAACAGCCCCTGACCGTTGTCGTTGAAGTCATAGGCCTTGGCGCCGACCGCCAGCACGCCGCCGCCGACCGCGGGGTTGAGCGCCTGGACCAGCGTGCGCGCTTCGTCGCGCCGCGCCGGATCGGTGATCTGCACCGCGATCGAATCGGCGCCCGGCTCCAGGAATTTATAGCCGATCGCCGGATGCGCCTTGCGCAAAGCGCGGCGGATATCGCTCGTCAGCGACTCCAGCTTGTCCTTGCTGACCTGGTCGAATTCCACCTCCAGGAGCAGATGCGATCCGCCCTGCAGGTCGAGGCCGAGCGATACCGTCCGCGTCGGAAGCCAGGCGGGAAATTTCGCGAGCACCGACGCCGGCAGCGCATTGGGCAGCGCGATCAGCGCGCCGCCCAGAAGGATCGCCAGGACGACGATGCGGACCCAGTTGGAGACCTGCAGCATGGCCGCTCAACTCTTGTCCGACTTGGTGTCGACCGGCTGGGTCTTGGCCCGCACCTCGGACAGGGTCGTCTTGACCACCTTGACCTGCACGTTGTCCGCGATCTCGACGGTGATCTCGGGGTCTTCCTTCACCGGCGCCTTGGCGACGCGCCCGACGATGCCGGCCGCCGTCACCACCGTGTCGCCGCGGCGCAGATTGTCGATCGCCTGGCGGTGCTGCTTGGCCTGCTGCTGTTGCGGACGCATGACCAGAAAATAGAAAATCAGCCCCATCGGGATGAGCATGACGAGCGGATTGGCCAGAAGGTCTTGCATCTTGTGTCCGGATGGCTAATGCGACGCGAAGGCGCGGCTTATCGGGCGGGAATATAGCTACGCTTCCCTCCTTTGCAACCATGGGAAAACAAGGATTTAGCCGATGGCGAAGCCTCCGAAAACCGGCGCCGACAAGGCCGAAACGGCGCTCCTGAAGCGGATCGCCGGGGCGCTCGAGCGCCTGTCTCCGGCGGCGCTTCCCGCCAGGGCGCCGGCCGACGGCGACGCCTTCGTGTGGGAGCCGGCGCATGGCGGGCTGATCGCGGTGCCGAAGATATCGGCCGTGCCGCTGTCGCTGCTCAAGGGCATCGAGGCGTCGCGCGACACGCTCTTGGAGAACACGCGCCGCTTCGCCCGCGGCCTGCCGGCGAACAACGCGCTGCTCTGGGGCGCGCGCGGCATGGGCAAGAGCTCGCTGGTGAAGGCCGCGCATGCCGAGGTCAATCGCGGCGTCAAGGGCAAGGCGCGCCTGGTGCTGGTCGAGATCCATCGCGAGGAGATCGCCAGCCTGCCGCAATTGCTGCGCATCCTGCGCGGCGACGCGCGGCGCTTCCTGCTCTATTGCGACGACCTATCGTTCGATCACGACGACACCAGCTACAAATCGCTGAAGGCGGCGCTGGAAGGCGGCCTCGAGGGCCGGCCGGAGAACGTGCTGTTCTACGCGACGTCGAACCGGCGCCATCTGATGCCGCGCGAGATGATGGACAACGAGCGCTCCACCGCGATCAATCCGTCCGAGGCGGTCGAGGAGAAGGTCTCGCTGTCGGACCGCTTCGGCCTGTGGCTCGGCTTCCACAATTGCGGCCAGGACGAATATCTCGCGATGATCGACGCCTACACCGCGCATTTCGGGCTGAGCGTGGAGAAGAACGAGCTTTACGCCAAGGCGCTCGCCTGGGCGGCGGGGCGCGGCGGCCGCTCGGGCCGCGTCGCCTGGCAGTTCATCCAGGACCTGAGCGGCGCGCTCGGGAAGACGCTTTAGCTCGCCGTCCGCGCGCTCGCCAGCAGCGTGTGCGGGTTCACCGGCGCGACGCCCTTGCGGATCTCGAAGTGGAGCTGCGGGCTCGTCACGTCGCCGGTCTGGCCGGCATAGCCGATGATCTGGCCCTTCTGCACATAGTCGCCGCGATTGACCACGATGCGGTCGGCATGGGCGTAGGCCGTGACATAGCCGTCGTCGTGCTTGATGAGAACCAGGTTGCCATAGCCGCGCAATTCGTTGCCGGCATAGCTGATCTGGCCGGCGGCGGCGGCATGGATCGGCGTGCCGGACGGCACCGCGATATTGATCCCGTCATTGCGCTCGCCGCTGACCGTCGTGCCGTATTCGGCGACGACCGGGCCGCTGAGCGGCCAGGAGAAGGCGAGCCCGCCCTGTATGGGCGTGTAGTTCGCCGGTTGGATCGGCGCCGGCGGCGTCGTGCTGGCGTACCAGGCCGGCGTCGTCGTCGGCTTGGCGCGCGGCACCGGGCAATCGAGCGAGGCGGTCTGGACCGGGCGCGGGCGCGGCGCGCGATGCGGCGCGCGCGGCGCATTCTCGGCGATGTTCGGACGCGGCGTCGGATGCGGCACGTGTTCGCCCTGCGGATACCAGTCGAGCGCCGTTTTCGGCGTGTCGGCGACGCAGCCGGACAGCGCGATGGAGGACAGCAGGGCGAAAGCGGCGGCCGCGGCCAGGCGCTGCAACGAAGATTTCCGATTCATCTCACGTCTCGCTTCTTAGGGCAGTCCCGAGAGCATCGGGACGAAGACAACGGGGATCAGGACTTCTTCCGTCACACCTGTCTCGTTTCGGATCATCTTCGTTAATCGTTGAGAAAAGCTTTCCAAGCAATCCGGGTTTTCCGATTGCGGGGCATTACCTACGGGCGCCACGAGGATGCCGCCGATTTTTAACTGTTCGATAAGGATTGGCGGCACGGCCTGGACCGCGCAGGACAACAAGATACGGTCGAACGGCGCCTGCTGGGCCCAGCCCTGGTAGCCGTCGCCCAGCCTGGTGGCGATGTTGTGCAGCTTCAGCGCCTTGAACCGCGCCTGCGCCTGTTCGAGCAGAAGCTTGTGCCGCTCGACCGTGTAGACGCGGCGGCACAGCGGGCTGAGCACCGCGGCCTGGTAGCCGGAGCCGGTGCCGATCTCCAGCACGCGCATGTCGGGCTTCACGTCGAGCTGCTGGGTCATATAGGCGACGACATAGGGCTGGCTGATCGTCTGGCCGCAGGCGATGGGCAGCGCGGTGTTGTTGTAGGCCGCGTATTCGAGCGGCTTGTCGACGAACAGATCGCGCGGCGTGCGCTCGATCGCGTCGAGCACACGCAGGTCCGAGATGCCCTGGCGGCGAAGCTCCATGATGAGCTGGATCTGGCGCGGATCGGTCATGGCATCGCCTCGGCTGCTATGCCAGCGGGAGCTTGCCCAGCTTCTGTTTCATTTTCTCCAGCACCGCGAACTCGGTGAGGTTCAGATGCAGCGGCGTCACCGCGATGCGCCGGTTGTAGATCGCGTGCAGATCGGTGCCCTCCGGCGGGTTGGAGCGCACCCGCTTGAAGCCGATCCAGAAATAGGGATTGCCCCGCGCGTCGATGCGCCGGTCCAGCGCCGCGGTCTGCAAATCGCGCTTGCCCTGGGCGCAGATGTCGATGCCCTGCACGTCGGCGGGCGCCGTGTCGGGGAAGTTGATATTCATCAGCACATCGTCCGGCCAGCCGAGCTCGACCAGCTTGCGGATGAGGGGCGGGCCCTGGACCTCGCCGCAATCCCAGCGCACCTCGGTGCCTTCGACCAGGCCGTAGGACTGGCTCATCGCGATCGAGGGAATGCCGAGCGCGCAGCCCTCCATCGCCCCCGCGATGGTGCCCGAATAGGTGACGTCGTCGGCCATGTTGGAGCCGCGATTGACGCCGGAAAGGATGAGGTCGGGCGCCTTGTCCTTCATCACATGGGCACAGGCCATCAGGACGCAATCGGTCGGCGTGCCGGTGACGGCGAAGCGCCGCTTCTCGATCTCGCGCAGGCGCAGCGGCATGGTGAGCGTCAGCGAATGCGAGGCGCCGGACTGCTCGGTCTCGGGCGCGACCACCCAGACGTCTTCGGAAAGGGCGCGGGCGATGTTCTCGGCCGCGACGAGGCCCGGCGCATGGATGCCGTCGTCATTGGTGACCAGGATACGCATGGATGACAACTTTCCTTAGGCCCGGACATACACCCAGGCGCTGTCGGCGCCCGAGCGCAGCTCGGCTTTGACACGCTTGTAGCCGGCATCCTCATAGGCGTCGGCGCGGGCGAGATCTTCCGGCGTCAGCGCCAGGACGAGGCCCTCGATCCGGTCGGCCGGATCGCCGGTCGCATCCAGGATGGTGTGGTCGGAATGGCCGCTGATCGCGATGGCGCCCGCGTCGCGGATCGTGAACGGCGCCAGCCGGTAGCCGAGGATCGCGTCCGGCGTGCCCGGCACGGGGCGGCCGAAGACGGCGCGCTGCACGGTCTCCTCGCGCAGCGTGCCGTAGGAAAACAGCTTCTCCACCGCGCTCATCGCTTCTCGATCTTTTCGAGGCCGCCCATATAGGGCTTCAGCGCGTCGGGGATGGCGATGGCGCCGTCGGCGTCCTGGTAGTTCTCCAGGATCGCGATCAGCGTTCTTCCGATGGCCAACCCTGAACCGTTCAGCGTGTGCACCGGGCCTTTGCCCTTGCCGTCGGCGCCGCGATAGCGGGTGTTCATCCGCCGCGCCTGGAAGTCGCCGCAGTTCGAGCAGGAGGAAATCTCGCGATAGCGGTTCTGCCCCGGCAGCCAGACCTCGATGTCGTAGGTCTTGCGCGCCCCGAAGCCCATGTCGCCGGCGCACAGCGTCACGACGCGATGGCGCAGATCGAGGCTTTTCAGGATCGCCTGCGCCGCATCGGTCATGCGCTCGTGTTCGGCGTTGGACTGTTCCGGCGCGGTGATGGAGACGAGCTCGACCTTGTCGAACTGGTGCATGCGGATCATCCCGCGCGTGTCCTTGCCGGCGGCGCCGGCCTCGGAGCGGAAGCAGGGCGTATAGGCCGTGAAACGGATCGGCAGCTCGGCCTCGGCGAGGATTTCGCCGTTGACGTAGTTGGTCAGCGGGACTTCGGCGGTGGGGATGAGCCAGAGGCGTTCAAAGTTTTTTTGGAGCTCTTCCATTGAAGCACTTCGAAAAGCTTCGTCGAATGCAACTTCGTCATTGCGTAACAGAAGAAGATTTCGAACTTCGGGTCTCGCCAACGCTCTTTTGTTTGCCTCGAAAATTTTCGCAATCTGGCTCATCGACTTGGTAGTCGAAAAGAGCTCTTCCTCAAATTTTGGAAGCTGGCCCGTACCAAACGCTGCTTCGTCTCGCACCAACATTGGCGGTACGATTTCTTCGTAGCCGAACTTCGTCGTGTGGCTGTCGAGCATGAAGCTCGCCAGGGCGCGGTTGAGGCGGGCCAGCGCGCCCTTCAGATAGACGAACCGGGCGCCGGAGACCTTCGCGGCGCGCTCGAAATCCATCAGGCCGAGCGTCTCGCCGATCTCGAAATGCTCCTTAGGCTGGTTGATGCCGGAGGCCGGGATGCGCGCCGCCTTGAAGTCGCGCTCCGGGACCGGGACGTTGGCGTGCTCGTCCTCGCCGTCCGGCACGTCCGCGGCGGGGAGGTTCGGGATGACGGCGAGGAGATTCTTGAGGTTCTCTTCAAGCTCGCGCTGTTTCGCCTCGCCGGCCTGGATCGCGTCCTTGATGGCGGCGACCTCGGCCATCAGCGCGGCAGCGCCCGCCTCGTCCTTTTTGGACTTGGCCTGGCCGATCAGCTTCGACGCCTCGTTGCGGCGGGCCTGTTTCTGCTGCAGGTCGGTCAGGAGCGTGCGCAGATCCTCGTCGGCGGCGAGGATCTTCCGCGTTTCGGAGACCGCGCTCTCGGCATAAGCCGGCCGCCGCGCCAGGCCTGAGACGAAGGCGTCGGTATTGTCCCGGATGAATTTGATGTCGTGCATGGACCGCTCCTGGGGAGCGCGTAATGGCATGGGGCGGCGAGAGGGTCAAAGCGGCACGCCCTACCCCTCCTCGTCGCCTTCCTGGCGGTCCCAGTCGGTGGCTTTGGTGCCGTCGAATTCGGGGAGGAGCGCGATCAGGGCAAGGAATAACGCAATCACCACCGCCGCCTTCAGCGCTTCCCCGGTGCCGTCGGGCCGGGAATTGCGTTTCGCCAGAAGCACCTGCGGCGAAGGCGTCCAGCCGACCGGCATCGCGCCGGGCGTGCCGCAGCGGATCGTGTCGCCGATCCGGTCCTGGCAGGTCGGCGCCGCCCGGGCCATGGGCGCGAACGCCAGCAAGGCGGCAAAGACAAGGATCGGCAAGCGCATGGCGCGGGTCACCGGTGGCTACCGTACTATAACGAACGCCGCGGCGATTTGGACCCTAGGTGCCGGCGGCCGCCGCCGCGTCTTTCTTGTTCCGGTCGCGCTCGATCAGCCAGACGATCAGCACCGAAACCTCGTACAGCGCCACCAGCGGCACCAACAGGCTCACCATCGAGAACACGTCGGGCGGCGTGAGGATCGCGGCCACCGCCGTCATGCCGACGATGGCGTAGCGGCGCATCGCGCGGAGCTGCTTCGATGTGATCATCCCGACGCGGCCGAGCAGCGCCAGCAGCACCGGAAGCTGGAAGCACAGGCCGAAGGCGATGATCAGCGTCATCACGAAATCGAGATATTCGCTCACCCGCGCCTGGAGCTGGATGCCCAGCGTCTGCGCCGAGCCCTGGGTGTCGAAGCTGACGAAGAAGCGGATGGCATTCGGCAGCATGATGTAGAAAACGAAGCAAAAGCCCAGCGCGAACATGAACGGCGTCGCCAGCAGGAACGGCAGGAAGGCGTTGCGCTCGTGCTTGTAGAGGCCGGGGGCGACGAACAGCCAGAGCTGCGCCGCGATGATCGGAAAGGCGAGGCAGAGCCCGCCGAAGGCGCCGAGCTTGGCATAGGTGAAGAAGGTCTCGGCGAGGCCGGTGGCGATCAGATGGTGGCCTTGCCCCAGGGGCAGCGCCGCCGACAGCGGCTGGGTCAGGAAACCGTAGATCGGCTTGGCGAGGAAGAAGCAGAGGCAGAAGCAGACGAAGAAGGCGAGGATCGAATAGATCAGCCGCCGCCGCAGCTCGACCAAATGATCCATCAACGGCGCCTTGGTCGCCTCGATGGCCGCTTCGTCGTCGTCGGTCGGCTTGTTCATGGCGCGGGCGGGTGCAGACCGTCGGCGGCGATCGGGGCGGCGGGCTCGGCGACGACAACCTCCTCGGCATGCGGGTCGGGCATGGAAGGGATTTCCGATTCGCCGCTTCGCGGCGCGGGCGCGCTTTCGATCTCGACCGGCTCGGCCTCGATCGAAGGCTTGGGCGCCGGGTCACGCATGTCGTCGGGCAGGATCGAGCGGTTCAGGTCGCGCTCGACATCGGCCAGCGGCCGCTCATGGCGCAGATTCTCGATCTCCTTGCGCAGCTCGTCGAGCTCGGATTGCCGGGCCATGTCGTCGAAGCTCTTGCGGAACTCGTCGGCCATCTTGCGGGCCTTGCCCATCCATTGGCCGACGATGCGCATCAGGCGCGGCAAATCCTTCGGCCCCACCACGACGAGCGCCACGATCAGCAGGATGAGGATATGGCTCCAGCTCAGGTCGAGCATGGCTTAGTGGCCGACGGTCGTCTGGTCCTTGTTCGGCGTTGCGGCGGGCGGCGGGGTGGGCGTGCCGGGGATCGTCTTGGCGTCCTCCGGATCGTTCAGGCCCTGGCGGAAGCTCTTGATGCCCTTGGCGACGTCGCCCATCAGGTCGGAGATCTTGCCGCGCCCGCCGAACAGCAGCAGGGCCACCGCCGCGAACAGCAAGAGATGCCAAATGCTGAGGCCACCCATGAAACTCTCCTTCTCCCCCGTTGAACGGGTCGGGCCACCGGGCCCGGTCACTGCGCCCCTTTAAGACCTTTCGGGGGCCCGGGTGCAAGCTACAGCAGAGTATACCCTCGTGGTCATTGAGACTATTCCGGCCGGTCAGTTTCACGCGGAGGCGCGGAGCCGCGGAGTTCTGCACCTCCGCGTTCTCCGCGGCTCCGCGTGAGACCCGCTGGCGCGCGCGGCGCGCCGCCATTTACCCGATCAAAATCTCGCCCTTGCGGCCCAGCGCCGCCGCCAGCGCGCCGAGGCGCTTTTGCACCGGCTCGCCGGCGATCGCCTCGTGGCGGCGCGGCAGGTCGAGCACGATCTTGGCCGGCGTCATCCGAAGGCGATAAAGCGGCAGCACCCCCGCCGACGAGGCCGACAACGCGAAACCGAGGCGGCAGGCCAGGCCGATGACCAAAGCGCGCGCCTCGTCGTCGCGGTCGAGCAACTCGGCATTGGCGATGTCGCGCGGGAAATCCTCGTCGCCGGAATAGCGGTGGAACACGCCGGACGCGATCATCGCGCGGGTGCGGTGGCTGGCGCCGGCGAAGGGCGCGGTCAGCACCTGGTTGAAGCCGCCCAGGGCGCGGTCGTCGGGATGGCGCCGCCAGGCGATGTCGGAGAACAGGCACACGGCGTGGCGCACGCGGCGCAATTCGGCGGTCTCGTCGACGAACAGCGGCGCCATCCAGGCGAACATCTCGGCGGCATGGCCGGCCTCGCGCGCCAGCCTGCCGTTGGCGCCGTCGGCGAATTCGAGCAAGGGATCGAGCGCGCGCTCCTCCGGCGACAACCGGGCATAGAGCAGGCCCTCGCGCAGGCCATAGGCCGACACGACCACCGATTTCAGATCGCAGGCGAGCAGCAGCCGCTCCAGCACGATGGCGCCATAGGGCAGCGATTCGGCGCGGCGCTTGGAGACGACCTTCATCCGCTCGACCGATTTGCGCGACAGATTGGCGAGCACTTCGCACAGGCGCAGCGCCCGGCGGCGCGGGATCTCGTATTCCTGCAGGACATGGAGCGGATAGGCGTTCTCCTCCATGTCGACGCGGGCGAAGCTGCGCCAGATGCCGCCGACGGCGTAGAGCGCGCGGTCCTTCAGCCCGATCAGATGCAGCCTCTCCAGCCCCTCGTCGACCAGCTTGCGCGCCTTGTCGGCGTCGCCGCGCGCCGCGTCCATCAGGCGCAGCGGCCCGACCGGCAGCGTGAAGGCGTCGCCGGTGCGGCCCTGGCGCACGCTCACCATGTCGAGGCTGCCGCCGCCCAGATCGGCGACCAGCCCGTCGGCCTGCGGAATGCCGGCGACGACGCCTTCGGCGGCGAGGCGGGCTTCCTCCTCGCCCGAGAGCACGCGCACCGGCGCGCCCCAGGCCGCTTCGGCGCGGCGCACGAAATCGGCGCCGTTGGAGGCATCGCGCGCCGCGGCGGTGGCGACCGCCTCACGCACCGTGACGTTCAATCCGTCGGCCAGCATCTTGAAGCGGGCCAGCGCCTCCAGCGCCATGGCGCAGCCTTCGGCATGCAGGCGGCCGGTGGTGACCATATCGCGGCCGATGGCGCAGATCGATTTTTCGTTGTGCAGCGTCGATGCCGCGCGGGTCTCCGATTCGTAGACGACGAGGCGCACCGAGTTCGAACCGATATCGACCACGGCGACGGGCCCGCGCGGACGCGGGCGCGCACGCGCGCCGAGCGGGGCGCGAACCTCCGCGGACGGGGCCTGGGTGCCGGTCATCAATCCCGCCGCGCGACGATGGCGACCGGACGAGCCTGCATCTTCAGCGCCCGGCCGCGGCCGGAGAGGGACGGATTCGTCATGAAGTAAGTATGCGCCGAAAATGCGTCCGGCGACGAGGCCTCCGCGTCGCGGACATAGGTTCCATCCGCCGCCATGTGCCAGGTCTGGGCCTGGTCCTTCATCAGGGCGACCATGATCTGGTCCAGAACCTGTTGATGGACCGTGGGGTTTTCGATCGGCACCAGCGCCTCGACCCGGCGGTCCAGGTTGCGCGGCATCCAGTCGGCCGAGGAGATGTAGACCTTGGCCTGGGCCGAGGGCAGGCCGTGGCCGGCGCCGAAGCAGACGATGCGGCCATGCTCCAGGAAGCGGCCGACGATGCTTTTCACCCGGATATTGTCCGACAGGCCCGGCACGCCCGGGCGCAGGCAGCAGATGCCGCGGATCACCAGATCGACCTTCACGCCGGCCTGGCTGGCGCTGTAGAGCGCGTCGATCATGTGCGGATCGACCAGGGCGTTGAGCTTCAGCCAGATCGCGGCGGGGCGGCCGGCCTTGGCGTGCAGCATCTCCTGCTGGATCGCGTCGATCAGCTTTCCGCGCAGGTTGACCGGCGAGACCGCGATCTTCTCCAGCGAGGACGGCTCGGCATAGCCGGTGATGTAGTTGAAGAGCTGCGCCGCGTCGCGCCCCAGCGCCGGATCGGCGCTGAACAGCGACAGGTCGGTGTAGATGCGTGCCGTGTTGGGATGATAGTTGCCGGTGCCGAAATGCACATAGGTGTGGAGCGCCCCGCTCTCGCGCCGCACCACCAGGCTCACCTTGGCGTGGGTCTTGAGCTCGATGAAGCCGTAGACCACCTGCACGCCGGCGCGTTCCAGATCGCGGGCCCATTTGATGTTGGCCGCCTCGTCGAAGCGGGCTTTCAGCTCGACCAGCGCGGTGACCGACTTGCCGGCTTCGGCGGCCTCGACCAGCGCCGCGACGATGGGTGAGTCGGAGGAGGTGCGGTAGAGCGTCTGCTTGATCGCCACCACGTTGGGATCGGCGGCGGCCTGGCGCACGAACTGCACCACCGCGTCGAAGCTTTCGAACGGATGGTGGACGATGATGTCCTTCTCGCGGATGGCGGCGAAGCAGTCGCCGCCATGATCGCGGATGCGCTCGGGGAAACGCGCGACATAGGGCTTGAACTGTAAATCGCGGCGCTCGTCCAGGATCAGCTTCTGCAGGTCGGAAAGCCCCAGCATGCGGTCGATGATCACGAGGTCGGGCGTGTCGAGATCGAGCTGGTCGATGAGGAATTCGCGCAGATCGTCCGGCATCGACTTGCCGCATTTCATGTGGATGACGCTGCCGCGGCGGCGCTGCTTCAGCAGCGTCTCGAACAGCAGCATCAGGTCTTCGGCTTCTTCCTCGACTTCCACGTCGCTGTCGCGCAGCACGCGGAACACGCCGGCGCCGAGCACCTCATGGCCGGGAAACAGCTTCTGCAGATAGAGCGTCACGACTTTTTCGAGCGGCAGGAAGCGCACGGCCTTGCCGAAATCGGGCAGGCGGATGAAGCGCTGAAGCTGCGGCGGGATCGGCACCAGCGCGGTGACCGTCTTGCCGTCGCGCGTGCGCGTCAGCCGCGCCGCCAGCGTGAAGCCGAGATTGGGGATGAAGGGAAAGGGATGCGCCGGATCGATGGCGAGCGGCGTCAGCACGGGGAATATCTGCTCGCGGAAATGGGCGTCCAGCCAGCCGCGGTCGGCGTCGGTGATCTCGTCGGCCTCGATGACGGCGATGCCGGCCTCGCGCAGCTCGGTGCACATCGGCATCCACACCGCCTGCTGGTCCTCGATGAGCTGCTTGGCCATCGCGTCGACTTGGGCGAGCTGCTGCGCCGGCGTCAGCCCGTCGGCCGAGTGGGTGGCGACGCCTTCCTTCACCATGCCCTTGAGGCCAGCGACGCGGACCATGAAGAACTCGTCGAGGTTGGAGGCCGAGATCGACAGGAACCGCATGCGCTCGAGCAGCGGATGGCGCCGGTTGCGCGCCTCTTCCAGCACGCGGCGGTTGAACGCCAGCCAGGACAGCTCGCGGTTGACGAAGCGCTCGGGCGACACGGGATCGATCGCGGGCGGCAGATGCTCCAGCGCCGGGGCGGGAGGTTCGCTGAGAATCGGGTTCGACATCAAACGCTTATCCTGTGGCTCGGCAGTTTAGCGCAGGCGCAAGACTCTGTCATGACAGACCGTCCTCGGCGAGCACCTCGCCCACCAGGGCCACGGAAACCGGGCGTTTTTCCGCGAGCGCGCGGGCGTCCGCCCGGGCGACGAAGTCGCGCACGGCGGCGGGGGAGCGTTCAACGGAGCGCAGGATCCTCATGATCACAGGATCGGGCACAGCGAGTTGCCGGTCCGTGAACAGTTTGCGGGTTAGTTGGGTCAGCAGCGCCTCGTCCGGCGCCCAGAGCGGGAAGGCAAGCAGCGCCGCGAAGCGGGATTTGAGGTCCGGCAGCGCCGCCGGCCAGGCGGCGGGCGGCTCGCGACCGGTCAAAAGCAGCGGACCGGGATGGTGGAACAGCGCGAACAGTGCAGCCTCGTTGACGCCGGAATCGACGTCCTCGACCGCGACGGCGCGGCCCTGTTCGAGCGTGGCGACGAATCCCTCGCTCAGCGTGGCGGCCGGCACGACGAGGGCGCCCGCCGCCTTGGCCCAGGCGCCGACCAGATGGGACTTGCCCGAACCGGACGGCCCGTAGAGCGCGCCGGCGGGTGCCGTCCAGCGCGGGAAAGAATCGATGAAGGCGACCGCCTCCGCATTCGCCGGCGCGACGATGAAATCGGCGCGGCCGAGGGCGGGTTTCGCCGGAAGCGGAAGGGGAAGCTGGGACGGCAAATTTTGAACCCACTCAATTGTCATGGCCCGCGAATGCGGGTGACTGTGTTGTCAGTCAAGCATTTTGGCGGGATGCCAGGGGGTATCGGCTTTGACGATGCTGTTTGCCAGAGCGATGAGCTTTCGCGCGACGGCGACGATGGCGACTTTTCTGGGCTTTCCGGCGTCGACGAGCCGCCGATAGAAGGCCTTGAAGGTGGGATTGCAGCGGATGGCGGAGACCGCCGCCATATAGGCTGCGGTTCGCACGCAAGAGCGGCCGCCGCCGATATGATCGCTCCGCAGGGATGTTCCGCTGCGCTGGGGATGGGGGGCAAGACCGGCCAGGCTGGCGGCCTGATGGCGGTTGAGGCTTCCCAGCTCGGGCAGGTCGGTGATGAGGACGGATGCCACGACGGGTCCGATCCCCGGAATCGTGCGCAGCAGCTCGTTCCTGTGACGGATGGCGTCGTCCTGCGCGATCGCCTGGGCGAGCGCGGCCTCGATGCGGCAGCGTTCGGCGTTGAGGCCGGCGATGACGGTTCGCAGGCTTTGAAGGACGAAGCGGTCGCGCGTCATCTTCAGCCGGGTCTTCTCCTGGACCAGGAGCTCGACCAGTTGGCGGCGCCGGGCCGACAGGCTGCGGATCGCTTCGGCCTTTTGGCTGGGAATGGGACGGATGTCATCCTCCGGCATGGCCAGAGCAAAGCGCGCGATGAGTTCGGCGTCGAGGGCATCGGTCTTGGCCCGCCGGCCCAGGAAGTTGCGATAGCCGCGCACCCGGCCGGGCTGGACGCGGGCGACCTGAAGGCCGGCGTCGCTCAACGCCCGGGCGGCCGGATACTCGAGCCCGCCGGTGGCCTCCAGCACGACCCGCTGCACGCCGCGACGCTGCAATTGCCGGCGCAGCGCCGCGATCCCGCGCCCGGCATTGTCGAAGGCCAACGAGATGCGCTGCGGCAATACAAAAACATCCAGCCGGGCTTTCGACACGTCGATCCCGGCAACACAAAGTGCTGTCATGAGATGGTCCTCGCCTGTATGCGGGCTCGCCGCCACGGCGACGGCCCTTCTGACTGTCCGGACAAACTCCTACGATGCCGCCGTGCGCAAACCCGCGTCTCGAACCGATCCGAAGGATCGTTCCGCCACCCAGCGCGCTACGGCAGCACCGGCAAGCTTAACAAGCCCGCAAGAACACACATACAGGCCACCCAGGTGACACCTTGCACAAGCTCGACAAATTCGAGCGCAGCCAAATTTGCCGGCACCGACGAGATTTCAACTGGGTGGCCCGCATTCGCGGGCCATGACAGTTATATTTTATGCCGGCCGGCGGCGCAGCGCGAAGGCGCGCAACAAAAGCTGGCCATAGGCGAACAACGACGCCACCGCGAAACCCGACGCCGCCACCGCCCCGGTCATCGCCAGCGCCGGCATGTCCACCCGCAGCGTCAGCAGCAAAAGCATCAGCGCCACATAGCCGACCTGCACCACCGTGTTCGCCTTGCCGATGGCGAGCGGCTCGACCTTCAGCGGCAGCGCCAGCAGCCGCGCCAGCACCACGCCCAGCACCACCGCCACGTCGCGCCCGATCACGATGCCCGTCACCCACAGCGGCACCTGGTGCACCAGCGTCAGCGTCACGAAAGAGGCCAGCATCAGGAGCTTGTCGGCGGCCGGATCGAGATATTCGCCGAAGCGCGACACCAGCCCGTAGCGGCGCGCCAGGAACCCGTCCAGCGCGTCGCTCGCGCCGGCGAAGGCGAACACGAACAGCGCCGCCAGATTGCGGTCAAGCAGGATGAGATAGGCGGTCAGCGGCGCCAGCACGGTGCGGAACGCCGTCAGCAGGTTCGGGATCTGGCGCAGCAGCCGGGTCACGGCGCGGACGCCGTCGTGCTGGGCTTGGGCGGCGGCGCGTAGCCCATCGACCACTGGCCGGCATCGCCGTCCCGGGTCAGCGCCACGCCGACCGGCACCAGCGCGTCGTGAAGCTGGTCGGTCGAGCCCTGATAGGTCAGGTTGATCCGCACCAGCCCGATGTCCATCGCCACGACCTGCACCGCGACGACATTGGCGACCAGGCCGAAGGAATTCTGGATCGCCGCCCATTGCTGCAGCGAATCGATGTGCACATCGGCGCTCAGCGTGCCGCGCGGGCCGAAATCGATCGGCGGCTTCTGCTGGAACATCACCTCGATGGCATGCACCGCGGCGTCGGCGGCGAGCGGATAGGTCTGCGCCGGATTCTTGATCAGCGGCACGTCGAGCGAGGTCTTGCTCGGCGTCTCCGCCACGCCGATGCGCCGAAGCCAGATCTGGACCTTGCCGGTCATCTTGTCGGTGATCGAGGTGCCGCCCTGGGTCAGCGGGATGGCGAGCGCCAGCACCGCCTCGGTGGCGTGGATGCGCGCCGCGACGATCTCGACATCGGCCCAGTTGGTGGCGTCGAACTGCAGCCGGCCCAGCGCCACCACGTCGGGCGCATCCCCGGTCGGCACCGCGAAGGGCACCGAGCTGGCGCCGAAGCGCGGGCTCGAGAAGGCGCTGGTCCAGGGCGAGGCGCGGTCGAAATTGGGCGCCATCGGGATGAGCAGGATGCGCCGCGCATTGCTCGCCATGCGATAGGCGGGCGAGATTATCGCCATCACCTTGGCGACGGCCTCGGGGCTGAAATTGTAGGTGACGTCGGCGACATAGCGGGTGGTCGAGCGCTTCTCGTTGGCCACCGTGAAGCCGCGCGCCAGCCGGCGCAGCGCCGCGGCGTCGAGCTTGGGCTCCTTGGGCCAGTCGGGCTGCTTGGCGATTCGCTTGAACAGGATGTCCCAGGCCTTGGGCCGGCCCTGGTCGATGGCGATGGCCTGGGCGGCGCTGGCGGAGGCCGCCGTCGCGTCCACATGGATGCCGCTGACCGTATAGGTCAGGTCCACCGCCTGGGCGGCGCCGGGCAACAGCAAAGCAAGGGCCAGCGCCAGGACGGGTGCGAGCCGGTTAAAAGCCTGTGACATTTGGAACCTTGTATAAGCGTCGTGAGTATAAAGGGCGCAGCCTGCCCGCGAAAGCGCCTCACGGACGCCGAAAAGCGGCAAGACGCGGGCGCCGTTGCTTGCCTGACGCGAGGGGCCATGCGTAAACGGGGCGAAGAGGCGCGAAGCGCGATTCCGATGACGAAAATCCGCAACGGACTGACCTACAAGGATGCCGGCGTCGATATCGACGCGGGCGAGGCGCTGGTCGCGCGAATCGCGCCGGCCGCCAAGGCGACGCGGCGGCCCGGCGCCGACGCCGATCTCGGCGGCTTCGGCGGGCTGTTCGACCTCAAGGCCGCCGGCTTCAAGGACCCGGTCCTGGTCGCCTCGACCGACGGGGTCGGCACCAAGCTCAAGATCGCCATCGACACGCACCGGCTCGGCGGCATCGGCCAGGATCTGGTCGCGATGTGCGTCAACGACCTCGTGGTGCAGGGCGCCGAGCCGCTATTCTTCCTCGACTATTACGCGAGCGGCGCCTTGAACGTCGACGACGCGGCGGTGGTGATCGAGGGCATCGCGCGGGCCTGCAAGGCCTGCGGCTGCGCCCTGATCGGCGGCGAGACGGCGGAGATGCCGGGGCTCTACGCCAAGGGCGATTTCGACCTCGCGGGATTTTCGGTCGGCGCGGCGGAGCGCGGCCATGTGCTGCCCCATCGGCGCGCGATGAAGCCGGGCGACGTGGTGATCGGGGTGGCGTCCAGCGGCGTACACTCCAACGGCTATTCGCTGGTGCGGCGCGTGGTCGCCGACGCGGGGCTCGCCTACGACGCGCCGGCGCCGTTCGACGCGAAGCTGTCGCTCGGCGAGGCGCTGCTGGCGCCGACCCAGCTCTATATCAAGGGCGGGCTGGCCGCGATCCGAGCCGGCGGCGTGAAGGGCTTCGCGCATATCACCGGCGGCGGCATCACCGAGAACCTGCCCCGCGCCTTGCCCGACGGGCTCGACGCGCAGATCGATCTTGCCGCCTGGACGGCGCCGCCGGTGTTCGGCTGGCTGGCGCGCGCCGCCGGGATCGCGGACGCCGAGATGCTGCGCACCTTCAATTGCGGGCTGGGCTTCATGGCGGTCGTGGCGGAGGAATCCTCCGGCCATGTCATCGACGCCTTCCAGGAGGCCGGCGAGAAGGCCTGGCGCGTCGGCGCCCTGGTGCAAGGCGAGGGCGAGGCGAAGGTGGTGTATCGCGGGTCGCTGAAGCTGTGAGCGCAAAGAAGCGCGTCGCCATCCTGATCTCCGGCCGGGGCTCGAACATGGCCGCGCTGATCGCGGCGGCGAAGGCGTCGGATTATCCGGCCGAGATCGCGCTGGTGTTCTCCAATGTCGAGACGGCCGGCGGGCTCGAAACCGCGCGCGCGGCCGGCATCGCGACCAAGGTCGTCTCGCACAAGCGGTTCGCTTCGCGCGAGGACTTCGACGCGGCCATCGACGCGGCGCTGGCGGAAGCGCGGATCGATCTGGTCTGCGAGGCCGGCTTCATGCGCATCCATTCCGAGGGCTTCGTGCGCAAATGGGAAGGCGCGATCCTCAATATCCATCCCTCGCTGCTGCCGGCGTTCAAAGGCGTGAAGGTGCACGAACAGGCGCTCGCCGCCGGCGTGAGGATCTCCGGCTGCACGGTGCATTTCCTGGTGCCGGAGCTCGACGCCGGACCGATCATCGCCCAGGCGGCGGTGCCGGTGCTGCAAGGCGACACGCCCGACACGTTGGCGGCGCGCGTGCTGGAACAGGAACACAAGCTCTATCCCGAGGCGCTGAAGCTGGTGGCGGAGGGCAAGGTTGTGCTGCGCGACGGCCGCGCGGTGTTCCTCTAAGGTCTTAGCCCAATTGAAATTCAAAAAATCGGTGTCATGGCCCGCAACAGCGGGCCATCCAGGTGACGCCGCCCATTGCCTGCAGCAGTTTCCGCGCTTCAACTGGATGGCCCGCATTCGCGGGCCATGACAATTTTCTATTATCGATTGACGTTAGCCGACACCCGCGAGCTTCGCCGATACATCCCATAGCCGCTTCGCGTCGGCGTCGTTTTGCGCGGCGGCGGTCGGCGTGGCGGGCTTGCACTTGTAGTAATAGCCGCCGGTTTTGCCTTCGACCTGCGGCGAGCTCGCGAGGTAGATAATGGTCTGCGCGCCCTTCTCCGGCGAGATGCCGAACGCCATCACGGCGCGGTGCACGAGGCGCATGAAGCCGCTCTTGACGTTGTTCTTTCCGAAATTGCTGCCGACGAAGCCCGGATGAAGGCAGTTCGCGGTGATGCCGGTGCCGGCGAGACGCTTCGCCAGCTCGCGCGTGAACAGGATGTTGCAGAGCTTGGAATTCGCATAGGCGCGGCCGAGATTGTACTTCTTCTCGAGCTGCAGGTCGTCGAAATCGAGCTTGCCGGGCTTGTGCGCGTCGGAGGCGGTCGAGACGATGCGCGCCCCGGCCTTCATGTTGGGAAGCAGGATGTTCGTCACCACGAAATAGGCCATGTGGTTGGTGGCGAAGGTCATCTCCAAACCGTCGACGCTCACCTGGTGCGAGAAGAACACCGCGCCGGCATTGTTGATCAGCACGTCGATCCTGGGCTCGGCGGCGGCGATCTCGGTCGCGACGCGCTTCATCTCGGCGATGGAGGACAAATCCGCCAGATGCACCGTGTGCGCGGCGGCGCGATTGGCGGCCTTCAGCTTGGCGAGCGTCGCGTCGGCGCGGGCCCGGTCGCGCGCCACCAGGACGATGCGGGCGCCCTGCTCCGCCAGGCGGATCGCGGCGACCTCGCCGATGCCCGAGGTGCCGCCGGTGACGACGACCGTTTTGCCCTGCATGTGCGCTGTCTCCCTGAGCGGAAGACAGGCTAGCGCCTGACCGGCGGCTTGTCGCGCGGCTTAGAGAATAAGTTTGCCGACCACGATGCCGATCAGGAAGGTCGAGATCAGCGCGGTCATCGGCCGCTCCCGGACGAACCGGATCACGGCGTCCTTGCTTTCGTCGATGACTTCATAGGCCTCGTCTTCGAGGTCTTTGGCGAGATCGGCAGCGGAATCAATGGACATGACAGCCCTCACGAGTTTGGACGTAAAGGAACGCGGCACGCCGACATTGGCTGCCTGTCAGGGGACGATATCGAGCCCCGAGAAGAAGAAGGCGATTTCCTGCGCCGCGGTCTCGGGCGCGTCGGAGCCGTGGACCGAATTGGCCTCGATCGATTCGGCGAAGTCCTTGCGGATCGTGCCGGCGGCGGCGTTGGCCGGATTGGTCGCGCCCATCACTTCGCGGTTCTTGGCGATGGCGTTCGGGCCTTCCAGAACCTGCACCACGACCGGGCCCGAGGTCATGAACTTGACGAGGCTGGCGAAGAACGGCCGCTCGCGGTGGACGCCGTAGAAGGCTTCCGCCTGGGCCTGGGAAAGCTGGATGCGGCGCGACGCGATGACGCGAAGGCCGGCCTTCTCGAAGCGGTCGACGATGGCGCCGGTGAGGTTCCGGCGCGTCGCGTCCGGCTTGATGATGGAAAGGGTGCGCTCGACGGCCATGGACGTCTCCGGGATGCGTGAAATCGCGGGCCTTATGCCGTGGGATTGGCTGGGGCGCAAGCCGTGCTATACGCCCGCCGCCATGCTGAGCATCGACAACCTCATCGTCCGCATCGCGGGCCGCGAAATCCTGGACGGGGCGACCGCCAGCCTCCCCGCCGGGCGGCGCGTCGGCCTCGTCGGACGCAACGGCGCGGGCAAATCGACGCTGCTGAAGGTGATCCTCGGCCAGCTCCATCCCGACGACGGGGCGGTGAGCTGGCCGAGCGCCTGGCGCATCGGCGCGGTGGCCCAGGAGGCGCCGGGCACCCAGGTCAGCCTGATCGACACCGTGCTCGCCGCCGACCCCGAGCGCACCCGCCTGCTGCACGAGGCCGAGCACGAGGCCGACGCGCACAAGCTCGGCGACATCTATCACCGGCTCGACGCCATCGACGCCTATACCGCGCCGGCGCGGGCGGCGGAGATCCTGGCCGGCCTCGGCTTCTCGGCCGCCGACCAGCTTCGTCCGTGCGCGGAGTTCTCCGGCGGCTGGCGCATGCGCGTGGCGCTCGCCGCGATCCTGTTCTCGGCGCCCGACCTGCTCCTGCTCGACGAGCCGACCAATTATCTCGACCTCGAAGGCGTGATGTGGCTGGAGAACTTCCTGTTGCGCTATCGCGGCACGGTGCTGATCGTCAGCCACGACCGCGACCTGCTCAACACCGCCGCCGAGTTCATCCTGCATCTCGATCACGGCAAGCTGAAGCTCTACACCGGCAATTACGACACCTTCGTCGACACCCGCGCGCTGCAGCGCGCCCTCGACGTCGCGGCGCAGAAGAAGCAGGAGACGCGACGCGCCCACCTGCAAAGCTTCGTCGACCGCTTCCGCGCCAAGGCGACCAAGGCGCGCCAGGCGCAGAGCCGCATGAAGATGATCGCCAAGATGGAGCGCATCGACATTCCGCTCGACGAGCATGTCGCGCCGATCCGCCTGCCCAAGGCGGTCGAGGCGGCGCCGCCGCTGATCACGATGGATCGCGTCAGCGTCGGCTACGAGCCGGGCAAGCCGATCCTGAGCAAGATCTCGCTACGCTTCGATCCCGACGACCGCATCGCGCTGCTCGGCAAGAACGGCAACGGCAAATCGACGCTGGCCAAGCTCCTGGCCGAGAAGCTCGAACCCATGGCGGGCGAGATCGTGCGCTCGCGCAAGATGATCCCCGGCTATTTCGCGCAGCACCAGTTGGAAGAACTTCAGGGCGGCATCACCCCGATCCAGACGCTGCAGAATTTGCGCCCCAGGCTGACGGTGCAGGAGGTGCGCACCCAGCTCGGCGGCTTCGGCTTCTCCGCCAACAAGCAGTTGACGCTGGTCGGCAATCTCTCCGGCGGCGAGCGGGCGCGGCTGATGCTGGCGCTGGCGACGCTCGACAAGCCGAACCTGCTCATCCTCGACGAGCCGACCAACCATCTGGACATCGACGCGCGCGGCGAGTTGCTCTCCGCCCTGAACGATTTCGACGGCGCGGTGGTGCTGGTCAGCCATGACCGCCGCCTGCTCGAAGCGACCGCCGACCGGCTGATCCTCGTCGCCAACGGCGAGGTCCATCCGTTCGAGGGCGACCTGGACGACTACCGCCGCTTCCTGCTGGCGGACACGCCGGCGCCGGAAGCCGTGGCGGTGCAGGCCGCGCCGGCCAAGTCGAAGGACGAGCAGCGCCGCGAGGCGGCGGAGCGCCGCCGCCAGCTCAAGCCGCTCAAGGACAAGGTGGACGCGGCCGAGCACCAGATCGCCGAGCTGAACGGCGAACTGGCGAAGCTGGACAAGGCGCTCAGCGATCCTTTGCTCTTCACCCGCGATCCGGCCAAGGGCAAGGCGGTTTCCAAGAAGCGCGCCGACGCCGCGAAGAAGCTCGCCGATGTCGAGGCCCGCTGGCTGAAGATGCAGGAAGAATACGAAGCGGCGCTGGCGGAGGCTTAAAGCCCGCGTCAGCGCAGCCCGCGCCGGGCGATGTCGCCCCATTCCTTCTGCGCCTTCTGGTAGCGCGCCGGCGCCCCGTCGAGCAGCTTGAGGATCTGGCGGTAGACCTCCAGCGCCGCGTCGCGCGCGCCGGTCTTCTCCAGCAGCATCGCGTAGCGCGCGCGGGCCTCTTCGCCCGAATAATAGCCGACCAGCTTCTTGTACTCGGTGAGCGCGTCTTCCGTCTTGCCCTGGCCTTCCAGCGCGCGGGCATAGAGCAGATGCGCGTCGGCCGAGACGAATTTCGGATCGGCTGCCTGGAGCGCGTCGAGCGAGGCCTGCGCGCCGGCCGGATCGCCGTTCAGGAACTGCGCCCGGGCGAGGCCATACAGCAGCGCCGGATCGTCCTTGAACTGGCCCTGGGCCGCGTCCTGGTAGATGCCGACCGCGTCGGCATAGGCGCCGCGCGCGATATATTCCTCGGCGAGCTGGCGCTTGGCGTCGACCGAACCCACCATCTCGGCGGCGCGATGGGCCTCGCGCAGCGAGCGGTGCGGATCGGCGATCTGCCGCGCCCCGCTGGCGAGCTGCGCCGCGCTGCGGCTGCGGAACAGCTCGGGCACGATGACCGCGAAGAAATAGATCAGGCTGCCGATCGCCGGCAGGAAGATGATGATGTAGACCCAGGGAAAGACGTTGCCGGTCCGCACCGCGTGCACGATGCACACGCCGATCAGGACGAGATAGGCGATGCCGTAGGGGCTGGCGAGAAGAGCGAAGGGATTGAGCAAGCGCGGCTCCGGATTGCGCCCCAACGCCATAGCCAGCGCGGCGCCGACATGCAACCGGGCTTCGGGTTACCAATATCCCTGCGCGGGGGTGTCCTTTGCGGCTTTTCTGCTAGACTGCGCAAGGGGCGAGGAAACATTTATGACAGACGACAGGTTTTTCGAGCGCGCGGGGCCTTTCCCGCTCGGAGAGATCGCCGCGCATATCGGCGCGGAGATGGACAACAATTCGTCGTCGGAATTCCTGGTGCGCGACGTCGCCGCCCTGGAAAGCGCCGCCGCCGGAGACATCAGCGTCTTCAGCGACGGGGAATACACCAAGGCCTTCGCCCATACCGGCGCCAGCGTGGTGATCACCGACCGCAAGCTCGGCGTTCACGAGCACAACGGGACCTGGCTTCTGCTCACCGACAATCCGCGCCTCGCCTTCGCGCAGGTCGGCCACATGTTCTATCCGCCCGACGCGCCGATCGCCGGCGTGCACGCGCTCACCCCGGTCCATGCCAGCGCCTGCGTCGGCGTTGGCACGCAGATCTGCTCGGGCGCCGTGATCGGCGCCAATGCCAAGATCGGCGAGCGCTGCACCATCGGCTACAACGCGGTGATCGGGCCCGGCACGATGATCGGCGACGATTGCGTGATCGGCGCCAATTGCGTGATCTCTTATGCCCTGATCGGCGATCGCGTGACGCTGGCGCCCAACGTCACGGTCGGCAGCGCCGGCTTCAGCTTCGTGCCGAGCGGCAAGGGTTTGCTCCGCGTGCCGCAGCTCGGCCGCGTCATCATCGAGGACGATGTCGAGCTCGGCGCCAATTGCGCCATCGACCGCGGCGCCATCGGCGACACCGTGATCGGCAAGGGCACGATGTTCGACAACCTCGTGCACATCGCCCACAATGTGAAGATCGGCCATCACTGCCTGATCGCCGGGCAGGTCGGCATCGCCGGCTCCACTACCGTCGGTCCCTATGTGATGATGGGCGGCCAGGTCGGCATCAGCGATCACCTGACGATCGGCGCCGGCGCCAGGCTGGCGGCCAAGGCCGGCGTGACGCGCGACGTCGCGGCGGGCGAGACGGTCGGCGGCTACCCCGCCATGCCGGTGCGCGAATGGCACCGCCAGACCGTGGCGCTGAAGAAGCTCGCGAGTCACAAAAAGTCCTGAAGCGTTAACGCCGTTGCGCACGCGCCGCGCGCATCGCCTTGCGGCGTCCGTAAAGTTGTGTCTTTTTCCCATTCGGGCGAAGGGGGTCGCCCCCGGCAAGGACAGGCAGCGCGGCGGACGAGCATGACGGACGACAGGTTCTTCGAACGGGCGGGACCCTTCCCGCTCGGCCAGATCGCCGCCCAGATCGGCGCCGAGATGGACAACAGCTCGCAGGCGGACTTTCCCATCCGCGACGTGTCGAATCTCGACACCGCCGAGGCCGGCGAGATCAGCCTCTACTCCGACGCCAAATACGCCGCCGCCTTCGCCCGGACGCGCGCCAGCGTGGTGATCACCGACCGCAAGCTGGCGGCGCATGAGCACAACGGCACCTGGCTGCTGCTCTCGGCCAATCCCAGGCTCGCCTTCGCGCAGGTCGGCCACCTCTTCTATCCGCCGCCGGCGCTGCACGAGGGCTTGCAGCCGGTCCTGCCGGTGCATCCGAGCGCGCGCATCGGCGCCGGCACGCAGATCGCGCAGGGCGGCGAGATCCGCTCCGACGCGAAGATCGGCGCCAACTGCGCCATCGGGCCCAATGTGGTGATCGGCAAGGGCGTGGAGATCGGCGACAATTGCACCATCGGGCCCAATTGCACGATCACCCATGCGCTGATCGGCAACCGCGTGGTGTTCGGGCCGGGCAATTCCATCGGCAATGCCGGGTTCTCCTTCGTGCCGAGCGCCAAGGGCCTTTTGCGCGTGCCGCAGCTCGGCCGCGTGGTGATCGAGGACGATGTCGAGTTCGGCGCCAATTGCGTGGTCGACCGCGGCGCCATCGGCGACACCCATATCGGCCGCGGCTGCCGCTTCGACGGGCTGATCCATGTCGGCCACAATGTGACGATGGGCCAATTCTGCATCGTGGTGGCGCAGGCGGGCATCGCCGGCTCGACCACCATCGGGCCCGGCGTGATGATCGGCGGCCAGGCCGGGATCGCCGATCACCTCACCGTCGGCGCCGGCGCCAGGCTGGCCGCGCGCGCCGGCGTGACCCAGGACGTGCCGGCCGGCGAGACGGTCGGCGGCTATCCGGCCCAGCCGGTGAAGCAATGGCACCGCCAGGTCCTGTGGCTGAAGAAGATGGCGGGGCGCAAGGCGAAAGACTGACCGCCACCCGCTCGCGGCCCCCATATGACCCCAAGTGTTAACGGAACTTAGGGGAACAGCGGCCGGCGCCGTCCGTTTCCTCTGCATGGAACATATAGCGACGAATGAATCGACGTCGAACAAGTGCTGCCGTCTCGCGGCGGCCCTGCGGCTCGACGCAACGCGCGCAACGATGCCCGGCTTCGCGGACAAGCTGATCCGGGGGGCGGAGGATCTGGAACGGCTCTCCCGGAAGCTGCTCTCGCCGGAGCCCGACATGCCGGCGCGGCACCACTAACCCTGCTTTTCGAATTTCCCGCTTGGGGACTCTTTCCAATAGGTCACGTCGTGTCCCGCCGCCTTGGCGTCCTTCCAGGCGGCGCGGGCCTTGCCGAGCGCGGCCTCGTCGTGGCCGTCGAACATCAGCACCACGCGGGTCAGATCGTTGACCGCGTCCCACGACCCCGGCATCGCGCCGCCGACGCAGAACAGCACGTTGGCGCCATTGGGGTTCTCGTCCTCGACCGTGATCAACACGGGCTGGCGCTTGGGATTGCCGTCGCCGGACTGCGCGTGCGGCAGGAAGGTCTGGTCGTTGTAGGTCCACAGCAGGTTGTCGATGGCATCGGCCCGCTCGGACGATTCCGTGCGGATCACCGCCCGCCAGCCGCGCTCCAGAGTTTTCTCGATCAGCCCCGGCAGCACGTCGTCGAGGCTGCGGCGTTCGAGGTGATAGAAGAGGGTTTCGGTCACCTATCACCTCCCCCTTGTGGGGCTTTGCACAAATAACACCTGCTTTTCAGTATTTGCACAAAAATTCCTGTCTCTGCACAAAAACTAAGGGCGCCTTGAATTTCAGGGTTCCGGCCCGGCGGCCAGCGCGTCATACCAACAGCCCTTTTTGCCTGAGACGAACAATCGCCACGCGCCAAGCACAATTTCAAGAGCGCATCATCACCAGCCAAGCTGGGCTCATTTTCATCATGATCAGTCAGCATCGCTGACGCGTCATCGCTCGCTTATGGTCCTTGCGTAGTTGCACCGCCAAACAGGTCCATAAGTTTCTTTGCAGTTCTCAGCCGACCAAGCGTCGTGTAACGCGGGCCTTGCATCAGGCCACCCGGCGCATCGGCGAACGGAATAGGCCCGATTTCGACTGCCGGTCCGGAAAAGACTAGCTGATACTTGCCCTCTTCACCGTACGGCTCGATGGTCGCGACCGGCGCATAATGAGTGACTGCTGAGACAGGTTTCGTTTGATAAGCTGCCACATAGCGGATTTTCTGAAGCATGCCGCCCGAAATACGGATAGCGCGCCACCTTTGCTGGCCGAGAAACACCGTCTTGAATCCTTCTTCTTGGGCGGGCACCACCACCACGATATCGTCGGGTGAATCGGAGACGGGTTTGGTCGCCGTCGAGCCTGTTGTCGGTTGGGCGCTCGCAGGCGCTCGCGGAGTCGCGACTGGCTTGGGCTCCTCGAAAGCGCGGAGTCCCATAATAGGCAGCACTTGCAATATCTCTCGAAGAAAGGCTCGACTATCAGCACGTTCAGCCTCACTGAGCGGTGGCTCCGGTGGCGCAGTGCCGTTGTCGAGTTTGCTACGTCCGGCCTTCTTGGCTTGCTGTATCAGTTCTCGCTCTAACCATCGGACATGGGCCTTGTTGAGGCCGTTGTTCGAAGTGGTGAAGGCATAGCCGTGTTCCCAGAAGTCCTTAGTCTGTGCGTGGCTGTCGATGCGGTCGCGAACCGCGTCTCCCTCGCCGATGTAGAGCGTCGGCAGGTCCTCGTCACCCTCCTTGTAGCCAACAAGAATATATACGCCGGTGCGACCCAATTCGGCGCGATTGCGGGCGGACGGCCATCGCTCGCGAGGAAAAACAATGCTGACGCCAGTCCAGTTCATTCGATCAACAAGGCGGACCCCTTCGGGGTCGCCATCGACGACGAAGATGCGGATTGTAAACGGATCGCTGTCCATTCCATCTCACTTCTGCTGCCACGCCCCGGTGGCATTCAAGCGGGCACTGTTACAGTTTGAATTGTGACGGCGCGTCAGGCCGCGCGAGCATGCTCACAATAAACGCATCCACCCAAAGTCGCATTGGCCTCTAACTCGTGCTTCATCGCATCCGTGAAGTCGCGGCGGCTGAAGCCATGCAAATCAATCTTGCCTTGTGAAACCAGAGTGTTTCCGAGCCGATATGCCTGCTCAATCTCGCCCCACGTGTCGAAGTAGGCGTCATGATCTTCACACCAGCCCAGTACTCCAGCACGCCGCATAACATCCCGTGCCTGCGCTCGAAGCCTGCCGACCATTGCCATTACGTCCTTGCTGCCACTCATTTTGTCCGCGCCTTTCATTGGGGCCTGTACGCGTATCATATTACCCCCAAGCCCAAGGGACCCCAAGGCCAGAGACGGTATCCCATTCACTCCAAGAACAAGCGCTCATTGGGTGAGGACGATGATACATGGGCTAGACGCTCTAGTTTCAGGGCGGCTGACATCGCCATGAGGCCGATGGCAAATAGCAGTTGTCCGCGTTACATGATCGTAGAACCCCCAAAACATAAGGCTTACCGCAACAAGCGAGGATCGGCCGCGCCAAGTATCTCGCCCGCGATGATGCGGGCTATCGAGGACATGGTTTCGACAGGATGGCCTCGCAGCCCATAGGTCGCGCTGTCGTCTTTGCTCCCGACGCCGATAACATGAATCCTCTGCGTGAGACGATCCGCGCCGATGATAATGCGCTCGCAGGCGTAGGACTTGCCGCCAAAATCAACGGTGAAATTATCGGTGTGGCGCTCGGCGGGTTTTTTCATGTCGGCACTATATTCTCGCGCTAGAGAAACTGTCCTGCCATACAGCGCGAATAGGCAAAGGAAGCCCATTTGTCGGGCGTTTTCCACTGTCCGAGGTCGGCGCTTAGAGTGGCCGCCAAAAGCCGCTGTAGGCGGCCGCGAAATTCCGGCGACCTGTCCGCCAGCACTTCGTCGTTTCCTGCGCCGAGGTTGCTAATCATCTGCGGCTGGTAGGACAAGATCGGATCACGGGTCTGGTGCATGTCGAACCAGATTTGTGCGTAACCTTTATAGACCATGCATGGCGGCTGGCTGGCGTTGGTTGCATGACATGCCGCCACAAGCGCCGGCGGATCGGTGAGCCTGTCGCGGAGTCTCGAGCAAGCGCCATTGGTAATGTCAACTTCCCATTGGTGATCGCCCTCCACGGTTTCGACGGGTGCGGGCTGTGCGAAGCTCTGCCCCGGCATGATCGCCAGCAGCAGCGAAAAAACCAATAACCGATAGCTCATGAGTCCCCTCCGCGATTGTCAGGCGGGATAAAACTCGCCGTGATCTGTAGTGCCCGGAATCCAGGCTTTCGGGTGGTGGACATTGCGCCAAAGGCAAGTCCAGTTAAGATTTTGCAGCGCATTTAGCGACCACTCCTATCCCAACACTCGTTGGCATCTTGCCGCGACATCTACAACCGTACTCGACCTCTCCACGATTCAAAAGTTTGTCAAGAAACGCGGCTTCGCCATTCTCGGCGTAGCTCAACCGCGTTTCTTGACGACCACTTGTTAGAGCATATTGTCCCGGATGCCCCGCTTGTATCGAGGCACGAAAGTACGGACGCCGAGCACGCAGGGACCCACTCACCCAGCGCCCACGCCTCCAGATTTCGGATATCTAGGACTGGTTCTTCTTCGCGCTCCATTTGCGCGTCGAAGGAATTTGCCTCGGCTTATCCCAGTAGGGACTTTTGCAATGTGGACACACCTTCGGCTCTTGGCCCTTCTCGCGCGGCACCCACTCGTGCTCGCACCGTTCGCATCGGTAACCCCATATCTGCACTTTGGGCATGTCAACCAATCAGCCGCTGGACGCCACTCAATAGTAATATACCGGAGGGTGTTGACTCAACTATACCTTTTAGGTATATACCTAGAAGGTAACTTTGAGCAATCACCTTCGTGGACTTTCGGAAAGCAAGAGGCAGAGAAATCGCGCTCTTGGGGCACGTCTCCAAGAGGGGCGACGTCTGGCTTGTGCTTTCGCAGACCCGAGCAGGCGTGAGATACAAAGTGACTATCGACGACGATAAACAGACCTGCGGCTGCGCTGACTTCAAGGCGAACGGCAAACCGTGCAAGCACATTCACGGGGCGATTTACACGGTCGAATTTCCGGCGTCGAACCTCATCGATCCCGTCCCCACCGCCGTGGAGAGGACGAAGCAGACGTATTCACAGGATTGGCGCAACTATAATCTCGCACAAACCGAGGAGAAGCCGCTGCTTATGCGGTTGCTTTCGGGCTTCTGTCAGTCGATTGAGGATGACGAGCCGAAAGGCCGTGGTCGCCCGGGTATTCCAACGCGGGATATGGCATTTGCTATCTGTTACAAAGTGTACGAAGGCGTCTCCACACGCCGCTTTATCCCGGACTTGAGATTGGCGCACCGTTCGGGGTTCATCTCCTGCGCTCCTCACTTCAACTCCATTATTGGCGCGATGAAGGACGTCGAGATGACGCAGGTCTTGCTGGACCTCGTCGATCAAACCAGCGTTCCGCTTCGCGATTTCGAGCGTACCTTCGCAGCCGACTCGTCCGGGTTTGGAAACTCGCGGTTTGATCGTTGGATCGACATCAAGGACCCGACGAAACGCCAGAAGCAGCATACGTGGACCAAGGTTCATCTCATGTGCGGAGTCAGCACTCACATCGTCACCGCAGTGGTCATCAAAGATAAGGACGCGAGCGATCCGCCGCAGTTGCCGAGTCTGGTGAAAATGACCGCCAAGAATTTTCAAATCAGCGAGGTCTATGCCGACAAGGCCTACGGCTCGATCAACAACTATCAAGTGATCGCCGAGCATGGCGCGGTTCCGTATATCGACTTCAAATCCAACCATACCGGAAAGGGGCGCAGTCGATCTGGAACGATGAGCCGGGGCACCGAACTTTGGCAGCGCATGTTCCACATGTTTCAGATGCACGCCGACGAGTTCTATGCCCACTATCATCAGCGTAGCAACGTCGAGTCCGTGTTCTCTATGATCAAGGCGAAGACGGGTGACGTTGTTCGCAGCAAGTCCGAGGCGGCCATGCTCAACGAGGTGCTTTGCAAGATTGTCTGCCACAACATCTGCGTCTTGATCATGGCAATGTTCGAGCGGGGACTCGACTTGGATGAGCTTTTGGTCCCTAAGGTGCGGAGACCTACCTTGCGGGTGTACGAGGGTGGCCTCAGCCAGTCCCCGGTCGCATAGCTTCGGCACAACCCGAAACAACCGCATCAAGGCCCCGGCTCACCGGGGCCTTTTTTATTGGCTCGGGTTCCTTACGACCGCAGTGCTACGGACCCCTTACCGGCTGTGAAGCTCCTGCACAAAAAGTCGCCCACGCTGCACAAGTAATCCGAGCCGGTTGGCGCTATTTGGCGTTATTGTGCAAAGCCCCCTTGTGGGGAGGTCGAAAAATCGCGAGCGGAGCGAAGCGATTTTTCGGGTGGGGGGCGGTGCTGAACGTCGGGCACCGCCCCCCACCCGGAATTTGCTTCGCAAATTTCGACCTTCCCACAAAGGGGGAGGTGATGGCCGTGCCCGTTTCACGCCTCAATCCTCGTAATGCGCCTCGACCAGTTCGTTCAGGATGCGCACGCCCCAGCCGGTGCCCCAGCTCGGCGCCAGCGCCCGCTGCTCGCCGTCCTGCCAGGCGACGCCGGCGATATCGAGATGCGCCCAGGGCCGGTCGTCCTCGACGAAGCGTTTGAGGAACTGCGCCGCGGTGATCGAGCCGGCGTTCGGCCCGCCGATGTTCTTCATGTCGGCGATCTTGGAGCGCAAGAGCTTGTCGTAGGCCGGCCCCATCGGCAGGCGCCACACCGGCTCGCCCACCGCCTTGCCGGCCTCGCCGATGCGGTGCGCCAGCCGGTCGTCGTTGGAGAACAGGCCGGCATGCTCCGGCCCCAGCGCCATGATGATCGCGCCGGTCAGCGTGGCGAGATCGATCACGAATTTCGGCTTAAAGGTGCGCTGGGTGTAGGTCAGCGCGTCGGCCAGGACGAGGCGGCCCTCGGCGTCGGTGTTGAGCACCTCGATGGTCTGGCCCGACATCGATTTCACCACGTCGTCGGGACGCTGCGCCTTGCCGTCCGGCATGTTCTCGACCAGGCCGATCACGCCGACCGCGTTGACCCGCGCCTTGCGCGCCGCCAGCGCCTGCATCGTGCCGACCACGGCGGCGGCGCCGCCCATGTCGCCCTTCATGCCCATCATCCCGGCGCCGGTCTTGAGCGACAATCCGCCGGAATCGAAACACACGCCCTTGCCGACGAAGGCGACCGGCGTGTCCTTCTTCTTGCGGCCACCGTTCCACTGCATGACCACGAGCTGGCTTTCGCGCTCGCTGCCCTGGCCGACGCCGAGCAGCGAGCCCATGCCGAGCTTCTTCATCTGCGCCTCGCCGAGGATCTCGACGCTCACGCCGAGCTTGGAGAGGTTCGCCTTCACGCGGCGCGCGAATTCGGCCGGCGACAGCACGTTGGGCGGCTCGTTGACGAGGTCGCGCGCGAAGAACATGCCGCCGGCGACCGCATCGAGCGCCGCCCAGCTCTTCTTGGCGTCGGCGACGACCGGCGTCGCGATGGCGACGCTCGCCAGCCGCTGTTCGTATTCGTCCAGATTCCTGGTGCGGTAATGGTTGAAGCTGTAGCTCTTCAGCCGCGCGCCGAGCGCCAGATGCGCCGCCAGCTCGCCGGCTTTCAGCTTGGAGCCCTTCGGCAGGTCGATGTCGTAGGTTACCGCGGTTTCACCCGCGCCGTTCAACCGCCCGTTGACGGCGGCGCTCAGATTCTCGGCCACGGTTCCGTTGAACTCCGAAGCCTTGCCCAGCCCCGCCAGGACGATGCGCGACGCCGCGACGCCGGCCGGCGCCAGCACTTCGAGGACCTGGCCGCTCTTGCCGGTGAATTTGCTGACCTTCAACCCGCGGCTGAGCGCGCCGCCGGCCGCCTTGTCGGCCTTCTGCGCGGCAGGCGTCAGGACCGCGCCGTCAGCCGCGCCGACCACCCAGGCGCCGGAACGGACATCGCCCGGCACGATAAAGGACAATTGCATAAAGGGTTCTCCCGGTCTGGTGCTGAGGTGTCTTTAAGAGGTATTGAGCCTGGATGCGAGACCAAGCGCCGGACGCCCATGAGGGTTGCGGAGCCGCCGCGCGGGAATGCTAGTTTAGGTCGAATCAGGGAAGGGGCGAAAGGGTTCGAGGCCCTGCGCCGCGAGGCTAGCCAGGCGTGAGACTGCCCAGACTTTCGCTCTACCTGCTCGGCCAGCTCATCGGGCCGACAGCCCTCTTTACGTTCCTGCTGACGGCGGTGATCTGGCTGAGCCAGTCGCTGCGGCTTCTCGACCTTGTGATCAACCGCGGCCAGTCGGCGCCGACCTTCGTCTACCTCACCATCCTGGTGCTGCCGGGCCTTCTGGTCATCATCCTGCCCATCGCGTTCTTCGCCGGCACCCTGTTCGCGCTCTCCAAGCTCAACACCGACAGCGAGCTGGTGGTGATGTCGGCCTCCGGCTTCAGCCGGTTCCAGATCGCGGTGCCGGTGTTCATCTCGGCGGCGATCGTCATGGCACTGACCTATGCCTGCGGCCTCTACCTCATGCCGGCGGGCCAGCGGGCGATGAAGGACAAGGTGGTCGACATCCGCGCCGATATCGGGGCGGCGCTGCTCAACGAGGGCGAGTTCAACACGCCGGCGGCCGGCCTCACCGTCTTCATCCGCGAGCTCAATTCCGACGGCACGATCCGCGGCGTCTTCGTGCACGACAACCGCGACAAGGCGCGGCCGGTGACCTATCTCGCCGAGAGCGGCCAGCTCGCCCAGACGCCGGGCGGCGCGCGCCTGATCATGGACGACGGCACCATCGAGGTGGCGGGCGGCGGCGGCGCGCAGCTTCAGGTCCTGAAATTCCAGCGCTATGTCTTCGACCTCGACCAGTTCTCCGGCCCGGCGCGCGCCACCGACCGCGCCACCAGCGAGCGCTATCTGTCCGAGCTGTTCAACCCCGACCCGCATCTGGCGCCCAAGATCCGCAACGCCTATATCGCGGAGGGCCATAACCGGCTGGCCGAACCGCTCTACTGCATCGCCTTCGCGCTGATCGCGCTGGCCGCGATCCTGCGCGGCAGCCGCGCGCGCGGCGCCAACGCCCTGCGCATCACCTTCGCCATCGTCGCCGTGGCGACGGTGCGCATCGCCGGCTATGGCGTGCAGGGACTGGCGATCGGCAATCCGGCGCTGAACGTGCTGTTCTATGCGATCCCGCTGATCGGCGGGGCGCTGGCGCTCGGCAATCTCGCCGGCATCGATCCCCTCGCCTGGCTGCGGCGGCCCGTGCTGGCGGAAGCCTTGTCATGAGCTGGTCCTGGACGCTCTACCGCTATCTGGCGATGCAGTTCCTGGCCGGCATCGGCATCGTCTACGGCACCCTGCTGATGCTGGCCTTCTCGATCGACGTCGTCGACCTCACCAACCGCACCGCCAACCGCAATGTGAGCACGCTGGTGGTGATCGGCATGGCGCTGCTGCAGCTTCCCGATCTCGGCCAGAAGATGATGCCGTTCGCGGTGCTGCTGGGCGGGGTGTTCTCCTTCGCGCGGCTGTCGCGCAATCAGGAGCTGGTCGCGGTGCGCGCCGCCGGCATGTCGGCCTGGGACTTCCTTCTGCCGCCGCTGGCGGTGGCGGCGGGGCTGGGCTTCGTCGTCGTCCTGATCGTCACGCCGATCTCGGCGCGGATGCTGGCGCAGTTCGCCGCGCTGGAAGCGAAATACATCAAGGGCGAGGCGTCGCAGCTTTCGGTCTCGCCCAACGGGCTCTATCTGCGCCAGGGCGACGCCAGCCAGCAATCGATCATCCACGCGCTGCGCGTCACCAACCAGGGCGTCCATCTGGAGAGCGTCGTGGTGTTCCTCTACGGCGCCTCCGACCGCTTCACCGGCCGGATCGACGCCCAGTCGGCCGATCTCGCCGGCGGCACCTGGAAGATGAACGACGCCTGGGTGAGCGGCGCCGACGGCTCGCCGGTGCATCACGCGGCCTATGACGTCTCCACCACGCTGACGCCGGTCCAGATCCAGGAAAGCTTCGCGCCGCCCTATACGCTGTCCTTCTGGCAGCTTCCGAGCTTCATCCGCGCGGCGCAGAATGCGGGCTTCTCGGCGGTGCGCTACGAGCTGTATTTCTACACCCTGCTGGCGATGCCGGCGCTGTTCGCCGCGATGGTGTTCATGGCGGCGAGCTTCTCGGTCCGGCTGGGCCGCAGCGGCGGTATGCTGCGCGTCGTGCTGATCAGCGCCCTCTCCGGCTTCGGCATCTACTTCTTCAGCGAATTCGCGCGCGCGCTGGGCCAGACCGGCATCCTGCCCGTGGCGCTGGCGGCCACCGCGCCGGCCACCGCCGCGATCCTGATCGGCATGACCCTCGTCTTCAACCAGGAGGACGGATGAGCCCGCCGCGCGGCCTCGTCCTCATCGCCGCGCTGGCCGCGCTCGCGGCCGCGTCGGCGTCCGCCGCGCCGGCGCCGCTCAAGATCAAGGGCGACGCGCTGCTGCAGGCCGACGAGATGGACTACGACGTCGACACCCATGTCGTCACCGCGCGCGGCCATGTCGAGATCGACAATGGCGGCCGCATCCTCATCGCCGACGAGGTCGCCTACGACCAGGTGCACGACACGACGGTGGCGAGCGGCCATGTCAGCCTGACCGACGAGAAGGGCAACGTCGCCTTCGCCGATCACGTCACGCTCACCGACAAGATGCGCGACGGCGCGCTCAAGAGCTTCGCGGCGATGATCGGCAAGAACGGCCGCATGGTCGCGGCCAGCGCCACGCGCAGCCAGGGCCGCTTCATCGAGGCGTTCGACGCCGCCTATACGCCCTGCAAGATCTGCAACCAGCCCGGCCAGCGCACCCCGGTGTGGCAGGTCAGCGCCGAGCATGTGCGCTACGACCAGCTCAAGCACCGCATCGTCTTCCACGACGCCAGGATCGAATTCTTCGGCGTGCCGCTGTTCTACACGCCCTATCTGCGCGAATCCGATCCCACGGTGCGCTATTCGACCGGCGTCTTGACGCCCGATATCGGCAATTCGACCAATATCGGCTACTTCATGCGCCTGCCGGTCTACGTCTCGATGTCGCCGTCGCAGGACGCCACGATCACGCCGATCGTCTCCACGCGCGGCGGCGACGTGCTCGCCGGCGAGTATCGCGAGCGCTGGCAGAACGGCGGCATGTGGCTGCAGGGCAGCTTCGGCTACAATCCCGACGGCGGCATCAGCGGGCATCAGGGCCAGTTCTATTCCAGCCTGTTCGGCTCCGGCCGCATCCCGGTCGATACGGTGTGGCGCACCGGCTACGATGTGCAGCTCACCAACAACGACACCTATCTGAAGCGCTACGATTTCTCGCTGCTCGACCGGCTGGTGAACGACGCGTTCGTCGAAGGGACGGGCGGGCGCACGCGCTTCGCCGTCACCGGCTATTTCTTCCAGGGCCTGCGGGCGTCCGACAAGGCCGGCATCATTCCCCTGGCGCTGCCGCTGGTCGAGTTCAACTACATCCCGCTGACCAAGCTTTTGGGCAGCCAGTTCCGCCTCGACTTCAACACCATCGCGCTGACGCGCAATGTCGGCGAGGACGACCAGCGCGCCACGCTGGAGGCCCGCATGCGCTGGCCCACCGTGCTGCCCGGCGGCCAGCTCCTGACCTTCCAGCTCGACGCGCGCGGCGACGTCTATCACGTCAGCGACGCGGTGACGCCCGGCAGCGGCGACAAGTTCATCAGCCGCGGCGTGCCTTACGCGGCGCTCGACTGGCGCTGGCCGTTCATCACCAGCATCGCCAAGGACCGCTCGCTGATCGTCGAGCCGATCGTGCAGGCCATCGCGCAGCCCTATGGCGGCAATCCCGCCGGCATCCCGAACGAGGATTCCGCCGACATCGAGCTGGACGAGAACAACATCCTCAGCTTCGACCAGGTTCCCGGCTACGACCTGGTGGAGAGCGGGCCGCGCCTGAATGTCGGCCTGCATGCCCGCGCGGTGTTCGCCTCCGGCTCGGTCGACGCGGTGCTGGGCGAGACCTATCGGCTGAAACCCGATCCGATCTTCGGCCCCGATTCCGGCCAGGCGGGAACCACCTCGGACATCGTGGGCCGCGTCAGCGTGAAGTTCCTGCCCTATATCGATCTCACCGACCGCATCGACATCGACCGCACCAACGGCACGCTGCGCCGGCACGAGGTCTATCTCACCGGCATCTTCGGCCGCACCTCGGTCCAGGTCAGCTATGTCCAGCTTCCGGCGGAAGTCGCCACCCTGGGGCTCGACCAGCGCGAGGAAATCAACGCCCAGGCCGACGTCAATTTCTACGCCAATTGGCAGGCCTTCGGCGCGCTGCGCCGCGACCTCTTGAACGGCCAGATGCTGGATACCGAACTCGGCCTCGGCTATGAGGACGAGTGCCTGGGCATCTCCGTCGCTTATCGGCGCAAGTTCACCACCGACCGCGACCTGCCGCCTTCGACCTCGATCGTCCTGCGCTTCAACCTCAAGACCGGCGACCAGGCCATCGAGCCGTTTAGCTTGTTCCCACAAGACGTGTTCTCGCATCCTTGAAACAAAAACTTTTTCCCTTATGCTCCCGGCCGGTTCGGGGGCGGGCGCGTAAACCATTGAGATTGCTGCCGAAGGTCCGAACTTTGCTCAGGAAATCCGCTTACCTTGTCGTGATCGGGGCGTTCGTCGCGCTCCTCGCGGGCCCGACGCCGGCGCAAAACCTCTCCGGACCGCCCGGCGGAACCCCGCCGCCGGCCGCGGCAACGCCCTCCAATCCGCCGTCCGCGACGGCCACGCCGCCCAACCCGCCGCCCGGCGCGGTGCTCCAGCCCGATATGGGACCGAGCGACGGCGTCGCCGCCGTGGTCAACGATTCGATCATCACCGAATACGACCTGCACCAGCGCATCCTGCTCTACGTCTCGACCTCCGGCCAGCAGCCGACGCCCGAGGTCATCGCCAAGCTGCGGCCGCAGATCCTGGCGCAGCTCGAGACCGAGCAGCTCCAGATTCAGGAGGCGCGGCGCAAGAACATCACCGTGTCGCCGACCGACGTCGACAAGTCGATCGAGCGCATCGTCGGCGACAACCACATGACCAAGGACCAGCTCGCCGAGCTGCTCGGCAAGGGCGGCGTCCAGATGTCGACGCTGCGCGCCCAGATCGCGGTGCAGATCGCCTGGCAGAAGGCGGTGTCCGACGAGTTCCAGGACCGCGTGAACATCACGCCGCAGGACATCGACGCGGAGATGGCGCGCCTCACCGAAGGCGCCAACAAGACGCATTACCTCGTCTCCTCCATCTTCCTCGGCGTCGAAAATCCCGACGTCGACGCCAAGGTGCTGAAGGACGCGCAGGACATCCACGCCCAGCTCGTCTCCGGCGCCAATTTCGGCACCGTGGCGCGCCAGTTCAGCCAGAGCCCGACGGCGGCGGCCGGCGGCGATCTCGGCTGGGTCTATCAGGGCCAGCTTCCCGCCGAGCTCGACGCGCAATTGCAGAAGATGGAAGTCGGCCAGGTCAGCGAGCCGATCCGCTCGGTCGGCGGCTACTACATCATGGGCCTGCGCGACCGGGCGCTGGGCGCCAATGTCGTGCTGCCCGATCCGGCGACGCTGAAGCCGGTCGGCCCGCTCACCGTGGCGCGCGTGCTCCTGCCGCTGCCGCCCAACTCGCCCAAGCCATATCAGGAAAACGCCCTGAAGCTGGCGGTGCAGATCCACGACCACGTCAATGGCTGCGACATGCTGCCGAAGATGGCCGAGCAGGTGCGCGGCCTCGTCTATCAGGACATCCAGAAGATGGGCCTGAAGATCACCGATCTCAGCGCCGACATCCAGGCGGCGATCGCCAAGGCCGGGCCGGGCGAGGCGACGCCGCCCTTCAGCTCGCCGGCCGGCATCGAGATGATGGTCCGCTGCGACAAGCGCGCGCCCGAGCAGCACAAATTCAACCTGCCGAACCGCCAGCAGGTCGAGGAAAACCTGTTCGACGAACAGATCACGATGCTGTCGCGGCGCTATATCCGCGATCTGCGCCGCAACGCCAATGTCGAGACCAAGTAACGCCGCGCCGATCCTGATCACGATGGGCGAACCCGCCGGCATCGGGCCGGAAATCGCGGTCGCCGCTTACAAGGCGCTGAACGGCAAGGTCGGCAGCCATCCGCTCAAGCTGATCGGCGATCCCGAGGTGTTCTCCGCCTGCGGCTTTGGCGGCGAGGCGCTCGCCACCAAGGCGCGCGCCCATCGCATTCCCGGCCAGCCGGATGCGGCGAACGCGGCCGCTATCGTCGAAGCCATCGAGACGGCGGTGGCGCTGGCGATGGCCGGCGACGCCGCCGCCATCGTCACGGCGCCGATCAACAAGGCGGTGTTGGCCGCGGCCGGCTTTCCCCATCCCGGACACACCGAATTTCTCCAGGCACTCACCGGCGCGCCGCGCGCGGTGATGATGCTGGCGAGCGACGAACTGCGCGTCGTGCCGCTGACGATCCACATCCCGCTGGCCGATGTTCCGCGCGCCATCACGACCGCCGCCATCGTCGAGACCGCGGACATCATCCTGGCCGCGCTGAAGCGCGATTTCTCCATCGCGGCGCCCCGGCTGGCGGTCGCCGGCCTCAACCCGCATGCCGGCGAGGAGGGCGTGCTGGGCGGCGAGGACGGCACGATCATCGCGCCCCGCGGTGGCGGCGCTGAAGGCCAAGGGCCACGACGTGCGCGGGCCGCTGTCCGCCGACACGCTGTTCCATGCCGAGGCGCGGGCGCGCTACGACGCGGCGCTCGCCATGTATCACGACCAGGCGCTGATCCCGATCAAGACGCTGTCCTTCTGGGACGGAGTGAACGTGACGCTGGGCCTTCCCATCGTGCGCACCTCGCCCGACCACGGCACCGCGTTCGACATCGCCGGCACCGGCCAGGCCGACCCGCGCAGCATGATCGCCGCGATCCGGCTCGCCGCGAAGATGGCCGATGCCCGGGCCGGATAACCTGCCTCCCCTGCGCGAGGTGATCGCGGCGCATGGCCTTCAGGCGAAGAAATCGCTCGGGCAGAATTTCCTGCTCGATCTCAACCTCACGCGTCGCATCGCGCGGGCGGCGGGGGCGAATGACGGCGGCACGTTCTACGAAGTCGGCCCCGGGCCGGGCGGGCTGACCCGCGCGCTGCTCGCCGAGGGCGCGGCGCGCGTGATCGCGGTGGAGCGCGATCCACGCTGCCTGCCGGCGCTGGCCGAGATCGCCGCCGCCTATCCGGACCGGCTCACGGTCGTTTCCGCCGACGCGCTGGAGATCGATGAGGCCCGGCTGCTGGCCGACGCCGTCGCCGAGGAGCCGGTGCGCATCGCCGCCAACCTGCCCTACAACATCGGCACGGCGCTGCTGGTGAAGTGGCTCACGAGCGAAACCTGGCCGCCCTTCTGGTCGAGCCTCACGCTGATGTTCCAGCGCGAGGTGGCGCAGCGCATCGTCGCCAAACCCGATACCGAGCACTACGGAAGGCTGTCCGTGCTGGCGCAGTGGCGCACGACCGCGAAGATCCTGTTCGACGTGTCGCGCAGCGCCTTCGTGCCGCCGCCCAGCGTGACCTCCAGCATCGTGCGGCTGGAGCCGCTGGCCGAGCCGGTCGCGCCCGCGCGGCTGGCCGATCTGGAGCGCGTCACCCAGGCCGCCTTCGGCCAGCGCCGCAAGATGCTGCGCCAGAGCCTGAAGAGCCTTTGCCCCGACGCCGAAGCCCTCATCCGCGCCGCCGGCATCGAGCCGACCAGGCGGGCGGAAAATCTTTCAGTCGCGGACTTCGCGGCGCTGGCGCGGACATTCCCGAGGGCGACGCGCGGCGAGAACGCTCGCGGTCGATTCGAGCGGAATTGACCGCTATTGCTTGATGGCGGCGAAGCTCTGGGTGCTGCCGCGCAGTTCGTCGACGAACGTCACCGCCAGGGTCTTTCCATCGTGCGTCGTCATGGAATTGGTCGAGACGATCTTTCCATCGCGCATGTCCGTCTCCACGACGGTATCCGCGCCGGCCCGTGTTGCCGATACCGTGGTGATGCCGGGATCGCCAAAATAGGGCACCGCCGGTCCACCGAGCGTCGCGGTGTAGGACTGTCCGGTCGGCTGCGAAAACGAGAACCGATCGCCGTCAAGTCTCAGCGTGAACGTGATCGCGCTGTCCGAGAAACCTTCATATTTGATCGCGTGCCATTCGCCGGAAACGGCGTGCGCGCCGGCCGGCCCCTGCGTCACCCGCGCCTGGATGATGGTACCGCCCGCCGGTACGCCGTTGGCGGCGCTGCGGTCGTCGAGCACGGTCGTCAACGTCTGTCCATCCGCCGACACGGACATGGTGTAGACGAAGACGGCGTTGCTGGCCTTGCTCTCGGTTTCCACGATGTGGCGCGCATCGACGACCGTGATGGTCACGCGGTCGAAATAGGAATTTCCGCTCACCGGATGGTCGGTGCCGTCGGCGGCAACAGCGAACGGCGGCGCGCAACTCTTGCACGCAAAAATTCCGTCCTGCAGCAGGAAGACGTTCGGCTTGTCGGGAGCGCCCGCCGTGCCGGTGTCGATCTTCCACGTGCCGTCGAATGGACCGCCGGCCAGCGCCGCGCCCGGCAGCATTGCGATCGCCGCGGCCAGAACAATTGCTTTCATGGCGTCGGGCCTCCCTATCGGAAAGTATCCCAACCCCGTACGCGGCATGTTGAGACGACGTCAAGAGCGTGCCACACTGACAACAAGTCAGAACCAGAAATCGAAGGGAGAGCCGCGTGAAAAGCCAGGCCATCACCGAATTCGGCAAGCCGCTGCAGGAAATCGAGACGGCGACGCCCGTGCCGACCGGCACCGAGGTGCTGCTGAAAGTCCTGAACGCCGGCGTGTGCCATTCCGACGTCCACATCCATGACGGCTATTTCGACCTCGGGAACGGCGCCAAGCTGCCCATGGCCAACATGAAGCTGCCGCACACGCTCGGCCACGAGATCGAGGGCGAGGTCGTCGCCGTGGGTCCCGACGTGAAGGGCATCGACATCGGCGTGCGCTATGCGGCGTTCCCCTGGATCGGCTGCGGCAAGTGCCCGTCCTGCCTGCGCGGCGAGGAGAATCTGTGCATCGGCGGCCCGCGCCAGCTCGGCTGTTCGTCGGGCGTGGCCGGCGGCTACGCGACCCATGTCCTGGTGCCGCATCCCAAATATCTCATCGACTACGGCAAGACCGATCCGGCGCTGGGCGCGGCCTATATGTGCTCGGGCCTCACCGCCTATTCGGCGATGAAGCGCGTCGGCGCGCTCGGGCCGGACGACCAGGTGCTGGTGCTGGGCGTCGGCGGCGTCGGCATGATGGGCGTGCAGTTCGCCAAGGCGATGTTCCACAAGGGCCCGCTGGCCGCGGACATCATCGACTCGCATCTGGAAGCGGCCAAGAAGGCCGGCGCCTCGGCGACCTACAACACCAAGGAGCCGGACGCGGCCAAGAAGGTGATGGCCGACACCAAGGGCGGCGCCTATGCGGTGGTCGATTTCGTGGGCTCGGAGAAGAGCTTCGCCTTCGCCAGCCAGGCGGTGCGGCGCGGCGGCAAGGTGATCATCGTCGGGCTGTTCGGCGGCGCGATGAGCATGCCGCTGCCAATGTTCCCGTTCCGCACGATCTCCATCGGCGGCTCGATGACCGGCTCGCTGGGCGAGACGCTGGAGATGATGGATCTGGTGCGCGCCGGCAAGGTCGACCCGATCCCCTATTCCAAGCGGCCGCTCAGCGCGGCGAACCAGACGCTGGAGGATCTGCGCGAAGGCAAGATCACCGGCCGCGTGGTGCTGACGCCGTAGCAGCCCCCCTGTCATCCCCGGCCGAGCGAAGCGAGGGGAAGGGGACCCAGGTGGTCGTCGCACGAAAGCTGCGGCAGAATAGGCGCGATAGAAATTCGAGACCCGGGTAGCTTCAACGCCTGGGTCCCCTTCCCCTCGCTTCGCTCGGCCGGGGATGACAGTATGGGAGGCTGCTGATGCCCGAACAAATCCTCGAACCCGATCTGCCGATCGTCGATCCGCATCATCATCTGTGGGACCGGCCGACCGCGATCCTGAAGAACCTGCCGCCGTCCGAGCACGGCTTCATGGACATCATCCGCAACATCCCGCGCTATCTGTTCGACGAGCTGCTGAAGGACCTCAACAGCGGCCACAACATCCGCGGCACGATCTACATGGAATGCGGCGCGATGTACCGCGCCGACGGGCCGGACGCGCTCAAATGCGTAGGCGAGACCGAATTCGTCAACGGCGTGGCGGCGATGAGCGCCAGCGGCCTCTATGGCGAGGTGCGCGCCTGCGCCGGCATCGTCGGCCATGTCGATCTGCGCCTCGGCGCCGACACGGTGGAGGACGTGCTGCGCAGCCACATCGCGGCCGGCCATGGCCGCTTCCGCGGCATCCGCCACTCCGCATCCCATGACGAGGATCCCGGCGTGCTGGGTCCGCTGTCGGGCCGCAACACGGCGGGGCTCTATCTCGATCCGAAATTCCGCGAGGGCTTCGCGGTGCTGCACAAACTTGGCCTCTCCTTCGACGCCTGGCTGCTGGAGCCGCAGCTTCCCGATCTGATCGATCTCGCCCGCGCCTTCCCCGAGACGACCATCGTGCTCGACCATGTCGGCACGCCGCTCGGCATCGGCCGTTACGAGGGCAAGCGCGCCGAACGCTTCGGCGCCTGGAAGGAAAGCATCCAGACGCTGGCGGCATGTCCGAACGTCGTGGTGAAGGTCGGCGGCCTGCCGATGCCCTTCGCCGGCTTCAAGCTGCGCATGCGCGAGGACGACCCGCCGTCGGAAATCCTGGCGGCGCAGTGGAAGCCCTATGTCGAGACCACCATCGCGGCGTTCGGCGCCGACCGCTGCATGTTCGAGAGCAATTTCCCGGTCGACCGCTTCGGCTGCGACTACGCCAGCCTGTGGAACGCGTTCAAGCGCCTCGCCAGCGGCGCCTCCGCCGACGAGAAGACGGCGTTGTTTAGCGGCACGGCGAAGAGGGTGTATCGCGCGGCGATCGGATAATCGGAGCGCCGGCTGCCTTACCTGCAACAGGCTGGACGTATCCTCTCCCGCGTGCGGGAGAGGTATCCTATCGCGTCAGCTCCGCCACGAATTCGCCGACGCCGACCAGGCGCGTGCGGCGGGCGCGTTCGGCTTCCAGGATCGCCTTGACCTGCGACAGCGCGCGGTCGACCTCCCGGTTGACGATCACATAGTCGTATTCCGGCCAGTGGCTGATCTCGCTCGCCGCCTTGGCCATGCGGCGCGCCACCACCTCGTCGGAATCCTGCGCGCGGGCCTTCAGCCGGCGCTCCAATTCGTCATGGCTCGGCGGCAGCACGAAGACGCTGACAAGATCCTGGCGGGCGCGTTCCGCCAGTTGCTGCGTCCCCTGCCAGTCGATGTCGAACAGCACGTCGCGGCCCGCGTCGAGCGCCGCCATCACCGGCGCCCTCGGCGTGCCATAGCGGTGATCGAAAACGGTCGCATGTTCGAGAAAATCGCCGGCCTTCACCATCTCCTCGAATTGCAGGTGTTCGACGAAGAAATAGTCCCGGGCCTCGACCTCGCTGGGCCGCTTGGCGCGCGTCGTCGCCGACACCGACATGAAGATGCCCGGATCGCTTTCGAGCAGCCGGCGCGCCAGCGTCGTCTTGCCGGCGCCCGACGGCGACGACAGGACCAGCATCAAGCCGCGCCGCGCGATCTCGCTCATTCGCCAAGCCTATTCGACATTTTGCGCCTGCTCGCGGAACTGGTCGATCACCGCCTTGAGCGCCAGGCCCAGCCGCGTCAGCGCGATGTCGGACGACTTGCTGCACAGCGTGTTGGCCTCGCGGTTGAACTCCTGCGCCAGGAAATCGATCTTGCGTCCGACCGCCTCGCCGGACGCGAGCAGCGCGCGCGCTTCCTGCACATGCGCCGACAGCCGGTCGAGCTCCTCGCGGATGTCGGCCTTGACGGCGAGCAGCGCCACTTCCTGTGCCAGCCGGTCGTCGGAGAGGGTGCCGCCGGCCAGCATGTCCTTGATCTGCGCCGCGAGCTTGTCGCGCAGCGCCGCCGGCTGGGCCGCGGCGAGCGCCCGCGCCTCGCCGGTCAGCCGCGCGATCTCGTCGATCTGGCCGGTCAGCACGGCGAGAAGCTTGTGCCCCTCCGTCGCACGGGCGCGAGCGAGCGCGTCGAGGGCGGTCGCCAACGTCTCCAGGATCGCGGCGTCTCGCGCGCCGCGCTCGCGCTCGTCGGCGGGGATCACGTCGTCCTGCACGATCACGCCCTTGAGCGCGAGAATCCCGTCGATGCGCGCCGGCGCGAGGCCGGTCTCGGCCGCGACCTCGCGGGCGATGCGGATGGCCGAGGCCAGCGCGGCGGGATCGACGCGCAGGCCCCGCGCGCTTTCGCCGAGCTCGAAGGTCAGCGCCGCCTGGAGCGAGCCGCGCTTGAAGCGCTCGCCGGCCAGGGTGCGCGCCGCCGCCTCCAGCCCGTCGAAGCCCTGCGGGGTGCGCAGGCGCACGTCGAGGCCGCGGCCGTTGACGCTCTTGACCTCCCAGCGCCAGCGCGTGCCGTCGCGGCTGCCATGCGCCTCGGCGAATCCGGTCATGCTGACGATGCTCATGGCGACTCCGATCTTTTCGAAAGATAGACCCGGCGAGCAAATGCCGCAAAGCCGAAGCATAAAAATTTGGCACGCGGAGGCGCGGAGACGCGGAGAGTCAAAGACGCTAACTCCGCGTTCTCCGCGGCTCCGCGTGAATCAATCGCGCTGCGCGCGGCTGGCAGGTGATGACGTCACAGATGCGGAACCGTCGGTTCCGGCATCACCGGCTTCAGCTTCTCGAGCCGCTCGCGGGCGCGCAGCGCGGCGACGTTGCGGTTCTGGTCGGCGACGGTGGCCGAGAACACATGCCCGCCGGTGCCGCTCGCCACGAAATACAGGTCGTTCGTCGTGCCGGGATTGAGCACCGCGGCGATCGAATCCTTGCCCGGATTGCAGATCGGCGTCGGCGTCAGCCCCGCCACCGCATAGGTGTTGTAGGGCGTCACGCGGTTCAGCTCGCTCATGCGGATGCCGCGGCCGAGTGGATAGCCGCCGGTGAGCGAATAGATGATCGTCGGATCGGATTGCAGCTTCATGCCGAGGCGCAGCCGGTTGACGAAGATCGCCGCGATGTGGCGCCGCTCGGCCGGCAGCGAGGTCTCCTTCTCGACGATGGAGGCGAGGATGATCGCCTCGCGCACCGTCTTGTAGGGCAGGTTCGCGTCGCGCCGGGGCCACAGCCGGGCGATCAGCTTCTTCTGCGCCGCCGTCATGCGGTCGAGGATGTCCTGCCGGGTCGCGCCGCGCAGGAAGAGATAGGTCTCGGGCAGCAGCGTGCCTTCCGCCGGCACCGCGACGGGATCGCCCGTCAGCTCGGCATCGGCGTTGATCAGCTTGGCGATCATGTCGCTGGTCAGGCCCTCGGCGGCGGTGATCTTGTGCTCGATCGACTTGCCGGCGATCAGGATGTCCATGATGTCGCGCATGCTGGCGCGCGACGGGATCGCGTATTCGCCGGCCTTGAGCGCCGCGGTGGTGCGGCGCAGGCGCACGCCCCACAGGAACAGGTCGGGATTGGCGATCACGCCGTCCGCCTTCAGCGCGTCGGAGATGCCGCGCAGCCCGATGCCGGGCTTGATCACGACGTCGGTCTCGGCGCCGGCCGGCGCCGCCGGGCCCGGCGCGTCGAAATTGGTCTCCTCCCAGAACAACGCGCCGCCGGCGAGGCCGGCCAGCAGGATCAGGACGACGAGGAGGCGAAGCAAGACGCGCATGGGCTAGAGTATCACCTCAATTCCCTTGCGCTGGATGACGTTCAAAAGCGCAAGGGCCGCGCCGGTGGGATGCTTGGCGCCGCGTTCCAATTGCGAAACATAGCCGGTCGTGACGTTGAGGCAATGGGCGAACGCCGCCTGGCTCATATTCGCGCGCTCCCGCATGGCACGTATCTGCGCGCCGGACAGCGGCTTGGGCGGCGCCAGCCGGCCCAGAAGCCGCTTGGTGATCTTCTCGTGTTTCTCCTTCGACATGATACCCGAACGCAACATGTCGTCCGCCGTTTCCAGTAGCGCTTCCGCCAAACGAGATTTGGCCTTCATTCCCTAATCTCCTGTATCGAGCCCTTGTCGAGCGAGACTTCGAGTGTCGCGACGCTCATCGAAAGCCACTCTTCCGCAGTCTCCCTCAGAGCTTCCAATTCGTCGGCATCGATATTTTCGCGATCGCTCTTTGCGAAAGCAAAAACGAAAATCGCGCGGTCCCCACGACGAAACGCGATGAGCGTCCGATAACCACCTGACCGCCCTCGTCCCGGACGGGCGACGCGTTGCTTGATGACGCCTCCGCCCAGATCGGCATCGATAAGACCTCTTTCGGCGCGCTCGATGGCATCGCGCAAAGATGAATCGGCGATGCGCTCTTGCCGTGCGTATCGGACAAACCACCTGGTTTTGTATATCCGCACGGACGCTCCTAGCACTATAAACTATAGTACTTTGAACTATATTTCAAGAGGCCGCAGACGGCGAAACTCAATCCGCGCGCGTGAAGATCAGCGCGGCGTTGGTGCCGCCGAAGCCGAAGGAGTTCGACATCGTCACGTTCACCTCGCGCTCCTTCGGCGTGCGCGGCACCAGATCGAGTTGGGTGGTGCCGTCCGGATTGTCGAGGTTGATGGTCGGCGGCACGATCTGGTCGCGCATCGCGAGCAGGCAGAAGATCGCCTCCACCGCGCCGGCGGCGCCGAGCAGATGGCCGATCGAGGATTTGGTCGAGGACATCGAGACCTTGGCCGCGGCGTTGCCGAGGAAGCGCTCCACCGCGCCGGCCTCGATATAGTCCGCCATGGTCGAGGTGCCGTGGGCGTTGACGTAGTCGATGTCCGACGGCGACAGGCCGGACTTCTTCAGCGCCATCGTCATGGCGCGGAAGCCGCCATCGCCGTCTTCCGACGGGGCGGTAATGTGGAAGGCGTCGCCGGACAGGCCATAGCCCTTCACCTCGCCATAGATCTTCGCGCCGCGCGCCTTGGCGTGCTCGTATTCCTCCAGCATCACCGCGCCGGCGCCCTCGCCCATCACGAAGCCGGAGCGGTCCTTGTCGTAGGGCCGCGAGGCCTTTTCGGGCGCGTCGTTGAAGTCGGTGCACAGCGCGCGGCAGGCATTGAAGCCGGCGATGCCGAGCCGGCAGATCGCCGCTTCGGCGCCGCCCGCCAGCATCACATCGGCGTCGTCGAACGCGATCAGCCGCGCCGCGTCGCCGATGGCATGCGCGCCGGTGGCGCAGGCCGTGACCACCGAATGGTTCGGGCCCTTGTAGCCGTGCTCGATCGAGGCATAGCCGGAGATCAGGTTGATCAGCCGCCCCGGGATGAAGAACGGCGACAGCCGGCGCGGCCCCTTGGTCTCGACCAGGAGCGCGCCTTCCTCGATGCCGGGAAGCCCGCCGATGCCCGAGCCGATGAGCACGCCGGTGCGGCAGCGCTCGTCCTCGGTCTTCGGCTCCCAGCCGGAATCGCGCACCGCCTGCTTGGCGGCGGCCAGGCCGAAGACGATGAAATCGTCCATCCGGCGCTGTTCCTTGGGGTCCACCCACTGGTCGGCGTTGAACGTGCCGTCCGTCCCGTCGCCGCGCGGCACCTGGGCCGCGAAGCGGGTGGCGAGGTCGTCGGTCCGGAATTTGGTGATCGGCCGCGCGCCGGACTTGCCGGCGAGCAGGCGCGACCATGTTTCCTCGACGCCGCAGGCGAGCGGCGTGACGAGGCCAATTCCGGTGACGACGACTCTACGCATGCGGGTGGGTGGGGAGGGGGACGTCAGGCGGTGGCCGACTTGTCGATGTACTTCACGGCATCGCCGACGGTGACGATGGATTCCGCCGCGTCGTCGGGGATTTCGATGCCGAATTCCTCCTCGAACGCCATGACCAGCTCGACGGTGTCGAGACTGTCCGCACCGAGGTCCTCGATGAAGGACGCGTTCTCGGTGACCTTGTCGGCCTCGACGTTGAGGTGTTCGACGACGATCTTCTTAACGCGTTCCGCCGTATCGCTCATGGTATTGTAAGCCTCTCCTTGGAATAGCCTGCCGGGGTTAGGGTTGCGGCCCGCAGGTAGGGCCCTCACTGATAAAGCATGTGGGGTCGGCGGGTTTCGTAACACAAAGGCTCGCCGCCTGCTACAACAGGGTTAAGTATTTGAATTGACTGTCAGATCATGGCCATTCCGCCGTTGACCTGGATGGTCTCGCCGGTCGTATAGGCCGCTTCCTCGCTCGCCAGATAGACCACCGCGGCGGCGATTTCGGCCGCAGTTCCCATCCGCCCGGCCGGGATGCGGGCGGCGATGGCGTCCTTCTGGGCGTCGGTCAGGGCGTCGGTCATCGCGGTCGCGATGAAGCCCGGCGCCACGGCGTTGACGGTGATGTTGCGCGACGCGACCTCGGCCGCCAGCGACTTGGTCATGCCGACCAGGCCTGCCTTGGCGGCGGCATAATTGCCCTGCCCGGGATTGCCGGTGGCGCCGACCACCGAGGTGATCGAGACGATGCGGCCCCAGCGCTTCTTCATCATGCCGCGCAGCACGGCGCGGGAGAGCCGGAAGGCGGCGGTGAGGTTCACCGCGATGACCTGGTCCCATTCCTCATCCTTCATGCGCAGGAAGAGGTTGTCGCGGGTGATGCCGGCATTGTTGATGAGGATGTCGATGGGCGCGCCGGCGGCGGCTTCCGCCGTCTTCACCAGCGCCTCGACCGATTCCTTGTTGCCGAGGTCGCAGGTCGCGGCGAAGGCGCGGCTGCCGAGCTCGGCCTTGACCGCTGCGAGCGCCTCGGCGCGGGTGCCGGAGAGCACGACGCTGGCGCCCTGCGCGTGCAGCGCCTTGGCGATGGCGCCGCCGATGCCGCCGGACGCGCCGGTGACGAGAGCGGTCTTGCCGGTGAGATCGAACATCAGAGGCCTTTCACGAAAGCTTCGACATCCGCCGGCGTGTCGAGCGTGACCGTGGCGAGCTCCTTGTCGATGCGCTTGACCATGCCGGTGAGCACCTTGCCGCCGCCGAACTCGACCGTCGTCGTCACGCCATAGCCCTTGAACGCCAGCACGCTCTCGCGCCAGCGCACGCGGCCCGTCACCTGCTCGACGAGCAGGCGGCGGATTGTTTCCGGCTCGGCGGTCTCGGCCGCCGTCACATTCGCCACCACCGGCACGGCGAGCGGGCGGATCGTCACCGCCGCCAGCGCCTCGGCCATCTTGTCGGCGGCGGGCTGCATCAGCGGGCAGTGGAACGGCGCCGAGACGTTGAGCGCCATGGCGCGCTTGATGCCCAGGGCTTTGGCGATCTCGGGCGCCTTGTCGATCGCGGATTTGCTGCCGGAGACCACGACCTGGCCCGGCGCGTTGTCGTTGGCGACGACGCAGACGCCGCCGCCCGCCGCCGCGCATTGCCTTGCGAGTTCTTCAGCCTGTTCGATCTCGGCGCCGAGCAGCGCGGACATCCCGCCCTCGCCGACCGGGACCGCGCTCTGCATCGCCCGGCCGCGCGCCTTCAGCAGCCGCGCCGCGTCCGACAGCGAGAACGCGCCGGCGGCGCACAGCGCGGTGTATTCGCCGAGCGAATGGCCGGCGACGAGTCGCGCGTGTTTGGCGAGATCGAGTCCCGCGTCCTTCTGCAGCGTGTGGATGATGGCCATCGAGGCCGCCATGATCGCCGGCTGGGCGTTCTCGGTGAGGACGAGGTCGCTCTCCGGCCCCTCCCACATCAGCTTGGAGAGGTTCTGGCCGAGCGCGTCGTCGACTTCCTGGAAGACCTCGCGGGCCGGCGCGAACGCCTCGGCGAGCGCCTTGCCCATGCCGACGGCCTGGGAGCCCTGCCCCGGAAAGATGAACGCGCGTGTCATGGCGCGTGGCATTAAATGGCGGCGGCGCAAGAGGCAAGTGGCAAGTCGCGCCGCCGATGTTCTGCTAGAGTTCTGCCCTCTTGGAGGGGGACCGCATGCGCCGCGCAGACACCGCCCATCTGGCATTGCTGCTCGCAGCGCTGGCCGCCGCCTATGCGCTGCCGTTCGAGCTGGTCCTGTTGTCCTATGCCGTCCTCGGCCCGGCGCATTATTTCACCGAGATCTCCTGGCTGCACGACCGCGGCTATTTCCTGCCGCGCCGCGCGCTGGCGGCGGTTCCGGCGGCGGTCGCCTTCGGGGCGATGTTCATCGCCACGCCCTACTGGCTGGGCGTGACGCTGTGGTGCGTGTTCGCCGCCTGCGCCATCGCGGCGACGACCTCGCAGCCGCGCACCGCCGCGCTGTACGGCACGCTCGCCGCCGCCGCCACACTGGCGATGATCGCCTCGGATGTGCCCTTCGCGCTCGTCGGCATCCTGCTGCCGACCTTCATCCATGTCTGCGTCTTCACCCTGGTCTTTATGTCTTTGGGCGCTGTGCGCAGGGGCAGCGGCGTGCAGTTCGCCATCCTCGGCGCCTATGTCGCGGCGATCGTGCTGATCCTGGCCGTGCCGCCCTGGGCGGGCTCGGTCCTTCCCGGCCTGGCGCGCGTCGCGCGCGAGAATTTCGGCGATGTGGCGCCGGCGCTCGGCGCGCTCGTCGGCGTGCCGGACCTGACCTTCGGCGGCCGCGTGACCGGCCTTCTGTCCTTCGTCTACACCTATCACTACCTCAACTGGTTCATCAAAGCCGATGTCATCCGCTGGTCGAATATCCCGCGGCCGCGCCTGATCGCGATCGCGATCCTGAGCGCCGCGTCGACCGCGCTCTATTTCTACGACTTCGACATCGGCATCCTGGTGCTGCTCCTCATCAGCATGCTCCATGTCCTTTTGGAATTCCCGCTCAACGCCGTCAGCATCGGCCAGCTCGGCGCCTACATCCTTGGGCGCGGCGCGATCGGCAAGCCGGCGTGATCAGGCGAGCGCCACGCCCTTCACCGTTATCCGGTGCATCAGGCGTTCCTCGCCGTGATAGTCGTTCAGCGCGAAGTGCCACGTCGCGCGGTTGTCCCAGAACGCGACCGAACCGGGCCGCCATTGAAAGCGGCTCTGAAATTCCGGCTTCATCGCATGCGCGAACAGCTTGTGCAGCAGCGGACGGCTCTCCTCCGTCGACTGGCCCTCGAAGCGGATGGTGAAGCCGGGATTGACGTAGAGCGACTTGCGCCCGCTGAGCGGGTGGGTGATCACCACCGGATGCAGCGCCTTGCCGACGGCCGCGTCGTTGGCGAATTCCCGGCGCTCGGGATTGTCGTAATAGGCCTTGGAGCCGAAGATATGCGCGTTGGAATGCACGGCCTTGAGGTCGGCGATCTCCGCCTTGGTCTCGTCGTCGAGCGCCGCATAGGCCGCGACCATGTCGGCGAACATGGTATCGCCGCCCGCTGCCGGCAGCACGCGCGCCACCAGGATCGAGCCCATGGCCGGGATCTGGTCGTAGGAATGGTCGGTGTGCCAGCCGCCGCCGATATTGGTCTTCTGCTCGCGCTCCTTCTTCACCGCGGCGATCTCGCGATAGCCTTCGATGTGCGGGAAGAATTTGTTGATGTCGATCTCGCCCCAGCGCCTCGCGAAGGCGATGTGGTCGTCCTCGGTCAGGCTCTGGTCGCGGAAGAAGATCACGCCGTGCTCGGCATAGGCGCGCTTGAGCGCCGCCATGTCGGCTTCGCTCAGCCGCCGCAGGTCGACGCCCAGCACCTCCGCGCCGCAGCCGCCTTCGTATCTGCGCACGCTCGCGCCCATCGCATCCTCCGTTCCCGGCCGCGAAAGATAGCGAGGCGGACCCGCCGCGCAAGGCAGGCGTTGCCGCAACGTCAGGCGTTCAGCCGCGTATAACGCTCCAGCGCGGCGGCGCGGCCGGCGAAGGTGATGGTGCGGCCGACCAGCACCACCAGGACCGCCGCCCCGATCAGGCCCAGCGACAGCGTGCCGAGGCCGGCGGTGAAGCTCCCGGTCTCTTGCTTCAGCCAGCCCATGATGTTGGGCCCGAAGAAGCCGCCCAGATTGCCGATCGAATTGATCAGCGCGATGCCCGCCGCCGCGGCGGGGCCGCCGAGAAAGGCCGGCGGCAGCGTCCAGAACACCGCCGCCCCGGCATAGGCGCCGATCAGCGCCAGCGTCATCGCGGCCAGCGCCAGGAGCGGCGCATGGAACAATGCGGCGCCGCCAAGGCCGGCCGCACCGGCCAGCGCCGCGACGGCGATGTGCCAGACGCGCTCGCTCCTGGCGTCGCTGTGCCGGCTCCACGCCACCATCGCGAACATGGTCGCGAAATAGGGCACCGCCGCGACCAGCGTCGTGTCGAAGATGCTGAACCCCATCTCGCGCACGATCAGCGGCAGCCAGAAATTGATCCCGTACTGCGCCACCACCAGCCCGAAATAGATTCCCGACAGCATCCACACGCGGGCGTCCTTCACCATCGGCAGCAGCTCGGTGTGGTGCTGCTCCGGCTCCTCGGCGAACGCGTCCGCGATCGCGCCGCGCTCCTCCTCGGTCAGCCATCTGGCGTCCGCCGGCCCCTTGGGCAGCCACAGGAGCACGAGCACGCCCAGCACCAGCGACGGGACACCTTCGATCAGGAACAGCCACTGCCAGCCATGCAGATGGTGAAAGCCCTCCATCCCCAGGATCAGCCCGGAGAGCGGCCCGCCGATGACGTTGGTCAGCGGCACGGCGGCGAGGAACAGCGCGACCAGCCGCGCCCGCAGCGGCGAGGGAAACCAGGTGGTGAGATAGAACACCATGCCCGGAAAGAACCCGGCCTCCGCCAGGCCCAGCAGGAAGCGCACGGCATAGAAGCCGACCGGGCCGGTGACGAAGGCGTTCGCCATCGAGACCACGCCCCAGGTCAGCATGATCCGGCTGATCCAGATGCGCGCCCCGACCCGCTCCAGAATCACGTTGGACGGCACTTCGAACAGGAAATAGCCGATGAAGAAGATGCCGGCGCCGAAGCCGTAGATCTCCGGCGTCAGCCCGATGTCCTTGTTCATCGTCAGCGCCGCGGAACCGATGTTCACCCGGTCGAGATAGGCGACGATGTAGAGCAGCGCCATGAACGGCATGAGTCGCCATGTGACCCTTGCAAACACCCCGCGTCCCATTCAAATCCCCCGGCTTTCGGCCGACTATGACGGCGCCGGGCGCCCTCGCATAGCCGGGCCTTCAAGCGGCTGATACAGTCCTTGTTCATGCTGCGTTCAGGAAAAAGGTTGGAACATGGACTTGCGAGGGGTTGGGAACTTCGGAGCGCGCGGGTACGTTAACGCTGCCGTGCCTTCCAACTTTCAAGAGGGAGAGTTCATGAAAACACTACTTACCGCCGCGGTACTCGCCGTCGGCCTTATGGGCGTCACCGTCACGGCGGCCGATGCCTATCCTCACCATCACGGCTGGGGGCATCATCGTCATTGCACGTCGTGGGGATGGCGTCACCATCATCGCGACCGCTGGTGCCGCGGCTGGGGCTGGTAACCGTCCATTCAACTCCTAAAGGGGGATCATACATTGAAGAACGTCATCGCTTCCGTATTCGCATTGGGTCTGCTGGCCGCCTCGGCCATGCCGGCCGCCGCTCTGTCCATCCACATCGGTGGTGGCCATCACGGCCATCGCCATTGCACGAGCTGGGGCTGGCATCACCATCACCATGACCGCTATTGCCGCGGCTGGGGCTGGTAAGCACCGGACATCGGTTCGAATCGGGGCGCGAAGCCATGCTTCGCGCCCCTTTTCGTTTCAGGGCGTTTCGTTTCAGGGCCTGGGCGTCGCGCCCATCCGGTCGAACAGGAAGGTCCGTGCGCGGGCCATCGGCCGCCAGGCGCCGCCCTTGCCTCCCCAGGCCCGTTCCCCTATAAGCCCCGCCTTCATAGCGGCTGCGGTCGCCGGAACCTGCCCCTCTTCCATTCGAAGAAGCGGCGGGTGTGCGCATGGTGCGTATTCCGGGCGATCCGAGGCAGTGACGGGTGTCCGCCCCGATCTGTTCCGCAGCCCGGGAAAGGACGGACATGGCTCTCTACGAGCATCTCCTGATCGCGCGCCAGGACATCAGCGCGCAGCAGGTCGACGCGCTGGCGACCCACCTCAAGACCATCGTCGAAGGCGAAGGCGGCAAGGTCGAGAAGCAGGAATATTGGGGCCTGCGCGGGCTCGCCTATCGCATCAAGAAGAACCGCAAGGGGCATTACGTGCTCCTCAACATCAACGCGCCGTCCAAGGCCGTCGTCGAGCTCGAGCGTCAGCTCAAGATCAACGAAGACGTGCTGCGCTACATCACGGTGAAGGTCGATGCGTTCGAGGTCTCCTCGAACAAGAACCGCCGCGACGACCGCCCCGAGGGCGAGCGCAAGCCGGAAGGCGCCGAAACCCAGGAGGCCGCATAATGTCGTATGGTGGTGATCGTGCCGGCGGCGGTGGCCGCGAGGGTGGCGGACGCGAAGGCGGACGTGGCGGCGAAGGTGGACGCGAGGGCGGTCAGCGCCGTCCGTTCTTCCGCCGCAAGAAGACCTGCCCGTTCTCGGGCGCCAACGCGCCGAAGATCGACTACAAGGACGTGAAGCTGCTGCAGCGCTTCATCTCCGAGCGCGGCAAGATCGTGCCGTCGCGCATCACGGCGGTGTCCAACAAGAAGCAGCGCATCCTCGCCAACGCCATCAAGCGGGCGCGGTTCATGGCGCTGCTTCCCTATGTGCTGAACTAGGGGCGACGACGATGCAAGTGATCCTGCTCGAACGCGTCGAGAAGCTCGGCCAGATGGGCGACGAGGTGAAGGTCAAGGACGGCTTCGCCCGCAACTATCTGCTGCCGAAGAAGAAGGCGCTGCGTGCCAACAAGACCAACCGGGAATTCTTCCAGGGCCAGAAGGCGCAGCTCGAAGCCCGCAACCTGGAACAGAAGAAGGAAGCCGAGGCCGTGGGCAAGAAGCTCGACGGCAAGACCTTCGTCCTGATCCGCCAGGCCGGCGACCGCGGCCAGCTCTACGGCTCGGTCTCCACGCGCGACATCGCGACGGTGATCTCGGAAGGCGGCGTCAGCGTCGACCGCACCCAGGTGCCGCTCGACACCGCGATCAAGACGATCGGCCTGTTCAAGGTCAGCGTCCGCCTGCACCCGGAAGTCCGCGTCAGCGTGACGATCAACGTCGCGCGCAGCGAGGACGAGGCCGAGCGCCAGGCCCGCGGCGAGGACGTGCTCGCCGAGCGCACCGAGGCCGAGGAGGCCAAGGTCGCCGCCGAGGAACTCTTCGAGGAAGGCGCCGCGCCCAAGCCGGAAGGCGAGGAAGAGACCGCGGAAGCCGAATAGGGCTCCCGATCCGACACGACACGACACGAAATGGCCGGCCGCGAGACCGGCCATTTTTTTCAGGCATTGGGAGATCGCATCCGGACTATCCCTTAGTTGCAACCGATCCATGCGGAACTTAGTTCTCTATTGTCGACCGGAATGAAAACATGAAAGACGATACGATCCGCGCCGAGCGCATGGCGACGCCGCCGGCCTTTCTCAAGCCGTGGAATACCCCCATCTTCCGGCGCCTTGACGTCGCGAGATCCGAGACCGGCGCGAATTCAAGCGCGGACCTCAACGCCACTTTCAGCTGACGCCCGGCGCCGGGAACACGTCCAGCAGATCGCGATAACCGCGCCGCGCCATCTCGGTCAGGCAGTCGTGCCGCTCGATCCCTGGAATGGGATGGAGGGTGACGCCGCGCAACCCCGCCAAATTGCCCGCGTGCATCCGGTCGCGACGGTTCTGAGCGCTGTAGTAGATTTCGATGCGCGGGCCGTTGGCGCGGGCTCGAACCAGCGGGCGCAGATCCTTCATCATCGGGCGGACAGTCTCGATCAGCCGCTGAAGCGTGTGCGCGCTGCGCGCCACGCCAGGGCTGACCGTCGGCAGCATGAGCGTCGCCGGTCCGAACGCCAGCGCGCCGTCGGCATCCAGATCCAGCGCCGCGCGGATCGCGGTATAGCCCGTCGCCGAGCCGCCCAGCGTGATCAGCCGGCGCGTTCCCAGCTCGGCCGCCAGCGCGCGGATGCCGCCCAGCATCGCCTGGTAACCCGGCCCGAAACGGTCGGTGCCCGCCAGATGGAAGACCTGGCGGCTGTCGTAAAGATAGAGCGCGTTCACGCCGCGCGACGACAGCATCGCATGCACGCCGTTCAAGGACAGCCCGAGCGCGCTGGACGGCAGCGCAAAGCCCACGACCAGCGTATCGGACGACGGCTCGCGCACGAGGATGGAATTCTCGGCCGGGGAGACCCAGCCGGGGACATCGGGACGGCCCTTCGCGCGGGCCTCCGCCATCAGGTCGATGGCCGCCAGATAGCCGCGCGCCAGAGGCCCCATTTTCGCATGATCGAGGAGCCGGCCAAATCCGGCGCGCGCGCCCTCCAGCCGGTTGCGGGCCATCAGGTAGAACGCCGCCTGAAACACCTGGTTGAGCGAGGCGGCGGGGTCGGCCGCGATCGTCTCCGCCTCGTCGATCGCGGAATTCGAGCGCCGGCCCAGGCGAGCGCAGCGCAAGAGGCCGGCTTCGACCTCGCTGTCGTCGATGCCGCGCGCCCGCGCGTCGAACAGGGTGCGCTCCGCCGCGTCGAAATCGCCGCGCTCGGTCGCGGCCTGGGAGATCTTCAACGGCCACGCCGCGCGGCCGGGCTGTTCGCGCTCCAGGGCGCGCCAATGCGCCGTCGCGGCGAGCGCATCGCCCCGCCGCCACGCGAACTCGGCCTGGCGCTCGGTCTTCCGCGATCCCGACAACAGCGCGATCGTCGCTCGCAGCCACGCCGCCCGAAGCGGAATGTCGGTCCGGCCACGCAGCCTCAGAAAGCCGCTGATCGCGAGAAAGGCCGAACGCGACGTCATCGCGCGACCCACAGGTTCCGGCGGTTCCATCCCGATCTTCACGCCTGACGGCTCCGGTCCGCGATGCGGGACCGGAACGGTCATGCGCCCGCCGAGCGGCGGCGGCAAGCGCTACTTGATGGCGGTGGCGATCAGGCTGGTGCGCTGGTTCCACTGGAACTGGCTTTGCACCAATTGCAGGCCGATGAGCGCGGTGGCGCCCAGCTTGGCGCCCTTCTCCTTCAGCTCGTGGAGCGCCTCGTCGTAGGACTTCTCGTTCACGCCTTCGACGCTGGCATAGACGACGCCGAGTTCCACCTCGCTCGGCTCACGGTGTTGCAAAGTGCTGACGCGCATCGCTCGTCCCCTAATTTCCGCCGTCGACGGCTTTGTAGACCGACAAGGAATGTTCGAATGGTCCGGGCTCCAGCGCCAGCGCGCCCTGGAACGGCTTGGCCAGGATGATCGTGATGAACAAGAGCATGCCGATCATGAGGGTGAGCACGGCCGACATCACGACATGCGGCCACCAGGTGTCCATGTAGAGCATGCAGCTCATCGCCACCACGATCGTCGCGCCGCCGACCAGCCCGAGCCACAGCACCCACGGCACCGCCTCGCCGGCCTGGAGCGTGCGCTTGTTGCGCGCCGCGGTGACGAGGGAGAACTGCGAGAGGAACTCGCGGTTGATCGAGGAGTTCGCGACGTCCGGCGGCATGTTCGCGTATTCGCGGTAGATATTGGCGATCTGGCGCCGCGCTTCCGGCGCCGCGCCGCCGGTCTTGGCCTGGATATCCCATTCGGTGCTCACCACCGCCTCGGTATAGGCGCGGATATGCTCGCGCATGGCCTTGATCTCGTCGGGCACCATGCCGTTGGTCTGGCGGTACATGGTGGTGAGCGTCGAGGCTTCGAGCGCCACGTTCTCCTTCGCGTCGCCATAGGCTTCCCACACGACGACCACCAGGAAGCCGAGCATCACGGCGTAGATCGTGCCGGCGGTCAGGAACAGCGGGACCAGGACATCATTATGCCCCTCGCGAACCTTCTCATGCAGGAATTGTCGGGCGGCGAGCACGATCAGCGCGGTCAGTATCGCGGGCGCGATGACGACCAGAAGTCCGAGCACAAACGTATTCAATATGTATTCCTCCGCCCGCCTGGCGACTTGCGGATCGCGGCGAACCTATAGGAGCACGCGCCGTGCAACGTGTAATCGCGTCCATGTTTCGGCATCCCGTAAAACTGGTAAACGCCGTCTTTACCGGAACTCGCGGCCCGGCCCCGGACGGCAAGATTGCCGTCGTTTCGCCGCCCGACATCGGCTATAAAGCCGCCGACCGGTCAAGGACCGCCGCCGCCCACCTGACGCCCAGCGCCGTGGACAGGCCAGTTCCCAGGAAAATCGATTCAGCCAGCGAGGAACCATGTCCGTCGTCGTCCAGACCAAGCGCGTCACCGTGCCGGAGATCCGCGCCCACAAGAACGAGAGGCCGATCGTCTGCCTCACCTGCTACCACGCCCACACCGCCCGCCTGCTCGACGATCACGTCGATCTCATGCTCGTGGGCGACAGCCTGGGCATGGTGATGTACGGCATGGAGAGCACGGTCGGCGTCACGCTCGACATGATGATCGGGCACGGCAAGGCGGTGATGCGCGGCAGCCGCCACGCCCTCGTCGTCGTCGACATGCCGTTCGGCTCCTATGAGGAGAGCCCGCGGATCGCGTTCCGCAACGCGGCGCGGGTGATGCAGGAGACCGGCTGCACCGCGGTCAAGATGGAGGGCGGCACCCGCCTCGCCGAGACCGTGCGCTATCTGACCGAGCGCGGCATCCCGGTGATGGGCCATATCGGGCTGACGCCGCAGGCCGTGAACCTTTCCGGCGGCTTCCGCGCCCGCGGCCGCACCGAGGCCGAATGGCCGGCGATCGAGGCCGACGCGAAAGCCGTCGCCGAGGCCGGCGCCTTCGCCATCGTGCTCGAAGGCATGGCCGAGCCGCTGGCCGCCAAGATCACGAGCCAGATCGCCGTCCCGACCGTCGGCATCGGCGCCTCGCCGCGCTGCGACGGCCAGATCCTGGTGATGGAAGACATGCTGGGGCTCAACCCCAGCCCGCCGAAATTCGTCCGCCAATACGCCAATCTCGGGCCCGAGATCGAGCGGGCGGTGAAGGCCTATGCCGCCGACGTCCGCGACCGCTCCTTCCCGGGCAAGGAAAACGTCTACACGATGAAGAAGGCGGGGTAGCCTCGCCCCCGCTCCGGGCGTGGGAGATTGCGGAAAGGCAAGTTGCGCCCGCGCGCCCGAGCGGCTAAATCATCCCGCGCGGCCAATATCTTGGCCCATTTGGGCCCGCCGCCGCCCCCGTTAACGAGGATTTTCCAGTGAGCGACATCTTCCGCGAAGTCGAGGAGGAAGTCCGCCGCGAGCGCTTCGAGCAGCTCTGGAAGCAGTATGGCGACTATGTGATCGCGGTCGTCGCCCTGATCGTCATCGCCATCGCCGGCTACGAATTGTGGCAGCGCTACGAGACCAACCAGAGCCTCAAGGCGTCGGAGACCCTGATCGCGGCCCAGGACCTGGCGGAGAGCGGCGATTTCGCCCGCGCCAATCCGGCCCTCGCCGTCGTCGCCCGGGACGCGCCCAAGGGCTATGCCGAAATCGCCCGGCTGTCGGAAGCCGGCGCGCTGGTCCGCGCCGGCCGCCGCGACGAGGCGGTGCAGATCTACAAGGCGGTCGCCGCCGACGATTCGGGCCCGCTGCGCGGCGTCGCCCTGATCCGCGCCGGCTGGGCCAGCGTGGAGACCATGCCCCACGGCGACCTCGCGGCCCTGCTGGCGCCGCTCACCGATCCGGCCAGCCCCTGGCGTCCCGCCGCGGCCGAGATCCTGGCCTTCGCCGATTACCGGTCCGGCGCCATCGCCGATGCCCAGAAGGAATTCCAGGCGCTGGCCGACGACAAGGACGCCGCCGAGCCGATGCGCCGCCGCGCCGCCGCCATGGCCGCGTTCCTCAAGGAAGGCGGCATGCGGAATTACGGCACGGTGCCCCCGCCCGTCCCGGCCGCGCCGCCGCCGGCCGGCGGGCCCGACGCGCCGCCAACCGGTACGCCCCAGCCATGAACGCCAGACAGGTCCGCAATCTCGCCATCGTCCTGACGGTCGCGCTGTTCGCGTCGAGCTGCATGGTCATGGACACGGTGAGCAACTGGTTCGAGTCCAACGGCAAGAAGTCCAAGCTGCGCGGCGAGCGCATCTCGGTGATGACCATCGACGAGACGCTGCGCATCGACGATTCGCTCAAGGACGTGCCGGTGCTGCTTCCGGCGCCCTACAAGAACGCCGACTGGCCCGAGCCCGGCGGCTATGCCTCCAACGCGATGTATCACCTGGACGCGCCCGGGCCGCTGCGCGTCTTGTGGCAGCAGGATGCCGGCAAGGGCTCCGACACCTCCTCGCGCCTGACCGCGCCGCCGGTGGTCGCCGACGGACGGATTTATGTGCTCGACGCCGCCGCCCATGTCTTCGTCTACGACGCCAAGACCGGCAATCCCGTGTGGGACCGATCCATCGCGCCGGTCGACCGCGACATAAACTGGCTCAACCTCTGGGGCCTGTTCGGCGCCGGCAACAAGATCGATCCGTCCAAGGGCTTCGGCGGCGGCGTCGCCTATGACGACGGCAAGCTGTTCGCCACCAGCGGCTTCGGCGAAGTCATCGCGATGGACGCGCGCAGCGGCAAAGTGCTGTGGAAACAGGACCTCGCCGTGCCGATCGTGAACGCGCCGTCGGCCAATGGCGGACGCGTCTTCGTGTCGTCCTACGACAACCATTTCTTCGCGCTGGCGCAGGCCGATGGCCGCCGGCTCTGGGACCACCAGGGCATCTCCGAATCCGCCGCGATCCTGGAAAGCACCAGCGCGGCGGTGGCGGGCGAATACGTCATGGCGCCCTACTCGTCGGGCGAGATCTACGCCTTGCGGGTGCAGAACGGCCGCCCGGCCTGGAACGACATGCTGACCCATTCCGGCGCGCCGACCGCGCTGTCCGAGCTCGACGACATCGCCGGCCGCCCGGTGGTGGACCGCGACATCGTCTTCGCCATCAGCCATTCGGGCGTCATGGCGGCGATCAGCCTGAACACCGGCGACCGGCTGTGGTCGCGCGACATCGGCGGTATCCAGACGCCCTGGGTCGCGGGCGACTATGTCTATGTGCTGACGACCGACGAGCAGATCATCTGCCTGACCCGCAAGGAGGGTAAGGTGAAGTGGATCCACCAGCTCCAGCGCTGGGAGGATGCCGAGGACAAGCACGGACCGATCGTATGGGCAGGCCCTGTGCTGGTCTCCGACCGGCTGATCGCGGTGTCCTCGAACGGCGTCGCGGCGGCGCTGTCGCCCTATACCGGCCAGCTCATCGGGCGGATGGAGATCCCGTCGGGAACCTATATCGCCCCGGTGGTCGCCGACGGCACGCTTTATGTCTACACCGCCGACGCGCAACTGGTGGCGCTCAGGTAGCCCTCCCCGCTGTCATGGCCCGCGACTGCGGGCCACCCAGTTGCAGCGGGCGCCTTCGTTGAAATATTGGCACTGCCCCCACTTCCAATTGGGAGTATGTGTCACCTGGGTGGCCCGCAGTCGCGGGCCATGACAAAGAGTGTTCGATGTCCTTCACCCTCGCCATCATCGGCCGGCCGAATGTCGGCAAGTCGACGCTGTTCAACAAGCTGGTGGGCCGCAAGCTCGCGCTGACGCACGACACCCCCGGCGTGACGCGCGACCGCCGCGAGGCCGATGCATCGCTGGGCGCGCTCGCCTTCCGCGTCATCGACACCGCCGGCTTCGAGGACGAAGCGCCCGAGACCCTGGCCGGCCGCATGACGGCGCAGAGCCAGGCCGCGATCGCCGACGCCGACGCGACGCTGTTCGTGATCGACGCCAAGGCCGGCGTGACCACCGGCGACGAAGCGGTGGCGCAGGCGCTGCGCAAATCCGGCAAGCCGGTGATCCTGGTCGCCAACAAATGCGAGAGCCACGCCAGCGACGACGGCTACAACGAGGCCTATTCGCTCGGCTTCGGCGAGCCGGTCGCGGTCTCGGCCGAGCACACGCTCGGCTTCGGCGCGCTGGAAGAGGCGCTGTCGCAATACATCGCGCCCACCGTCTATCCCGAGGACGACGAGGACGAGGGTGCGCCGATCGAGGAAACCGACGACGAAGCGCTGGCGCGGCCGATCCGGCTCGCCATCGTCGGCCGGCCGAATGTCGGCAAGTCGAGCCTGTTCAACCGCCTGCTCGGCGAGGAGCGCACGCTGACCGGACCCGAGGCCGGCATCACGCGCGACGCCATCGCGGCGGCCTGGCACGCCGACGGCCGCGACTTCGTGCTGCACGACACGGCGGGCCTGCGCCGCAAGGCGCGCGCCGCCGGACACACGCTGGAAGAGATGTCGGTGGCGTCGACGCTCGACGCGATCCGCTTCGCCGATTGCGTGATCGTGCTGCTGGACGCGACGCAGGCCTTCGAAAAGCAGGACCTGACCATCGCCGACCTCATCGAGCGCGAGGGCCGCGCCGTGGTGTTCGTGGCGAACAAATGGGACCTGATCGAGAACCGCGCCGGCGCGGTGGGCGATCTGCGCGACCGTCTCGACCATTCGCTGCCGCAACTGACCGGCGCGCCGCTGGTCGGCATTTCGGCGCTTACCGGCGAGGGGCTCGACCGCATCGTACCGGCGGTGATCGAATCCCACACCGCCTGGACCAAGCGCATCAGCACCTCGGCGCTGAACCGCTTCCTGGAGAAGGCCCTGGAGCGCCACGCCCCGCCGGCGATCAGCGGCCGGCGCGTGCGCATCCGCTACATGACCCAGGTCAAGGCGCGCCCGCCGACTTTCGCCCTCTTCGGCAACCAGTTGAAGTCGCTGCCGGAGGACTACATCCGGTATCTCACCAACGGCCTGCGCGAGGCGTTCGGCCTCAAGGGCACCGCCCTGCGCTTCCTGATGCGCGGCGGAAAGAATCCGTACGCGGAGGATTAGACCTCTCCGCCCCGTCCGCCTCCCCTGTCATGGCCCGCGAATGCGGGCCACCCAGTTGAAGTCTGCGCCGGTTCTGCAGGATTGGGGTGGCCGATACCCGGCACCGGAGGCAACGTCACCTGGGTGGCCCGCATTCGCGGGCCATGACACCGGGATTGTGTGAGGCGGGCTCAAACACCTTCCGAAAAATAATTTTCCCCGAAACAAAATATCGTTCGCCGCATCGCAGCGAAAAAACTTATCCACGCAGCAAAATGAATTCCTCCGCGTTCTCCGCGGCTCCGCGTGAATCCTCTGTCGGATAACCCGCTCTCGAACGCGCGCCGGAAATATTTCCGACCGCCCCTTGAACCGAGTCGGCCTACGCACCAAATCCCACATATCCCCACAATTGAATCGAGACCGGCGCTCAGGCCCTGAAGGCCACGAGTTCGCCGTTCTTGGTGTTCGACGGCGAAAGGAGTTCGACGATGAGCGGCGCCACCGCATCCGGCCTCGGCAACGTATCGGGATCCTCGCCCGGCATCGCCTTGGCGCGCATCGCCGTGCGCATCGCGCCCGGATTGAGCAGGTTCACTTTCACATTCGTCGTCGCGCATTCGGCGGCATAGGTGAGCGCCAGCGATTCCACCGCCGCCTTCGCCATCGCATAGCCGCCCCAGAACGGCGTGTGCTTGCGCGCCGCGCCCGACGAGACGAACAGCGCGCGCCCGGCATCGGAGGCGCGCAGCAACGGATCGAGCGAGCGGATCAGCCGCCAATTGGCGATGATGTTCGTCTCGACCAGTTCCTGGAACACCTTGGGCTCCAGATGGGACAGCGGCGTCAGGACGCCGAGCGAGCCGGCATTGGCGAGGAAGGCATCGAGCCTGCCCCAGCGCTCATGGATCGACTGGCCGAGCCGGTCGAGCGCCGCGAAGTCGCGCAGGTTCAGCGGCACCAGGGTCGCCGTGCCGCCGGCCTTCTGGATCGCATCGTCGAGGTCTTCGAGACCGCCCGTGGTGCGGGCGAGCGCGACGACATGCGCCCCGGCCTTGGCCAGCGCCAGCGCCGCGAAATACCCGATCCCGCGCGATGCGCCGGTGACGAGGGCAATCTTGTTTTCGAGAGGCTTGGTCATGTTCATCGCTGCCGCAACCACCCACGCTTGTCATGGCCCGCGAATGCGGGCCACCCAGTTGAAAACGGCATGCCCTTTATAATGAGATGGAGAACTTTCGCGCCATGTACTGCAACACTTTGGCGTTGTCACCTGGGTGGCCCGCATTCGCGGGCCATGACAGTGGAAAGGTGTCTACGCCACGTCCGCCAGCAGCGAGAGCTGCCCGCGGCCGGCGCCGCCGGTGATGTCGGTCAGCTCGATCGGATAGGCGCCCGAGAAGCACGCATCGCAGAACTGCGGCGCGCCGTTGTTGCGCTTGCCTTCGCCCATCGCGCGATAAAGCCCGTCCATGGTGATGAAGGCGAGGCTGTCGGCGCCGATCAGCCGGCGCATGCCCTCGACATCCATCTGGTGCGCCAGCAGGTCGGCGGTGTTGGGCGTATCGACGCCGTAGAAGCAGGAATGCGCCGTCGGCGGGCTGGCGACGCGGAAATGCACTTCGGCGGCGCCGGCGTCGCGCACCATCTGCACGATCTTCTTGGAGGTCGTGCCGCGCACGATGGAATCGTCGATCAGCACGACCCGCTTGCCGGCCAGCGTGGCGCGGTTGGGATTGTGCTTCTTCTTGACGCCGAAATTGCGGATGCCGTCGGTCGGCTCGATGAAGGTGCGCCCGACATAATGGTTGCGGATGATGCCGAGCTCGAAGGGCAGCTTGGCCTCCGCCGCGTAGCCGATCGCCGCCGGAATGGAGGAATCGGGCACCGGGATCACCATGTCGGCGCCGGCCGGCGCCTCGCGCGCCAGCTCCGCCCCGGTGCGCTTGCGCAGCTCGTAGACGTTGCGGCCCTCGACCACCGAATCGGGCCGCGAGAAATAGATGTATTCGAACACGCAAAAGCGGTTCGGCTGCTTCTGGAACGGATGATAGCTTTCGATGCCGTCCTTGGTGATGACGATCATCTCGCCCGGCGCCACGTCGCGCACCAACTCGGCGCCGATGATGTCGAGGGCGCAGGTCTCCGACGCCAGGATATAGGCCTGGTCGAGCTTGCCGAGCACCAGCGGCCGCACGCCCCACGGATCGCGCACGCCGATCAGCTTCTTGGAGGTCAGCGCGACCAGCGAATAGGCGCCCTCGACCTGTTTCAGCGCGTCGATCAGCCGGTCGACGATCGGCTTGTAGTGGCTGCGCGCCGCCAGATGGATGATGACCTCGGTGTCGGAGGTCGACTGGAAGATGCGGCCCTCGCCCACCAGCTCGGTGCGCAGCGTGCGCGCATTGGTGAGGTTGCCGTTATGGGCCAGCGCGAGGCCGCCGCCGGTCAAATCGGCGAACATCGGCTGGATGTTGCGCGGCGCCGAACCGCCCGCCGTCGAATAGCGGTTATGCCCGATGGCGAAGGAGCCTTTGAGATTGAGGGCGCGGCCGGCGTTCTTGCCGCCGAAGATGTCGCCGACCAGGCCCGGATGGCGCTCCGAGACGAAATGGCCGTCGTGATAGGTGACGATGCCGGCCGCTTCCTGGCCGCGATGCTGCAGCGCGTGCAGGCCGAGGACGGTCAGCGCGCCGGAATCGGGGTGCCCGAAAACGCCGAACACGCCGCATTCTTCGTGGAGCTTATCGTCTTGAATATCTTCGCCTTTTGGAAGGCCGGTCATCGGCTGCCGCTACCGTTACTGCCAGTCGCCTCGAAAAGTCGGTCTAGCGCATGGCGGTCCTGGGCGCCATAGCCCTTTTTGTGCTTCTTGCGGCCGTCCGGCTTGGCCGCGGGATGGACCGGATGCGCGACATGGGCCGGGGCGCGCAGCAGATCGTCGATGCTCGTGGGCTTGGGTCCGGACGACGGCGCGACCGGCTCGCGGCGATCGCGGTCGGGAACCAGGGCCAGCAGCACCTCGGCGGAGCTTTGGATCATCGGCAGCGAGCGCGCTCCGGTCAGCCAATAGGGCTGGGAATGGATCGGCACGAAGGCCGTGAACACCAGATAGGCGATGCCGAGGATGGCGAGGCCGCGCACGATGCCGAAGGTCGCGCCCAGCACGCGGTCGAGCGGGCCGACCGGCGAGCGTTTCACGCCTTCGGAGAAACGGTGGCTCGCGAATTGGATCGGAATAAAGACGGCGACGAACACGATGGCGTAGCCGGCGACGGTCGCGATCCAGTCCGTCGCGATCAGCGAATGCGCCAGCCGCGCGACCCAGGGTCCGAGATAGAGCGACGCGAAGGCCGCCGCCGCCCAGGCGACGATGCCGAGGGTTTCCGACACGAAGCCGCGCCAGGCCGCATAAGCCGCCGACCCCAGAATGACGAGCACCACCAGGAGATCGACGAAGGAGAAGGCGAGACTCATGCGTTTATTGTACCACGGCGCGGCGCCGCGGAGACTGTGCCAAACAGCTCAATCAACTCCGTAACATCCCGTATGGGGCGAAGCGCCAGGCCCGCGCCCTCGATCTTGGTGCCGGCCGGCACCACGGCGGTGGAAAAGCCCAGCTTTGCGGCTTCCTTGAGGCGCAGTTCGGCTTGCGGCGCCGGCCGCACATCGCCGGAAAGGCTGATTTCGCCGAAAAACACGGTTTCGCGCGGCAGCGCCTGGCCGGCATGGGAGGAGACCAGCGCCGCCGCGACCGCGAGATCGGCCGCCGGCTCGCCGACTTTCAAGCCCCCGGCGACGTTCAGATAGACGTCGGAGGCGCTGATGCCGACCCCGCCACGCGCGTCGAGCACCGCCAGGATCATGGCGAGGCGCCCGGTGTCCCAGCCGACCACGGCGCGGCGCGGCGAGCCATAGCCGGCGGCGGCGACGAGGGCCTGGATCTCGACCAGCAGCGGCCGCGTGCCTTCCAGCCCGGCGAACACCGCGGTGCCGGGCGAAGTCGAATTGCGGTCGCCGAGGAACAGCGCCGACGGATTGGCGACCTCGGCGAGGCCCTTGCCGGTCATCTCGAACACGCCGATCTCGTCGGTCGGCCCGAAACGGTTCTTCACCGCGCGCAGGACGCGGAAGTGATGACCGCGCTCGCCCTCGAAATAGAGCACCGCGTCGACCAGATGCTCGACCGCCTTGGGTCCGGCGATCTGGCCGTCCTTGGTGACATGGCCCACGAGAATCACGGCGGCGCCCGACGCCTTGGCGTAGCGAACGAGATCGAAGGAAGCGGTGCGTACCTGGGCAATGGTGCCGGGCGCCGCTTCCAGCGCACCGGTCCAGATCGTCTGGATCGAATCGATGGCGACGATGTCGGGCCGCTTGCCGCCTTCCAGCGTGGCGAGGATGTCCTCGATATTGGTGGCGGCGCCGAGCGCCACCGGCACGTCGGAGACGCCCATGCGCGCGGCGCGCAGCCGGACCTGCGCCATCGCCTCCTCGCCGGAGATATAGACCGCGCTGCCGCCCCTCGCCGCGAAGGAGGCCAGCGCCTGGAGGATCAACGTGGACTTGCCGACGCCCGGATCGCCGCCGATCAGCAGGGCCGAGCCCGGCACGATGCCGCCGCCGGCGACCCGGTCGAACTCGGCGATGCCGGTGACGCGGCGCGGCGGCGCGGCATCCTCGGTCTTGAGGTCTTCGAGCGCGAATTTGCGGCCGCGCACGCGCTTGGCCGCGCCGGCGCCGATCGGCGCGGGGGCGCCTTCCTCGGTGATGGTGTTCCAGCCGCCGCACGCCTCGCAGCGCCCGGACCATTTGGAATGGACGGCGCCGCAGGACTGGCAGACGAAGGAGGCTTTGGCCATGATTCCGTTCTAGCACACCTGTCAAGGCGGCCTACTTGTCCTCGGAATAATGGAACACGCTCTCCAGCGGCTGGCCGAACACGGCGGCGATTCGGAAGGCGGCCTCGAGCGACGGCGAGTATTTGCCCTGCTCGATCGCGTTCACCGTCTGGCGCGTGACGCCGATCCTTTCGGCCAGTTGCTGTTGCGTCATCTCGCCATGTTCGAAGCGCAGGCGCCGGATCTCGTTCCGTATCGTGGCCATGTCAGGCGCCGCGCCGGTATTGAACGATCGAACCGGCCTGACGCAGCGCCTCGGCCGCCACGAGAAGAAACAGCAACGCATTGATGTTGAAGACGACCGACGGATAGAACGCGCCGACGGCGCAAACCGACAAAACGCCCATCGCCAGTCCGAAATAGCCGATGCGGATCGCCCGAAGCTCGATCAGCTTCTCGCGTTCGTCGCGCGGCGCCTGCGCGTCCTTGGGCGAGAAGATCGCTGCAACCACGATCAGCGCGACCTGAACGATCACCAGCGCGACAATCGTCCCGATGAGGCTGCCCAAATGGAAGCTGCCCATCTGCTGCCCGGTGCGAACGACCGACCAGAAATAGAGCCCGTAGATGATCAGCGTCGACAGCAACGAAATCCACGCAGTTTTCTCGCGAAATGCCATGGAAAGGCTCTTTCATGTCTATATTTCGAGACATGATGTAATATATATCATACTTAATGTCAAGTATTTTTTACATTACGCGCGCCCGAAACCGCGCGCCATGCCGATCGCCACGGCCTTACGCCTTCACTTCCATCTTGATCGGGCCTTCGGCGCGGCCGTGGATGAACTGGTCGACATAGGGATTGCCGCTGTTGTCGATGTCCTTGGTCGGGCCGTTCCAGATGATCTTGCCCTTGTAGAGCATGGCGATCCGGTCGGCGATCTTGCGGGCGCTCGTCATGTCGTGGGTGATCGACAGCGTCGAGGCGCCGACATCCTTCACCGTGTCGACGATCAGATTGTTGATCACGTCGGCCATGATTGGGTCGAGGCCGGTGGTCGGCTCGTCGAAGAAGATGATCTCCGGATCGGCGGCGATGGCGCGGGCGAGGCCGACGCGCTTCTGCATGCCGCCCGACAATTCGGCCGGCGACAGGTTGGCCACTTCGGCGCCGAGGCCGACCTTGGCGAGCTTCTGGATCGCGATCTCGCGCGCCGGCTTGCGCGCCATGCCGCGGCCCTGGATCAGGCCGAACGCGACGTTCTCCCAGACAGTGAGCGAATCGAACAGCGCGGCGGCCTGGAACAGCATGCCGAACTTCTTCAGCATCTGGTCGCGGGCCCGACCGCGCAGATGGGTGACTTCCTTGCCGTCGACGAAGATCTGCCCCGCATCGGGCTTGAGGATGCCGAGCACGCATTTGATCGTCACCGACTTGCCGGTGCCCGAGCCGCCGATCACCACCAGCGACTGGCCGGGCTCCAGCACGAGGTCGATGCCGTCCAGCACCACCTTGGGCCCGAAGGACTTCTTGACGCCGCGCAACTCGATCTTCGGGGTCATTTGTTGAATAGGATGGAGGTGAGGACGTAGTTGGCGGCCAGGATCAGGATCGAGGCCGACACCACCGCGTTGGTAGTCGCGGCGCCCACGCCCTGCGCGCCGCCCTTGGAATGGAAGCCGTTGTAGCAGCCCATCAGCGCGATGATGAAGCCGAACACCGCCGCCTTGTAGAGGCCGCTCATCACGTCCTGGGTGGTCATGAAGTCGACGGTGTTCTTGAGATAGATGCCGCCGGTGAAGCCCAGCGTCTGCGTCGCCACGACATAGCCGCCCATCACGCCGATGATGTCGGCGACCGCAACCAGGACCGGCATGGAAATCACCGCCGCGACCAGCCGCGGCACGACGAGATATTTGATCGGGTTCGTGGCCAGCGTCGTCAGCGCGTCGATCTGTTCGGTCACCCGCATCGTGCCGATCTCGGCGGCGATGGCGGCGGCGACGCGGCCGGCCACCATCAGCCCGGCGATGATCGGCCCCAATTCGCGCGTGATGCCGAGCACCACGATCTGCGGCACGAAAGACTCCGCGCCATAGCGGTTGCCGCCGAGATAGATCTGCAGCGCCAGCGCGCCGCCAGTGAAGAAGGCGGTGAGGCCCACCACGGGCAGCGAGAAATAACCGATCAGCAGGAACTGACGCAGAATATGCCACCAGTAGATCGGCGGGCGGAAAATGCCGGTGATCGCCGACCAGGTGAACAGGCTCAGCCGGCCGATCTGCGCCAGGAGAAGGAGGACGGCGCGGCCGATGGGTGCGAAAATGTTCATGTCGCCTGGCCCGTATAGCGGCGCGGCACGCGCGGCGCGGTCGCGGTGAGAATTTCGTAGGCCGCGGTGTCCGCGGCGCTTGCAACCTCTTCGAGGCTGATCGTATCGCCGAAGAACTCGGCCTCCGCGTCGGTCGAGAGCGCGGCGAGCGGCACATCGGTCGCATCCAGCGTCACGAGGTCCATCGACACGCGGCCCGCGACCGGGGCGCGCACGCCGGCGATGGCCGCAACGCCGCGATTGCCGATGGCCCGCATCACCCCGTCCGCATACCCCAAGGCCACGGTGGCAATCACCGTGGGCCGCTTCGCCCGGAAGCTGGCTCCGTATCCAACGCTGTCACCCCTGTCAATTCGGCGGATCTGGAGCACGCGCGCGCTGAGCACGGCGGCGACCGCGAACGGATTTTGCGCCGCATGCTGAACGTTGCCGCCATAGAGCCCGATGCCCGGCCGCACCATGTCGAAGGCATAGTCCTTGCCGAGCAGAACGCCGCCCGAGGAGGCGAGGCTCGCCGGCGCCGGCGGCAGCATGGCGAGCGCGGTCTTGAAGCGGTCGAGCTGGATGCGGTTCATCTTCGCTTCCACGTCATCGGCGCAGGCCAGATGGCTGACCCAGAGCACGATGCGCAGGCCTTCGAGGCGTTTGCGCCAGTCGGAGGCGAGCGCCGAAAGCTCGTCGCCGGGAAGTCCCAGACGGTTCATGCCGGTGTCGATATGGATCGCGGCTTCGAGCACCGTCCTGGTCTCGCGCGCCGCGGCGGACCAGCCGGCGATCTCTGCCAGCGAATTGAGCACCGGCGTCAGGCGATGCTCGATCAGGGCCGGCACCGTGTCGGGCGCCGCGCCGTCGAGGACGAAGATGCGGGCCGACGGCGCGACCGCGCGCAGGGCGATGCCCTCTTCCAGGCGTGCCACGAAGAAGGTGTCGCAGCCGGCGGCCGACAGGGCCCGCGTGACCGGCTCGGCGCCCATGCCATAGGCATCGGCCTTGACCACGCCCGCCACGGCGGCCGGGCCAGCCAGCCGCTGGCACAGGCGATAATTCGCCACGATCGCGTCCAACCGCACGGTCAGGCGCGCCGCCTCGAAGTCGGGATTGCTCATGGGCCGGACAATGCCGGGGTGCCGGGGCGGCGTCAAAGCCTGCCCGGTCGCAGGGGTTTTTCAGTAATTCCGCGGCCGCGCGAACGGATCGCCATCGCCATGTATGATCGCGCCCAGGCAAGGAACATTGACGAGCGGCGGACAAGTCGGCTGGGTCTGCTGTTCGTGGCGCGCGATGTCGGCGGCGGTCGGCGGCGCTTCGGGCTTTGGCACGTCCAGAACGATCGTGCCGTCCGGCCGCTTGACGAACGCCCAGGGGCGGCGGCGGCAGGTCTCGCGCTGCGCGGCGGACAGGTTCTCATAGCTCGAGGCGCCGCATGCCAGCGAGCGGCCGACGCCCTCCAGTCCCTCGCTCGGCGGCGGCGGCAAAGCGCGCTTCGGCTCCGGCGGCAGGGTGATCGGCGCGGTGACGAACGGCAAGGCCTCGACCGGCTCCGGCGGCGCGACCTTCTTCGGCGGATGGAACGGCTCCAGCTTCGGGACCCACAGGATCGCTTCGGGGATCGTCTCGCGGATGCGCTGCACGATCGGGGTGTGGACGCTGTAGGCGACGATGACGAGCGCCAGGACATGAACGAGCAGGACCGCGGCGCCGGCGAGCCAGCGGCGCAAGGTGCGCTGCTTGTCGTCGGGCGCGGCGGCGAGCGGGTGCGCGGCCAGGATTCCGGCGAACGCGTCAGAATCGACCGAACTGTCCGTCACAACAATTCCTGCTCAGATCCGGCCCTTCAGCCGGTGCAAAGTTCTTCGGCGCCCAAGCCGTCGCGCGCGCGACGTACTTTAGCAGAATTCCACAGCACCATGGTTGCGTCGAACCGGCGTTCCCAGCCCGGAAGATCGGATCGCGCGCCGCGCCTGAGCGGCGTATCCTTCTGTGAATCTTCTTTCATGCTCGACGCCACCGCTTCGGCGGAAATGCCGCGGCCGAGAAACGCGGCGAGCGCCGCCGCCTCGGCCGGCGGATCGGCCAACAGACGCTCATAATGAATCACATGGCAAGTGCCGTTGCGTTTCGCCCAGGCATAGCCCGACATCGCGGTCAGGTATTTGCGCACCGATTTTTGCGCCCCGTTGCGAAAGGCGCGTCCGTTCGAGCGCGCCCAGGCCTCGAAGCCGCGCGTCATGAAGATCGTGCGACGCTCCTGCGGACGCACCAGCAGGTCGGGCGCGCGGCAGGACTCGGCGCGCAGCTTCACGACTGGCGGCCGGACCGGATCGAGCGCCGCTGCGAGGTCGGCGCCCATCGCCGCCGCCGCCTCCGCGACCATGGCGCGAAACGGATTGAACGGACTGGCGCACAAGGCCGTCGTTGCCTGGGTATAGAAATCCGGCTCCGACACGTTGGCGATCCCGGCCTCGAACAGCAGCCGGCTCAGCAGCGTCGAGCCGCAGCGGCCGGGCGAGAAGAGGAAGATCGGCGCGCGCGCCTCGCCCGGCGCGAGCGCGCCCGATTCCCACGGGACCGACACCACGCGCGTCGCGTTGCGGCGAAGGTAGAGATAATAGAACGGCGCCGCCTGGGCGCCCTCGCCATCGACGCCGCCGACATAGACCGAACGCCGCCTGAGAAAATCGAGACAATAAGGAAGCAGCCCGTCCGCGCCGGCGCGGTCGAACGGCCGGATAGTGGAGGTCAGGAAATCGCCGGGCGTCGAGATGGCGATGCGGTCGGTGCGGCGGGCCGTCTTGATCTCGGCCGTGGTGATGTCCCGTGTCGCGAACATATCTTCAAAGGTGGTGAGAACTGATTCGGGAAAGATTACGAAATGTGCCGGCCCGATACGCCCGATGACGCCGTCCGCGGCAAGGAACTTTCCTAAGCCTATGCGATTCCGAAAAGTTTTTTGTCGCGAGATGTCGCAGCATTACGCCGACATACACAATGTCGAAATCCGCGCGAAGGGTTGAGGAACCCGAGCCGTACAAAAGTCTTCTGGCACTCAGGGTCAGAGGCACCGGACTGACATGCAAGCATATCTCATAAATCTCGCCCGCCGTCCCGACCGATTGCTCAAAATGTCCAAGCAATTGTCGGACCTCGCGATAGCGGTCCAGTTCGTTTCCGCGATCGACGCGCGGAACATGCCGGACGCCGTCGCCGACCGGAACTTCGCCAGCGACGGCCCGCTCGGCCCGATCCCCAAGGGCGACAAATGCTGCACCCTCAGCCATATGCGCGCCTGGAGCATGTTCCTCTCGACCGGCGACAGCCACGGCCTGATCCTGGAAGACGATGTGGCGATCGATGGCGACGCGGCGCCGCTCCTCACCGACGCCGCCTGGATTCCGGCCGGGGTCGGCTTGCTGAAGATCGAGCGCTATGGGCCGCAGAGCCAGCGCGTGTTGCTCGACGACGTCGTGGACGCGGGCGGCGGCCGCCTGATCGGCCGGCTCCGGTCGCGCCACACTGGCGCGGCGGCCTACATCCTCACGCGCGAAATCGCCGAGCAGTTGCTGGCCTGGCACGAGCCCTGGACCCTGCCGGTCGACCATATGCTGTTCAACCCGAACAACTCGCCGCTGACCGAGCGCCTGCGGCCCTATCAACTGACGCCGGCCATCGCCCGGCAGTCCGAGGAGATCGGCGGCCAGACCGACATCGACGAATGGCGGGCCGGCCAGCGCGACTTCAGCTGGCGCCTCGTCAAGCGCGAGATGGTGCGGGCCTATTACGACCTGCGCCTGCTGCCCAGCCAGATCGCCAGCGTGGCGCGGCGCGAAGCCGATTTCGTCCGGGTCGAGGCCGTGCGTTAACCCAGTCGCGCGAAATCCGCGCCTTTCGGCCGGCAGGTCCTGCATAATCGCGGTGAACGAAGTGCGTTTGCCCGCGCCGTTGAGGATGCTGTCATGCGGATAATTCTGGCCGCGGCCGCGGCGCTGGCCGTGTTCACGGTCGCGGGCTGCGATATCAATACCGGTCCGGCGAAGGACACCAAGGTCGGCTGCAACTGCGCCACGCCGCCGGCCGCGACGCCGACTCCCACCGGCGAGGCCGACACGCCACCCCCGCCGCGCCATCGCTGGCACCGGCACGGCGATCGCCACGTCTATGGCGGCGGCCATGGCTATGCGTGGCGCCGCGAATATTCGGAAATCTCGGTCGCGACCTACGACTATCACAGCGACAGCCGGTCCTACGTCATGGGCGGCGGTGATTATGCTGGAGGCGGCGCGGCTCACGGCAACGGCTGGGTCGACGGTTATGGCCGCGCCTATGGCGGCGGCGCGGATCACCATGAGACGGCGGCGGATGACCGCGCGCGGCTGCATCCCTGGCACGGCTATGACGCCGACTGCCCCGACAACGACCCGCACGCGCGGCGCTAGGCGCGCGCGTCGTCAGGGGCGAGGTTGGAGAACCGCGTGAAGCGGGAATCGAATTGCAGGTCGATCTTGTTGGTCGCGCCATGGCGGTGTTTCTCGACCAGCACCTCGGCCCGGTTTGTCGCGCGGTCGAGCTTTTCCATCCACTTGGCGTGATCGGGCGAACCAGGATCGGGTTCGCGCGTCTTGAGATAGTACTCCTCGCGGTAGACGAACATCACGACGTCGGCGTCCTGCTCGATCGAGCCGGATTCGCGAAGGTCGGAGAGAACCGGACGCTTGTCGTCGCGGCTGTCGACCGAACGGGAAAGCTGCGACAGCGCGATCACCGGCACGTCGAGCTCCTTGGCGAGCACCTTGAGCGATTTCGAGATCTCGGTGATCTCCTGCACCCGGTTTTCCGCGCGGCCGGTGCCTTCGACGAGCTGGATATGGTCGATGATAACGCAACCGATGTTCTTCTCGCGCTTCAGGCGGCGGGCGCGCGCGGCGATCTGCGCCACCGAGATGCCGCCGGTGTCGTCGATGTAGAGCGGCAGCGTCGAGAGGTCCTGCATGGCGAGCACGAACTGCTCCCACTCGGTCTCGGTGAACTTGCCGTTGCGGATCTTCCACATCTCGATCTCGGTCTGCTCGGACAGGATACGCGCCGAGAGCTGCTGCGCCGCCATTTCGAGCGAGAAGAAGAGAACCGGCGCGCCGCTCGGCACCTCGGCGCCGCTTTCCAGGTCGCGCACATAGGCGCGCGCGGTGTGGAACGCCATGTTGGTGGCGAGCGAGGTCTTGCCCATGCCGGGACGGCCGGCGAGGATGAGCAGGTCCGACGGCTGCAGGCCGCCGAGCAGCGAGTCGATGTCGGTGAAGCCCGTCGCCAGGCCCGAGATGCGCCCGCCCCGGGCCTGCGCCTTCTCGGCCAGTTCCACGGTGCGGCGCAGGCTTTCGGCAAAATCGATCGGGCCGGCGCCGTATTTGGAGGTTTCGCTGACGCGATAGAGCGCCTTTTCGGCCTCTTCGATCTGCGCTTTGGGCGGCTTGTCGTGCGGCGCCTCGTAGGCGGTATTGACGATGTCCTCGCCGATGCCGATCAGGGCGCGGCGCACGGAAAGATCGCGCAGGATGCGCGCCAGGTCGCGCACGTTCGGGATCGCGGGCGCCGCCTGCGCCAGGCCAGCGAGATAGGCGTGGCCGCCGACTTCGATCAGGCCGGGATCGGCCTTCATCGCGGCGTGCAGCGTCAACGGCGTCAGCACCATGCCGCCGCGGTCGGACGAGGACAGCATCACCTCATAGAGGCGCGCATGCAGCGGATCGTAGAAATCCTCCGCCTTCAGGATCGCAGTGACGCGCTCGATCGCGTGATTGTCGACCAGCATCGCGCCGAGCAGAGCCTGCTCGACCTCGATGTCGTAGGGGACGTGACGGTAAGCTTCGTGTTCCATTCTTCTTGTTCTTCTGGCCCCGGCGCCCGCGCGGACCAACGGGCGCGAGCGGTCGAATCAAGCGATGCAGCTTCGTCGCGGCAAGCGCGCAGCGGCGTTATGAACAGGTAATTTATTTCCGCGCCGCATCCGCAACACGTCGAACGCACGGCACGCGTCAACGTCGCATCGCGCCGCCGTCTTTCCTGTGCATGAAACGCGATATCCGGTCATCGCTTCGCGAATGTGCTTGCATAGATTTCAGGCTTGAAGCCCGCGACCCGCTTGCTACCGAGATCGAGCACCGGACGTTTGATCATCGACGGCTGCGCCAGCATCAAGGCGACTGCCTTGCGTTCGGTAAGGTTCTCCTTCTCCGAGTCCGGCAGTTTGCGAAAGGTCGTTCCGCCGCGGTTGAGCAGGACCTCCCAACCAAGCTCCTTGCTCCAGGCCTCGAGATGCGCGTGATCGATGCCTTGCGTCTTGTAGTCGTGGAACGCGTAAGCCACGCCATGGCCGTCGAGCCAGGCACGCGCCTTCTTCATCGTGTCGCAGTTCTTGATGCCGTAGAGCGTGATCGCCATGTGGCCTCCTCTAATGGCCACCGAGCGGCCAGCGCGCAAGATGTTCATGCCGGTTTTGGCCAAAGAGGCTGTGCACAAGGACGATATCGGCCACCGTCCAGGACATCGGTGCGATGGGCGCTTCGTCGGCGGCCTTGGCATCGTAGAGCAAGGTCATGTGCGGCGTGAACGGCGCGCGCGCGAAGCGGCCGAGCTTGCGGCGGGCGAGCGCCGCACCGAGCGAGGCGCGCAATGCCTTGAGCGGCGCGTCGTCGCCACCGGCCAAAAGGACGAAAGGATAGTTTCCGTCGCTTCGAAAGCTGACCGCACGATCGAGGGTGATGACAAACGACGGTGCCCGCACGCCTTGCGCCGCATCGTGCGCGCGAGAAAGGACGGACCCCGGCAAGCCGTCCCAGTCGCCAAGGAAAACCAGCGAGACATGAAGATGCCCCGGCTTGATCAGCCGGCCGGTGAATCCCCGGGCGTGTTTCAAATCTTCGGCAAGCGACGTCACGCGCGCCGCGGTGCCGGCATCCGGCACCAGGGCAAAGAAAAGCCGGTCGGCCCGGCCGCGCTCGGCATCCAATGACTTGCGATGGGGTCGTGCTTGCAACATCACTAGAACATAACAAGAACATCTCTCCGTCGCAACGCTGTTGTCCCGATACGCACGGCAATATTCTTGTCTGCGTTTTCTCCGCAGCCGCCATGCGCAGACTGAGCGTCTTCAACAACATTTCGCTGGACGGGTATTTCGTCGACGCGAAAGGCGGCATCCGCTGGGCGCGCGAGCAGGACGCGGAATCGCTCCAATTCACCGTCGGCAATGTGCGCGGCAGCGGCGTGATGCTGTTCGGCCCGATGATTGGCGATTGTGGATTCTACGTAATGAGTTCTTGATCAAACGCAAGGTTTGCCGAGGCGCCGCCGCGCACACTGCCTACATGAACCTCTCAACCGTTTGGCGCACCGCGCTTGATCTGAAGAAACAATATGCCGGGAGGGCGGCCAGCGCGGCGTCGGAGCGCGCCGAACGCTGCTTCGCAAGCGGCGACATGGAAGGCTTTCGCGCCTGGAACCGCGTGCAGCACGCGATCGTGGAAATCGACCGGGAGCCGCTGCCTTACGAAATCATGCACTAACGAGCGGCGCCCGCTTGAATTTCGATGGATATCTAATTAGACATCCATGAAAGGAGAGCGCGATGACCGAGACCCTGCTCGAATTCTTCAAGGCGATGGCGCATGACAGCCGCCTCAAGATCATCGGCCTGCTGGCCGGCGGCGAGCGCAGCGTGCAGGATCTGGCGGAGGCGCTCGGCCTCAAGGAGCCGACCGTGTCGCATCATCTGGCGATCCTGAAGGCGCAAGGCATCGTGACCGCGCGGGCCGAGGGCACCACGCGCTGGCACGCGCTCGACCGCGACGCGCTCGAGAAGCTGGCGCGGCGCGTGCTGCAGCCTTCGGCGATGAAGGCCAAGGCGCCGGCCGGCGCCGAGGCGTCCGATGCGAAGATCTTGCAAGGCTTCGTCGCCAGGGACGGGACGCTGAAACAGATTCCGGCAAGCCGGAAGAAACGCGGCGCGGTGCTGCGCTGGCTGATGCGCGACTTCGCCGCCAACCGCCGCTACACCGAAGCCGAGGTCAACGAGACGATCCAGGCGCATCACTGGGACAGCGCCACGCTGCGGCGCGAGCTGATCGGCCACCGCATGCTGGCGCGCAAGGACCGCATCTATTGGCGCCTGCCGCAAGCAGAATGGAAAGCCGGCGGCGAGGCGTGAGGGCTCAGCCGCCGAGCGGCCAGCGCCCCAGATGCACGTGCTTGGTCTGGCCGAGCAGGCTGTGCACCAGCACGAAATCGCGCACCGTCCAGGTGACGGGTTCGACGGCGGCGGGCTTTACGCGCGTCTCGTCGCGCAACAGCGTGACATGCGGCTTGAAATCCCCCTGAGTCGCGCCGCCGAGGCCGTTCTTCTTCAACGCCGCTCCGAGCGCCCGCTGGAATGCGTGCAGCGGCGTTGTGCCCTGCTCCGCCAACAGCACGAAGGGATAGACGCCCGTCCGGTTGCTGAAACTCTCGACGCGGCGGCAGGCGACATCAAACCGCGCGGCCGAAACCTCCGCCGCGGCCTCGCCGGCGAGTGCGACGATTTCTGTCGGCAGCGCGTGCCAGTCGCCGAGATGGAACAGGGTGATGTGCAAATGCTCCGGCAATATCAGCGTGCCGTCGAGGCCGTTTTTGCTCTTGAGATCGGATGCCAAGGCGTGGATGCGCGCGGCGGTGCCGGCATCGGGAAGAACGGCGAAGAAAATCCGATCCTTCTGCGAAGCGCCGAACTTGCGACGGGGGCGTTTGGCAGCCACGCGCTATCTCGCCTTGTGCCGGCTGGGCTTCCTATCCTTGGCGACCAGCCACGCGCGCGTCTGATCGAGAATGTCACCGGACAGGCGGGGATCGTCGCTCATGCGCGCCAGGATAACCGCTCCCACCATCGCCGCCCAGCTTCCGATCGCCGCGCGGCGCCGGTCGGCAGGGTTCGCGCCGGCGGCGGCGCGGCTAAGATCCTCGATCTGCCGCTTGAGGCCGGCCGTCATCGCCGCGCGGGCGCGGCCGTCCTGGCGGATCGTCTCCGAGGCCAGCGCCGCCATGGCGCAGCCGCCCGCGAGATTGTCCCGATGGGCCGGCGACAGGTATTTGGCGGCGTAGTCCGCCAGATCGCCGGACGGGCCCGCCGCGCTCGACAGGGCCTCGGCGAGAGCCTGGGCGATGAGATCGTCCTTGGATTTGAAATAGCCGTAGAAGCCGCCATGGGTGAGGCCGGCGGCTTTCATGATCTCGGCGACCGTGACCGCCGCGAAGCCGCGTTCGCGGAACAGCCGGCCGGCGGCTTCGACGATCGTCCGGCGGCTTTGCGCCACCTGTTCGCGGCTCACACGCATCTTCTCTCCCAGCACCTTGAATATACATGACGGCCATCATATAAACAATATCATGACCATCGTCATGAATACGATCGCAGGAGCACGCCCCATGACCGCCAAGTCCACCGTCCTCGTCACCGGCGCCTCGAGCGGCATCGGCGCCGTCTATGCCGACCGCTTCGCCCATCGCGGACACGACCTCGTACTGGTGGCTCGCGACGTCTCGCGCCTGGAGCAGCTTGCCGACCGCCTGCGCCGCGAAGCCGGCGTCCGCGTCGACGTGCAGCAGGCCGACCTGACCGACGCATCGGATCTGGCGCGCGTCGAGACGCGGCTGCGCGACGACGCGCGCGTCGGCGTGCTCGTCAACAATGCGGGCGCCACGCTGCCCGGCGACTTCCTGCACCAGAGCGGCGCCGACGTCGCAGGGCTGATCGCGCTGAACATCACGGCCGTGACGCGCCTTGCCAACGCCGTCGCGCTGCGCTTCGCGGCGGCCGGCCAGGGCGCGATCGTCAATATCGGCTCGGTCGTCGGGCTGGCGCCGGAATATGGCTTGACCGTCTATGGCGCCACCAAGGCTTTCGTCCTGTTCCTGTCCCAGGGCCTGCATCTCGAACTCGGCCCCAAGGGGGTCTATGTGCAGGCCGTGCTTCCCGCCGCCACGCGCACCGAAATCTGGGAGCGTTCCGGCCGCGACGTGAACACGCTGGCCGCCGTCATGGAGACCGGCGAACTGGTGGACGCCGCGCTTGTCGGCTTCGACCGGCGCGAAACGGTGACGATCCCGCCTTTGCCGGACGCCGGCCAGTGGGCGGCGCTCGATGCCGCGCGGCGGGCGATGCTGCCCAATTACGCACAGGTCCACGCGGCCGAGCGCTATCGCTCAGCCACCGCGTCACGCGCGGATGTCGTGTAGAGCCAGGAACGCCTTGTAGAGAACGCGCGGGTCGAACTTGCCGTGGTAGACGGCGGGCGGCTCGCGCTTCAGCCCGAGCAGCGCGTAGACGCCGGCCTGCGCCGAGCGGATCGAGTATTCGACGGTGAACACGACGTCCTCCGGCAGTTCGCAGAACTGGCCCATGAAGGCGAGATTTCGCCAGCCCTTCGGCAGGACCTGTGGCCGGTCGCCTGCGGCACGCGCCAGGAACTGGCTGGTGATGAACGGCATCATGCAGGGAATGCAGGTGGAGGTCTCCAGGATTTTCGGCGCCTCCGCTTCGATGCGCAGATGGCCCAGCACCTCCGTCATGATCTCGCGGCCGGTGCAGGCCGCCATCGGCTTCTTGACGAAGTCCCCGGGCTTGTCGACGGAAAGGCCGTAGCCCCAGAAGACGGCGACATCGTCGGGCTGGCCGATGAAATGCGGCTGGTGCGGGATGACGATCGAGGCCAGCCAGGCGGAATCCGCGAGGGTGATGAGCCCGCCCTCCCCCGGCACGTTGCCGGTGAAGTCCCGCACGAGGCGCAGCAAGGTCGGATCGCGCAGCGTCGTGGTGAACGAGACCCATTTGGACTGGTCGACATGGTCGGTGAAGACCGAGGGGCGTCCGAAGTCGGGGCGGCCCGCGGCGATCTTCTCCCACAGCGTCCAGGCGCCGCCATCCGTCTTGGTGCGCAAGGCCGGCGCCGCGTCCATGCCGCCGAGGCTGGACGCCTCGGTCATCGAGCCGAGCGTGACCAGGACATAGTCGCCTTCGCCGACCAGGATTTCGGCGCTCTTGCCGTCCCGCTCATAGGCAATGCGGGTCACGGCCTGCTCGCCGCCCCGCTCGCCATAGCCGAGATCGGTCACGCGGGTGTTCATCTCGAACACCACGCCGCGCTCGTCCAGCCATTTGCGTAAGGGCCGCACCATCGAGTCGTACTGGTTGTAGACGGTCCGCATGATACCCTGCAGCCGGTCGAAACCCGAAACCATGTGCGCGAACCGCACGAGATAGCGCTTGAACTCGACCGCGCTGTGCCAGGGCTGGAAGGCGAAAGTGGTGCACCACATGAACCAGAAATTGGTCTCGAAGAACGCGGCATCGAACTGATCGGCGATGCTGGTGCGGCCGAGCAGGGCCTCGGGCTCCAGCGCCAGGCGCTCGATCGCCAGAATGTGTTTTTCGCTGAGGCCGAACTCGGGCGCGGTCTGCCGCTGGCCGCCGCGCACGAGACGCGATTTGGACGAGGTCTTCATCGTCTCGTTCCAGGCGAAAATCTCCTGCGTCACGGTCTTGCTGCCGTCGAGCGTCGGGATCGAGGAGAACAGCTCGTAGGTGCACAGATATTTGCTCTCGAGCATCCGGCCGCCGCGCAGCACATAGCCGTCTTGCGGCGAGCCGGAGCCGTCGAGGCTGCCGCCGATCACGCCGAGTTCCTCCAGCACCGTGATGTTGTGGCCCAGGACATCGCCGTCGCGGATCATGAAGGCCGCCGCGGCCAGCGATGCGATTCCGCCGCCGACGAGATAGACCTTGGTCGTGCTCCGATCGACGCCGGTAGCTGCCTTTGCCATGGACGAAGTTCCTCAAATTGCGCGGGCACGCTGTGCTCTAAGGCAGGCAGCGTCCTTGCGATGGATCAAGGCCCCGGATTCGGCGCCTTATTCAACAACGCGCTTCAGCAGCACGACGTTGCGCCAAAAGCGCTGCAGGCCGTCGACGCCGCCCGCCGTGGAACTCCAGGTCGTCGCATCACAGACCAACACGCGGCCCGGAAATGCGTCGGGCTTCGACTGAAGCAGGGCGTCGAAATCCCATCGCCCACCCGCGGTGAAAGGATGCGGCGGGGCGCCGGGATCGATCGGTTGGCGCGCCAGCACGTCCAGCTTCGCGCCGCCGTCGCCGAGCCGCTCGAAATGCGGCAGATGCGGATGGAGATTGAAGGTCGCGACGCCTTCCATCAGCCCGGCGCGATCGAGTTCCGTGGCGACGTCAAGCGGCGCCGGAGAACCGTCCGGCAGTTTCGCGGGACGCAGGCCGAAGCGGTTCCTGACCGGCAGGCCCAGCGCCTCCAGAAGCGAAATGCCGAAATCGCCGAAACATTGCCGCGCCGGAATGCCGGGATCGCCATGATGATGGAATTCGAGCTCCTGCCGCGCCAGCCGCTTGCTTTCGGGCAGGGCGTCGGCATCGCCGATATCGTGATGCGGGCATATGAAAAGCGTGTGGTCCGGATTCTGGAGAAACGACCGGACGGCGCTAATCTCCGCATCGCTTGCCCGCTGCCCCGTCCGGGACGAGTCGAAGCTGATGACGACGAGCGTATCGACGCCGGTGAGAAATTCCGCATCGAGGGCGCACTGGTCGGCATCCGTCCTGCGTTCGGCGCGCCGGACAGGATTTCCGGTCCATGAGGCCGCCAGGTCGGCGAACAGCTTGAAATTCGCCAGTTGTATGTTGTCGAGGAAGCCGCCGATGCCCTGATCGAATTTTACCGGATCGGCGAATTTCTCGAGCCGCGGCCAGACCATGCGGCGCAGTTCGAACAGCGCCGGAAACCGGTTTTCCAGAATGCCCAGCGGTGCCGCGACCTCATCCGGCCGGCTCCAGGCGAAATACAACGCGACTTGCCGTCCTGTCATGACTGCTCCTGCGCTATGCCAGATCCCACTTTATTATCTTGGTAATCCGTTGATCCAGCGGTGGGGCCCAGTCCCCCACCGCTGATCTGGATGTTCGCGCCAAATCCGGGAACAGAGGACCCTGGCGCCCTCAATCGCGAATCTCATGCCGCTGGGCCCCGAGATTGGCGATGCCGCACTCCAGCACATCACCCGGCGCCAGGAACCGATTCTTGCCGAAGCCGACGCCCGGAGGCGTTCCGCTCGCCAGCAGATCGCCCGGAAGCAGCGTCATGTGCCTGGAGAAATACGCCAGCATTTCGCTGATCGAGAACAGCATGTCGCTGGTGTCGCCCTGCTGCTCGTAGCGGCCGTTCACCTTGGTCCACAGATCGAGGTTCATGCCGTCCACGCCGGTGGTCAGGTAGGGTCCGATCGGGGCGTAGCCCGGCCGGGACTTGGCGCGGACCAGATGCTGACCACCATCGCTGTCGACCTGGGTGGCGCGGTCGGAGACATCGTTGATGCAGACATAGCCGAAGATGTAGTCGGCGGCCTCGGCGGCCGTGATGTCCTGCGCCTGGCGTCCGACCACAATCGCCAGTTCCACTTCCCAGTCCAACATCGTGCCCGGATTGGGTCCGCGCGAGATCGGATCGTCGGGGCCCGTCAACGAGGTGATCGCCTTCAGGAACACCTCGGGCTCGGTCGGCGGCTTCATCTTGAATTCCTCGATGTGCTTTTTGTAGTTGAAGCCGGTGGCCGCGATCTGCCTTACGCCCCGGATCGGCGCGAGATAGCGGAACGAGCCACGGAGGGACGACAGCCCGGTTGTATCCACCACCGTCAAGGCGCCGCTGGCGATGGCATCGGGCGTGATATCCGGCACGATCGAACGCAGGTCCAGATGGTCGTCGCCGCGAAGAATGACGGGGACGACCCCATTTTCGGTAAGAACGCGCGCAAACTGTTGCATGACTGACTCTCCTTTCAATGCGGCCGCCATCGGTCGCGCCGCAGGAGCGCGGCGCCTGACGAGGGCCTTTTGTGGGTTTCCGAAGCGACGCACCACAGCGGTGCGTCTGGAGGGAAAGTAGGTCTCCGGGTTATAATCGTCCAAGACCGATTCATTACGCACCCCATAAGCAGGGATTATGGATCATGCTTCTTCGCCACATCCGCTACCTGAAGGCCGTCGCCGATTTCGGCAGCTTCACCCGCGCGGCGCAGGCACTGCACGTGTCGCAACCGGCCCTTTCGCAACAGATCAAGGAGCTCGAGCAGCGCCTGGGCGCGCAGCTGCTGGACCGCAGCGGCCGCCAAATCCGACCGACGGATCTGGGAAACGTCTATCTCGATTACGCCCGGCGTGCATTGGGCGAACTCGACGAAGGCGCCCGCGCCATCCGGGATGTCGAAGACCTGTCCGCCGGCTCGCTCCGCCTTGGGGTCACGCCCAGCGTGGCCGCCTATTTGATCGCGCCGTTGTCGCAACGCTTTCGGGCGAGCTATCCGAATATCACGCTTTCGATCCGCGTTTCGGCGCAGGAGGAGATCGCGCCGTCGTTGATAATGGACGAGCTCGACCTCGGGATCGGCTTCGGCGACCTGCCGTCCGAAGACATCGAGGTGACGCCGCTGCATATGGAACGCGTGGCGCTGATCGTCAGCGCGAAGCGGTCGCCGACGCGCAAGACCATCCTCTCCGCGGCCGAAATCGCCGGCATGCCGCTGGCGCTGCTGGATTCGTCTTTCTCCACTCGCCGGATCGTGGACCGCTATTTCCGGGGCGAAGGCCTGCGGCCGCGCATTGCCGTCGAGGCGAACTCGATCCTGGCGCTGATCGAGCTCGTCCGCTTGACCGACCTCGCGACCATCCTGCCGCAAAACGTCAGCGGCGCGGGCCTTGCCACCGTGAAGACCGACCCTGCGTTCGAATCTAGGCGCGCCGCGCTGCTTCGCCGGCGCAACGCCTATTGCTCCGCGGCGGCCAAGGCGTTTATCGCCACGACACGGCAAGTCACGGCGAAGTTCGCCGAAGGATAGTTCGGAATTCGCCGCTGTCGCGCGGGACTTCGCCTTCAACGGCCGTCGAAATCGAGGACGGGGCGCTCCACGCCGCGGCGAATGGCGTCCTGCGCGGAGGCGATGCCCCTGCGGGCGTCCGCCGTTTTCCAAAGCTGTTCCGCCAGCGCCGGGATCACGGCGTCGGCCGCCGCCACGCCGCCGTTCGACCAGGCGCTCATGATCTTCTTGTGGGCGGCGTGGGCGAGCGTCGGTCCCTTGCCGAGCCGCCGGGCCCATTCATAGGCCGCCGCCACCAGCCGGTCGTCCGCGACGACCTCGGTGATCACGCCCGCCTCCAGCATCTCGCGCGCCGGCACGCGCTCCGAGGTCATGGCCCAGCGAAGGGCTCGCGCCCGGCCGGCGCGCTCGGCGACCCTTTGTACGCCGCCCATGAGGGTGACAAGCCCCAGGGTCTGTTCGGAATGGCCGAACCGCGCATTCTCCGCCGCGACGATGATATCCGTGCGCAGCACGATCTCGAACGCACCGCCAAGGCAGATGCCCTGGACCGCCGAAATCACCGGCACCCGGAGCTCCTCGAACGCGCGAAGCCACTGGAGCCCTTCGGCGATATTGGCGCCGATCGCGGCGGGGTCGACATGGAGCCAATTGCCGATGTCGCCGCCAAAGCTGAAATTGCCGCCTGCGGCGCGGATGACCAGCGCCCGGATGCCATGGTCGGTCTGGATCTTCTCCACCGCCGCCCGGAAATCCGCCGAAGTGGCGCTGTTGAGCCGGTTTTGCGGCGGATTGGACAGGAGCAACGTCGCGATGCCCTCCTCGACCGTGAAGGTGAAGCTGGCCATGATGGAGGTCCTCGATAGGGTTGGTGGATGTTGGCGCTGCCGCGCAATCAGCGTTGCGGGTTCATGATCACCCGGCCGAAGGGGCGCTCCTCGATCAGGAAGCGGACGGCTTCGGGCGCCTCGGACATCGGGAAGGCCTTGCCGATCGTCGGCTGGAGCGCTCCTTCCTTCAGAAAACCGGCGAGGGTGGCGCTGGCCGCCGCCACCGTCTGCGGCGCGAAGAGCCGGAAGGTGAACCCGCGGATGGTCGCCGCCTTCCAGATGATGTCGGTGACGTTGACCTTGGCCTCGCGCCCGCCGGCATAGCCCGCAACCACATAGGTGCCGCCGGAAGCCAGCGACGCCAGCGCCGGGCCGGTCAGCTTTCCGCTGACCCCGTCGACGATGACATCGACGCCCTTGCCCTGCGTGATGCGCAGGACGCCGTCCTTTAGGCTCTCCTTGGAGAGATCGATGACGTGCTCGTAGCCGGCCGCCCGGGCGCGTTCGGCCTTCGCGGTGCTGCCGGCCGTCGAGATCGCCAGCGAGGCGCCGAGGCGGCGGGCGACCTGAACGGTCTCCATGCCGACGGCGCCGCCGATCGCGGGCGCCAGGACGGACTGTCCCGGCTTGAACTTCGCGAGTTCCGTCAGCGCCAGGTAGCCGGTCAGGTATCCCGCGCCGGCGAGATAGGCCGCGGCGTGATCGTCATCGATCCCGTCGGGAATGGGCGAGAGGCCGGCTGCCGGGGCGGCCACGAACTCGCGCCAGGTCCCGTCGGCCATGAGGCCAAAGCCGGGCGCGGCAACGAAAACGCGATCGCCGACCTTGAAGGCGCCGCTCCTGGTCTCGGCCACGACACCGGCGCCGGACTGGCCGCCCACGCGGGGCAGGTTCGCCGGCGTTGCGAAGAAGATGTGGCCCGACCGGAACGTGTTGTCCAAAGGATTGACCCCGACGGCGCGCATTTCGACCAGCACTTCGCCATCGCGAGGCACCGGGCGCGGCAGATCCACCAGGCGGTTTTCGCTGTAGTCGCCGAAGGACCGATATTGGATGGCTTTCATCGCATTCCTGCTTTTGCTGGGTTGTTGGGCCTTACACGGACGAGGACGTAGGCGCTTCGAAACGTCCTCAGTAGTGCCGAAGCCTGGGAGCCAACCTTCCAATTCTGGAAGGGATGTCATGCCAAGCGATGTAAGCAATCGCGGCCGACTTGCCCGCAAAGGGGCGGCGAGGGTTCTTCAAGCGATCGGGACGAGGATGGCGTCGCCGACGGCCAAGAGCTTGTCGGGCGCGTTGCGGGCGAAGAGTGCGCCATAGGCGAATATCTGTTGGCGTCCGGGCTTGATCACCTTCCCCCTGACGACGAAGACGTCCGCCACGGCCGGCCTCAGGAAACGAACGGACAGTTGCGACGCCAGCACCCGACCGGACAGGGTCGAGGCGGCGAAGCCACAGGCCGTGTCGATCAGCCCCGAGACGATGCCGGCGTGGAGATAACCACTGTACTGCCCAAACTCCGCTCGCCATGGGAGGCTGAGTTCGACCTCGCCTTCGCTCGCCTGGTCGACCTCCAGGCCGAGCCAGGTGTTGAAGGACGCCTTGCCGGACACCTCCCGCAGCCTCGACCGGAAATCCTCTTCGAGCGCGGCCATGGCCAGTTACTTCCTGCAAAGACGGCCCCGTAAACGCGGGGGCCCACGACCCCGGACAAGGTTAGGTGGTTCCAACCTGGGCGGGTAGCGCTTAGTTTCAGGATCAATCCTCCCAAATCTGGAAGGCCGGATGGACCGTCTCGAAGCCATGACCATTCTGGTGACCGCCGTCGATGCGGGAAGCCTCTCGGCGGCGAGCCGTAAGCTGAGGATTCCGTTGGCCACGGTCAGCCGACGCGTGGCCGAGCTGGAGGCGCATCTGAACATCCGGCTGTTCCACCGGGGTCATCGCAAGGTGGTCCTGACCGACGCCGGGCAGAGCTATGTCGCGTCGTGCCGCCAGATCCTGGAGGAAATCGCGGAGGCCGAACGCACGGCCTCCGGCGAGTACCGCGCGCCCCAGGGCGAATTGATCATCACCGCGCCCGCCGTGATGGGGCGCAGCCATGTCCTGCCGGTCGTCGAGGAATTCCTGCGGGCGTTTCCGGATATCCAGATCCGGCTGCAACTCACGGACCGGCACGTGAACTTCGTCGAAGAGCATGTCGACCTCGCCGTCCGCATCGGCGCGCTGGCCGACAGCAGCAGCCTGATTGCCGCGCGCGTGGGGCTGATCCGTGTCACCCTGTGCGCCAGCCCGGCCTATCTGGAGCGGCGGGGCACGCCGAAGAAACCAACGGATCTCGCAAAGCATGACTGCGTGGTTCACGAGGGTCATCCGACGGCGCGCCACTGGCAGTTCTTCGGCGCCGGCCCGCCGCAGACCATCGCGGTCGCATCCCGCCTTTCGGTGAACCTGGGGGAAGCCGCCGTCGCCGCCGCCGTGGACGGCATCGGGATCGCCCGTGTGCTCTCCTATCTGATCGATGACCTCGTGCGGAATGGCGCGCTGACGCCCGTGCTGGAAGCCTATGAGCCGGCCCCGCTGCCGGCCAGCGTTATCTATCCGAGCCAGCGCCAGGTGCCGCTGAAGCTGCGCGTATTCCTGGACTTCGCCATCCCGCGGCTGAGGGAGCGGCTGGGCTACAGGAACGCGCGCGACGGCCGCCCACGGAGCTGACTGCATCCGACCGATGCGGTGCTGCGGCGGACGCGGAGGCGGCCGAGGCGTCGGCGTAATCAGGGTCGCGATCCGTGGGCCGAAGCTTAGCTGTCATGAGCCCGTAGTATGGGAGAAGCCGACGCGGTTCAGGATGTTGCAGTGGATAGTCGTTTTCAGCGGGCGCTGTCGAAAAGCAATCCCGTCATTTTCACCACCGTCGCCGGCCTGGCGGGGTTCTCCGCCTATTTTGCGATGTATGCCTTCCGCAAGCCGTTCACGGCGGCGACATATGACCATGTGCCCGGCTGGCATTTCGCGCTCGATTACAAGATCGCCCTGATCGTCGCCCAGGTGGCCGGCTACGCCCTCTCCAAATTCATCGGCGTAAAGGTGATTTCGGAGATCGAGCCGCGCCGTCGCGCCCCGGCCATCATCGGGCTGATCGGCGTCTCATGGCTGGCGCTGGTGGCCTTCGCCCTCATCCCCGCCCCGTGGAATGTGATCACCCTCTTCGTCAACGGCCTGCCGCTCGGGATGATCTGGGGGCTGGTGTTCGGCTTCATGGAGGGACGTCGTGTATCCGAGGTCCTGGCCTCGATGATGTGCGCCAGTTTCATTCTGTCGTCCGGCGTGGTGAAGTCCGTGGGCGTCTGGCTGATCCAGGCCTGGCATGTGGATCAGTTCTGGATGCCGGCGGCGACCGGCGCATTGTTCATGCCGCTGCTGCTCATTTCGGTCTGGGTGCTCAGCCAATTGCCGCCGCCGGGCGCCCGCGACGAGGCCGAGCGGGCCAAACGCCTGCCGATGAACGGCGCCGAGCGCGCCGAGTTTCTGAGAGCCTATGGGCCGGGCCTGATCGCCATCGTGTTCGCCTATATCCTTCTCACCGCCTTCCGCGATTTTCGCGACAACTTCGCCGCCGAAATCTGGACCGCCCTGGGATATGGCGGCGAGGCGGCGATATTCTCCGCCAGCGAACTGCCGGTGGCGATCATTGCCCTGATCGGGATGGCGGCGGTGATCGTGGTCCGCGACAACCGGCGGGCCCTGATGGTCATCCATGCGATGGTGGGGGGCGGGTTTGCGCTGCTGGGTCTCTCCACCCTGGCGTTCCAAATGCATTTGATCTCGCCTCTGGCGTGGATGATCCTGGCCGGATCGGGCCTCTACATCGCCTACAATCCGATCAACGCCGTGCTGTTCGACCGGCTGGTGGCGGCCAGCGGACGGGTCGCGAATGCCGGCTTCCTGATTTATGTGGCGGACTCGTCCGGTTACATGGGCAGCGTGGCGCTCTTGCTGTGGCGCAATTTCGGCCAGGCCTCGCTGAACTGGCTGCAATTCTTCACGATGGGCGCCTATGTCACCGGGATCTGCGGTGCCGTCGCGACCCTTGTGGCGGCCATCTACTTCTACCGCCGCTCCCTGGACCAGAGCATCGGCGCGGGCGGCGTGGCCGCACCCCTGCCCGCCGTGTCGCTCTCCCGGTAGCGCCTGAGCAAAGGACGACCACTTGCCGGACCACACCCTCTCCTCAGCCCCCCGCCTGCTGGACGGCGGCTCCGCCCTGGAGATTATCCTGAAGGGAGAGCCGCGGCGCTTCCACGCCATCTGGCTCCGCGACAACGCCCAGGATGCCGCGACCCGCAGCCCGACCAATGGACAACGCCTGGTGACGCTTCTGGACATTCCACGCGAGACGCACATCGCGGAGGCGGCCTGGGCCGAGGGCCGGCTGCGCCTGAGGTTCGCCCCGGAAGACAAGGTGGCGGCGTTCGAGCCGGACTGGCTGCTCGCCCAGGCTTACGACAAGCCCGCGCCGAACGCCGCCGGCTGGACCGGCCCTCACATCGCCGGCTGGGACGCCAGCCTGGCTGATGGCATGCCGCTGGAAGACTACGGCAATGTCCGCGCCGACGCGGCCGCGAGGCTGCGTTGGCTGAAAGCTATCCGGCGCTATGGCTTCGCGCGTTTGACCGGCGCGCCGACGACGCCCGGCGTCCCGTTCGATATCGTCAGACTGTTCGGCTATGTGCGGGAGACCAATTACGGCCGTCTGTTCGACGTTCGGGTCGAGGTCAGTCCCAACAATCTCGCCTACACCAATCTCGGTCTTCAGGCCCACACCGACAATCCCTATCGTGATCCGGCGCCCGGTCTGCAAATCCTGGCCTGTCTTGAAAACACCGTCGAGGGTGGCGACTCCATCGTCGTCGACGGCTTCGCGGTGGCGGAGCGGCTGAAGGCGCAGTCGCCGCGCGGCTTCGACCTGCTCACCAGATATTGCGCCCGCTTCGAATATTCGGGCGCGAAGGGCGTCCGGCTGCGATCCAAACGACCGATCATCGAACTCGGGCCGGACGGCGAACTGATCGCCGTTCGCTTCAACAACCGTTCCGCGGCACCCTTCACCGACATCCCTTATGACGACATGGCGGATTACTACGTCGCTTACCGGCGCATGGCGGAACTGATCGAAGACCCGGCCTTGGCGGTGCGCTTCAAATTGGCGCCGGGCGATCTCTTCATCGTCGACAATTTGCGCGTACTGCATGCGCGCAGCGCCATCACCAGCAGCGGCGAGCGCTGGCTGCAAGGATGCTATGCGGACAGCGATGGCCTGCTGTCGACCATCGCCGCGCTGGAGGAGGAGGGAGCCAGCCCATGACCAGCCCGGACAGCACGGACATCATCGACCGGATCGCCGATATTTTCGAGCGGCGCGGCGCGGAAGCCTATCTCGGCGAAAGGGTCACCATGGCCGAACACATGCTGCAGACCGCCACCCTGGCGCAAGCCGAAGGCGCGTCCGACGCTCTGATCGCCGCCGCGCTTCTGCACGACATCGGGCACTTCACCGGCGAATTCGGCGCGTACTCCCACGACGACACCATGGACAGGCTCCACGAAGCGGCGGGCGCGAAGGTTTTGGACGGCTATTTCCCGACCGCCGTCACCGAGGTCGTCCGTCTGCATGTCGCCGCCAAGCGCTATCTCTGCGCCACGGACCAAACCTATTACGACAAGCTCTCCGAGCCGTCGAAGCACAGCCTGTCGCTCCAGGGCGGGCCCATGAGCGCCGCCGAGGTCGCTGCGTTCCGCCGTCTGGAACACCACGAAGACGCGGTGCGCCTGAGGCGTTGGGACGATGGCGGCAAGATGACCGGCCGGCGAACCATGACGTTCGAAGAGTTTCGGCCGCTGCTGCAACGCGTCGTCCGTGCAGGCTAGCCAAGTCCGCTAATGTTCGAAAGCTGCGGAACGTCCTGCCCAGTGTCCGTTCGACATGGCCGCCCAGGACTCGCTTCAACCACCCGGCCGATTGAGGGCGCCTCAACGCCGATCAGGAGAGCCTGCCCCGCCCTGTATTCGAGCTTGTTGTCGCCGAGCACCGACCACTTGGCGCCTGCGCCACGATGCACACCGCCGGCCTGGAGATCATGTGGCGCGGCGGCTTCGGATGATCCAATCGCACGATGGCCAACCCGTCGATGGCCATCACGAACGGGCTCTCTCCGAGCCGGCTATCCGTATAGCGCAGGAGCGCTTGCGCCAATTGATCGGCACGTCCGACCCTTCCGTTCGCGTTGAAACCGCCAATGAGAATGCCGCGAAGCAGGAATAGGCAAGAAATGGGCGCGTTCCGGCATTCCGCTTTGTGGCCTTCGGCTACCACAATCGATCAACGCAATCGGCTCGGGAACGCCGGTTCCTAACGGAAAAAGTAATTATGTCAGATGGCAAAATCGCGATCGTCACCGGCGGCAGCCGGGGGATCGGCCGTCCCGGCGGCATGCAGATCTGAGGAAGCGCAATGTCGAAAGCGGACTTGAGAAATCCCTCAGCTCGCAAGGCATACATCATCACCGGGCCGACCTCGGGCGCCGGGCGCGAGACCGCTCTTAGAATGGCCGGGCACGGCACGCTTGTGCTGGTGGGCCGCAGTAGCGGCAAGCTCGATGACGTGAAGACGCAGATCGAGCGATGGGGCGGGCACGCGGTGCCGGTTTTGTGCGATATGTCAGATCTGGCGAGCGTACGCCGCGCCGCCGCGCAAATCATCGCGCTCGATCTGCGGATCGTCGGGCTGCTCAACAACGCGGGCGTCCAAAGCCCGCGGGTCGCGAAGAACGCAGCCGGTTGGGACATGACGTTCGCGACGAACCACCTCGGGCCGTTCGCGCTGACAGAGGCGCTCGTGCCGCACCTGAAAGATGGTGCGAATGTCCTTTTCGTCGGCTCGGCCACCGAAGATCCCGAGCGCGGACCCGCCAAGCGGGCCGGTTTTCGCGGCGGCCGCTACATCTCCGCCGAGGCGAGCGCGCGCGGCGAATGGCAACCCGGCGGCGCCAAGCCTGCGGGCTTCGACGCCTATGCCACGTCCAAGCAGTGCAACATCGCCACGGCCATGGTGCTCGCGCGCGAAAATCCGCGGCTGCATGTCAACGCCATCGAGCCGGGCATCATGTTCAACACCGGCCTTCACGGCAACGCGAACATCTTCTTCTTCCTAGCGTATTATATCGCCCCGCTGCTGGCGCCGTTCATGAAGGTTTTAAGCACGCCAAAGCGAGCCGCGCGCGTGTTCATCAATATCCTGATCGATACATCCGGCCAAACCGGCGTCTACTACGACGAAAGCGGCCATCCCATGCAAGGCTCCGAGCTTTTGCGCGATCCAAAATTCCAGGACCGCGTCGTCGCCGAGACACGCGCATTGCTGTCGACGGTCCCAAGCTAACGCCGATCTGCTGCCAAGATCGGCCCAAGGATATTTCAAGGACTACGAAGCCGACCAATTGATTCCACTTTGCAATCCTGTCCGCGCCTGTCCCCCAACCCACGCTTTTTTCACCCCTACTCCCACTCGATCGTGCCCGGCGGTTTGCTCGTGATGTCGTAGACCACGCGGTTGATGCCGCGGACTTCGTTCACGATGCGGGTGCTCACCCGTGCCAGGAAGGAATGTTCGAACGGGTAGTAATCCGCCGTCATGCCGTCCGAACTCATCACCGCGCGCAAGGCGCAGACGTAATCGTAGGTGCGGCCGTCACCCATCACGCCGACCGTCTTGACCGGCAACAGCACCGCGAATGCCTGCCATATCTTGTCGTAGAGACCGGCCTTGCGTATCTCGTCGAGATAGACCGTGTCGGCCTTGCGCAGAATCTCGAGCTTCTCCTTCGTGATCTCGCCCGGCAGGCGGATCGCGAGGCCGGGACCGGGGAACGGATGGCGGCCGACGAAGCTTTCCGGCAGGCCGAGCTCGCGGCCGAGCGCGCGGACCTCGTCCTTGAAGAGCTCGCGCAAGGGCTCGACCAGCTTCATCTTCATGCGCGCGGGCAGACCGCCGACATTGTGGTGCGACTTGATCGTCACCGAGGGTCCGCCGGTCGCCGAGACGCTCTCGATCACGTCGGGATAGAGCGTGCCCTGCGCCAGGAAATCCGCGCCGCCGACCTTGTGCGCCTCGGCGTCGAACACGTCGATGAAGGTGGCGCCGATGATCTTGCGCTTCTGTTCCGGGTCGCTGACGCCGGCGAGGCGGCCGAGGAACAAGTCCTGCGCCTCGGCGTGAACCAGCGGAATATTGTAATGGCCGCGGAACAGCGAGACGACCTCTTCGCTCTCGCCGGCGCGCATCAGGCCGGTGTCGACGAAGATGCAGGTGAGCTGGTCGCCGATCGCCTCGTGGATCAGCACGGCGGCGACGGAGGAATCGACGCCACCGGAAAGACCGCAGATCACGCGGCTCTTGCCGACCTGTTTGCGGATCTTCGCGATCTCATGCTCGCGGAAGGCGCGCATGTTCCATTCCGGCTTGATGCCGGCGATGCCGAGCACGAAGTTGCTGTAGATCTGCGCGCCGCGCGGCGTGTGCACGACCTCGGGATGGAACTGGATGCCGTAGAGCCTGCGCGTCTCGTCGGCGATCACGGCGAAGGGCGAGTTCTCGCTCGTCGCGACGACCGAAAAGCCCGGCGGGATCGCGGTGATCTTGTCGCCATGGTTCATCCACACGGGCTCGCGGTGGCCGGCGCCGCCAAGGCCGGCGAGCAGCGGCGAGTCCGTCTCGATGAAGATGTCGGCGCGGCCGAATTCGCGGTGATGGCCGCCCTCGACCTTGCCGCCGAGCTGCTGCGCCATCGCCATCTCGCCATAACAGATGCCGAGCACCGGCACGCCCGCGTCGAACACGGCCTGGGGCGCGCGCGGCGCGCCCTCCTCCATCACCGAGGCCGGGCCGCCGGAAAGGATGATCGCCTGGGGCGGCGCGGCGGCGATCGCCTCCTCGGCCTTGTTGTAGGGGACAATCTCGCAATAGACGCCGGCCTCGCGCACGCGCCGCGCGATGAGCTGCGTCACCTGGGAGCCGAAATCGATGACCAGAACGGGAGCACTCATGATCGGATTTAGGGTTCAGCCCTCTCCCTTGTCCAGCGCGCCTTTGGGCGCAGCGTTGTGGATAAGAATGGCGGCGTAGAAGCCGTCGGTGCCCGTGGTGTAGGGGGTAGCCCGGAAGTCCTCCGCCAGGCCGGGCGGCGGTTCGCCGGCCGTCTCGCGCGTCCAGATCGCCGCCGCCGAAACCGGCGCGAAGGCGGGGTGCCGCACGCGGAAGGCGGCGATGCGGTCCTGATTCTCGGACGGCAGGATCGAGCAGGTCGCGTAGATCAGCTGGCCGCCCGGCTTCACCAGGGCGGCGGCGCGGCCCAGCAATTCATCCTGAAGCGCGATTCTTTGCGCCAGCACTTTCGGCGTCAGCTTCCAGCGCAGTTCGGGCTGGCGGCGCCAGGTGCCCGATCCGCTGCAGGGCGCATCGAGCAGGACGGCGTCGAACCTGCCCTCCAGCGGCGCGCGATCGTCCAGCAGATGGGTGCGGATGTTCTTGGCGCCGGCACGCGTCGCGCGGGCGGCAAGCTCCTGCAGCGCCGGCTGTCGGACGTCGCACGCGACGATCTCGCCCTGGTTCTTCATCGCGGCGGCGAGCGCCAGCGTCTTGCCGCCGGCGCCGGCCGCCAGATCGAGGATGCGCAGGCCCGGCCGCGCGCCGACCAGCAGCGCCGCGATCTGCGCCGCCTCGTCCTGGAATTCGAACGCCCCGCTCTCGAACATCGCGCCGCGGCCGAGGCTCGACGACGCTTCGCCCGATGCGATGCGGATGCCATGCGGCGCGAAGGGCGTGGGCGCCGCGGCGAAGCCCTGCGCGACAAGCGCGCTCAGCACCTCGCCGCGCTCCCGCCGCAGCGTGTTCACGCGCAGGTCGATCGGTGCGCGCGTCTGCAGGCCCGCCATCTCGCGCAGAACCCGGTCGCCGAAGGCGCGGGTCAATTCGGGTTCGAGGAATTGCGGAAACTCGCCTTCAGCATAGAGCGGCGGCTCGCCGCGCGGCGCCTTCAGCCGCTTGCGTTCGTCGTCCGTCAGGGATGCCGGGGCATAGGCCTCGCCGGTGAACAGCAGGTCGGGGTCGTCGCCCTGCTGCACGACGGACGCCAGCGCGAGCGCGCGCGGCGTCTCATCCTGCATCGTCCAGGCAAGCGAGAAGCGATGGCGCAGGATGGAAAACACCCGCTCCGCGACCGCCGCGCGGTCCTTCGATCCGGCATAACGTCGGGCGCGGAAATAGTCGCGGATCAGGCGATCCGCCGGCTGATCGGTCTTTTCAAGCGCAGTGAGGATGTCGATGGCAGCCTGGAGCCGCGCCGCGGCCTTCATCGCTGTGCCGTCCCGGGACAAGTTAAAGAGATAGCAACCACGCTGGTGGCAAGAATACCCGATGGCTCCCCGTGCCGCCATCGCCGTTGCGTTCGCGCCCGTCCTCGCGCGCATCGGCGGCTTGTTGTCCAACATCCTTTTGGCGCCCGGCTCGACATTCTCGCTAATGTCCCTGGCCGCCGCGCTGGCGGTCGCGCTGGCCTTCCTGCGGCTGCGGCGCGGCCGGCGGAAGTTTCCGGCGTTGCGCATTCTGGCGCGCGCGCTGTTTCCGCGCCGCTGGCGCGGCGCCTCGATGCGCGCCGATCTGGGGTTCTTCCTGCTCAACAGCTTCGCCACGGCCGGCCTGGTCGGCTGGGGTCTTATTTCCTATGCCGCGGTCAGCCGCGCCGCGCAGGCGTCGTTCGACACCGCGTTCGGTACCGCGATCCCATTCCATGTACCGGCGCTGCTGCGCGACGGCGCGATGACCGTCGCGCTGTTTCTCGCCTACGAGTTCGGCTATTGGCTCGACCATTATCTCAAGCACCGCGTCCCGCTTCTGTGGGAATTCCACCGCGTGCATCACACGGCCGAGACGCTCTCGCCACTCACCACTTTCCGCATGCACCCCGTCGACAGCCTGATTTTCGCCGACATCCTGGCGCTGGCGATCGGCTTGACCGACGGAGCCGCGCGCCACCTTCTCGGCGCCGGCGCGCAGCAATGGGGATGGTCGGGCACCAACGCGATCCTCCTCGTCTTCGTGTTCGCGATTGTCCATCTGCAGCATTCGCATATCGACATGCGGTTTTCGGGATGGCTGGGCCGGCTGGTGCTGTCGCCCGGCCATCATCAAATCCATCATTCGACGCGGCCCGAGCATTTCAACGGCAATCTCGGAAGCTGCCTGGCGATCTGGGACTGGATGTTCGGCACGCTGGTGCTGCCCGGCACCCGCGGAACGCCGCTGCGGTTCGGCGCCGACGTCCAGGGCGACCGCTACGCGCCGCATACGCTTGCCGGCGGTTTGGCCCTGCCCTTCATGCGCGCCCTGAAGCTTCTGGCGCCCCGGCGCCTCGCGCCCGTGCCATCTACTGCCCACCCGGATAGTTCGGCGCCTCGCGCGTGACCACGATGTCATGGACATGGCTTTCGCGCAGGCCGGCACCGGTGATGCGGACGAACTGCGCCTTCTTGTGGAAGTCCGCGATGTCCTTGCAGCCGGTATAGCCCATCGCGGCGCGCAGGCCGCCGATGATCTGGTGCACGACGTTGGACACCGGGCCCTTATAGGGCACCTGGCCCTCGACGCCTTCGGGCACGAGTTTGAGCGTGTCGGAGACCTCCGCCTGGAAATAGCGGTCAGCGCTGCCGCGCGCCATCGCGCCCATGCTGCCCATGCCGCGATAGCCCTTGTAGGAGCGGCCCTGGTAGAGGAACACCTCGCCCGGCGCTTCCTCGGTGCCCGCGAGCAGCGAGCCGACCATGGCGACGTCGGCGCCGGCGGCGATCGCCTTGGCAAGGTCGCCGGAATATTTGATGCCGCCGTCGGCGATCACCGGAACGCCGGCCTTACGGGCCGCTTCGACGGCATCCATGATCGCGGTAAGCTGCGGCACGCCGACGCCGGCGACGATGCGCGTGGTGCAGATCGAGCCGGGGCCGATGCCGACCTTGACGCAATCGGCGCCCGCATCGATCAGCGCGCGCGCGCCGTCCGAAGTGGCGACGTTGCCGGCGGCGACCTGGACGTAGTTCGACTTCTTCTTGATGCGGGTGATGGCGTCGAGCACGCCCTTGGAATGGCCGTGCGCGGTATCGACCACGATGACGTCGCATTCCGCCTCGACCAGCGCCAGGGCGCGGGCATAGCCGTCGTCGCCGACGCCGGTCGCCGCCGCGACGCGCAGGCGGCCGCGTTCGTCCTTGCAGGCGTTGGGATATTTCTGCGCCTTCTCGATATCCTTGACGGTGATCAGCCCGACGCAGCGATAGGCGTCGTCGACGACGAGAATCTTCTCGATGCGGTGCTGGTGCAGCAGGCGCTTGGCCTCATCCGGCTTGACGCCCTCGCGCACGGTGACGAGCTTGTCCTTCGTCATCAGCGCGGAGACCTTCTCGCGCGGGTCGTTGGCGAAGCGCACGTCGCGGTTGGTCAGGATGCCGACCAGGCGCCCCGCGCCGCGCCCGTTGGCGCCTTCGACGACGGGGATGCCGGAGATTCGGTAGCGCTCCATCAGCGCGAGCGCGTCGGCCAGCGTCGCGTCGGGCGCGATGGTCACCGGATTGACCACCATGCCGCTCTCGAACCGCTTCACGCGGCGCACATGCTCGGCCTGCTCCTCGATGGAGAGGTTCTTATGGATGACGCCGATGCCGCCGGCCTGGGCCATGGCGATCGCGAGGCCCGCTTCCGTCACCGTGTCCATCGCCGAGGAGATGAGGGGAATGCCGAGCTCGACCGACTTGGTCAGCCGCGTTCTGGTATCGACCTGGGCGGGAAGGACTTCGGATGCCGCGGGCACCAGCAAGACATCGTCGAAGGTTAACGCTTCGCGGATGGTCATGGGGTGCGCGCTCCATCGCTTTGGAGCGCCGAGCCTTTAGCAGTGCGGCACCGATTCGGCAAGGTCCGGAAAAAAGGCTGGATTGCGGCAGTTTCTTAAAATTAACGTCACGAACGGCATGGAACTGTTCTGTAAAATGAGAGTTTCATGGGGCGGCGGGCATGGTATGCCCTTCGCCCTATCGAAGGGCTATTCCATCGAACGACATAGGAGACTCCCCCAAATGCAGAACAAATTTCGCCTGATCATGGGTGCTGCCGCGATTGCCGCCGGCGCTCTTGCCTTTGCCGGCACCGCCGAAGCCGCCCCCCACGGCGTCAAGGTCGGCACGCTGACCTGCAACGTCGCCAGCGGCTGGGGCTTCGTGTTCGGTTCCTCCAAGGACCTGCACTGCACCTTCCGCGGCAATCGCGACCATGGCGAGCACTACACCGGCTCGATCTCCAAGTTCGGCGTCGACATCGGCTACACCGAAGGCGGCGTGCTGGTCTGGGGCGTGTTCGCACCCTCGTCCGACATCCGCCCCGGCGCCCTTGAGGGCGACTATGCCGGTGCCACCGCCTCCGCCACGGTCGGCGTCGGCCTCGGCGCCAATGTGCTGGTCGGCGGCCTCGACAAGTCGGTCGCCCTGCAGCCCGTCAGCGTCGAAGGCAACAAGGGCCTGAACGTCGCGGCCGGCATCGGCGCGATCTCGCTGCACTCCGCGCCGTAATCGGCACGGTGAATTCGAAATGACGGAAGCCCCGCCGGCGACGGCGGGGCTTTTGTTTTTCAGGCGCCGCCGCGAAAGCCCTGCGCCACCAGATAAAGCTCGACGGATTCCGAGCGGCTGGCCGGCGGCTTGACGTGCTTCACCGTCGCGAACGACTTCTTCAGCCGCTGCAGCAATTGGCTCGCGGCGCCACCCTGGAAAGCTTTGCCGATGAAGGTGCCGCCCGGTTTCAGCACGGCCTCAGCCATGTCCAGCGCGGCTTCCAGCAGCGCGGTGGTGCGCAGGTGATCGGTGGCGCGATGGCCGGTGGTCGGCGCCGCCATGTCGGTGAGCACGACATCGGCCGGCCCGCCCAGCGCCTCGATCAGGATCGCCGGCGTATCCGCATCAAGCATATCCGCCTGGAAGAACGTCACCCGGTCGATCGGCTCCATCTCCAGGATGTCCATCGCGACGACGCGGCCGGGCGGCCCGACCCGCTCCGCCGCGATCTGGCTCCAGCCGCCTGGCGCGGCGCCCAGGTCGAGCACGCGGGCGCCCTTCTTGAGGAAGCGGTATTTGTCGTCGAGCTCGACGATCTTGAAAGCGGCGCGGCTGCGAAAGCCCTTCGCCTTCGCGGCATGGACGTAAGGGTCGTTGAGCTGCCGCTCCAGCCAGCGCGTGGAGGAGACGGTGCGGTCCTTGCGGTTCTTGATCTTGGCGCGCACCTGGCCGCGGCCGGAAGGTTGCTTGGTCATCGCCTTCCCATCAACTCCCGCAGCATGCCTTCGCGCAAGCCGCGATCGGCGACGCGCAGGCGCTCGCAGGGCCACAGCGCTTGGATCGCGGCGAAGATAGCGCAACCCGGCACGATCAGGTCGGCCCGGTCGCGGCCGATGCAGCCGATGGCGGCGCGGACCTTGAGGTCGAGGCCGGCGAGCCGGTCGATGACGGCGCCGATGTCGCGGCAGGCGTGCCAGCTCGCATCGACCCGCGCGCGCTCGTAGCGCGGAAGGCCGAGCGCCACCGCGGCCAGCGTCGTCACGGTGCCGGAGGTGCCGAGCAGATGATGCGTCGCCGCGTCGAACGGCGCGATCGCATCCATCGCCGCCCGCACGGGGCGCAGATGCTCGATCAATTCGTCGCGCATGCGGACATAGCCTTCGTAGTCGAGCGGTCCCCTGGTCCAGCTTTCCGCGAGCGTGACGACGCCGAGCGGCTGGGACGCCGATGCCACGACGCGCGGTGGCGCCGGCCCGTCGCGCCGCATCCAGATGATTTCCGTCGAGCCGCCGCCGATGTCGAACACGAGGCCGCCTTCGCTCGCGCCGTCGATCAGGGGGGCGCAGCCGATCGCCGCCAGCCGGGCCTCCTCGTCCGAGGAGATGATCTCGAGCGCGATGCCGCTCTCGGCGCGCGCCCGCGCGACGAGATCGGAGGCGTTGGCGGCGCGCCGGCAGGCCTCGGTCGCGACCGCGCGGACGCGGCTGACCTTGTTCGAGGCGATCCGTCCGGCGCAGATCTTGAGCGCCTCGATGGTGCGCGCCATGGCGGCTTCCGAGAGAAGGCCGCTCCGCGCCACGCCTTCGCCCAGCCGCACGATGCGGGAGAAGGAGTCCACCACGCGCAGCTCGCCGCGCCGCGTCGCGCGCGCCACCAAGAGCCGGCAATTGTTGGTGCCGAGATCGAGAGCCGCCACCAGCGGCGGCGGTCTGCCGCCGCCGCGCCCCTTGCGCGCATCGCGCGTCCCCTCGGGCAAGCAAATCCCTCCCTCCCGGTTCCGCCAGGCTTTCAGGGCGAACCGTCGGGCGAGCATAGCGACACTTTCGGCCCGGCGCGAAGACGCCGTGCCGGGACGCGGCGGGACCGAACGGGGCAGGAACCTGGAACCTTGCCAGCGCCCGGCCCCTCCGCTAAAGGGACCGCGCCGTTGGGGGATCGTCTAACGGTAGGACTGCAGACTCTGACTCTGCCTGTCTAGGTTCGAATCCTAGTCCCCCAGCCAATGTCTATCCGAAGCTGCGCTAGGGCCCTCGGAGGACTTGGCAAACCACTGAAACAGCTAAATATCCTACTCCACCTTCGCCAAGGATACCCTGCTCTACGCGGCATGCGTGACGGTATATTTGACGGTATCTGCGGCGACGGCAGGGAACTGGATACCGTCAAATGCCACTTACCGCACTCGGCGTGAAAAGCGCAAAATCCAAAGCCAAGCCTTACAAGCTTGCCGATGAAAAGGGCCTCTACCTCATCGTCACTCCCAGCGGCGGGAAGCTCTGGCGGTTCGATTACCGCCATGACGAGAAGCGCAAGACGTTGGCCATGGGAAAATGGCCCGACGTCGAATTGGCGACGGCGCGAGAGCGACGCGACAACGCCCGCAAACGCTTAGCCGACGGCGAGGATCCTGCCACAGCCGATAAGGCGGAGGCACTCGCGATCGCGAATGCGTTCGAGACCATCGCCCGAAACTGGCATGCAGGTGCAACGACCGCCTGGACGCCTCGCTATGCTCGGTTGGTTCTGGGTCGCCTCGAAGCCGACATCTTCCCGCATCTCGGCAAAGACGATATCGACAGCATCGAGCCGCCTCGGCTGCTGGAAGTAATTCGCAAGGTCGAAGCGCGCGGCGCTATAGAGATGGCCAAGCGGATCAAGAACTATTGCAGCGAAGTCTGCATGTATGGCATTGCCGAGGGAAAGTGCCGCCGCGATCCGGCGGCCGATATTCGCCGTGCGCTAAGAAAGCCTCGGCCCAAAAAGCATAGGGCCGCAGTTCCGCCTTCGGAATTTCCCACGCTTGTGGCACGGATGCATGCCTACGACGGGATGAGCTGACCAAGCTTGCCTTGCATTTCACGCTAGTCACCATGGTACGGACCCAGGAGACACGGTTCGCGCGGATCGATGAGTTTGAAAACCTTGACTGTTTAGATCCTCTTTTGCGCCTCAGCCCGGAGCGTTTGAAAATGAGCCGGGAGCATCTTGTGCCGCTGCCTCGTCAAGCAGTGACAATCATCAATCGGTTGCGGGAAATGTCGCCCGATAGCCGATACCTATTTCCTGCGAACACCACGACGGGTGTCATCAGCGAGAACACCATGCTCTATGGCCTCTACCGGATGGGTTATCACAGCCGACAGACCACTCATGGGCTGCGCCGTTGTGCCTCAACGATATTGAACGAGAGCGGAAAATTCGAGCCTGACTGGATTGAGACGCAGCTTGCGCATGCCGACGATGACAAAGTGCGAGGCGCATATAACGCGGCCATCTACCTCGCCCACCGTCGCCGCATGCTTCAGTGGTGGGCGGATTTCGTGGAAAAGCCGACGAACATCTATCGAATTGCTGCCTAGATTTGAAAGCGGCGACTCCGAGCGATCCAAACCATGTCAACGGAGGGTTCACTCAATAATTTCAATGGTTTAGACTAGCTGACGTGTGCCGGACTAGGCTGAAAAAGGCGGGTTATTGCCCCTGTTGCGTTACACTTGCGTGCCACTCGTTCCCATTTGTTCTCAGTCCTCTTTCCCGTGGTGCGCAAGCGTCAACTTTGTTGCCGTGCGTCTCGTCTTCGTCCCGGCTCATCTGGGCAATCGGCCAACTCTGCGAACCTCGCTCTGGAATCTCGGCTTTGCCGTAAACACGGCGATATTCTTCCTACTCTGGCGCGGTCCGCGCTTGGCGTCGTAAAGATGGCTGAATGATCGATACAGCCACCAACGGCATTGATGCATGACACCGTTCGAACTGACCGCTCTGCTCATGACCCTCGTTGCCGTTGTGGGATGGCTGAACGTCAAAACGCTTCGTATGCCCCACGGCGTCGCAATGCTGTGCCTTGGCATCGTCGTGGCGCTGTTGCTGGTTGCACTGCGCCACACGACATTCGGGGGGGGCTTCGTTGACGGCATCATCGGCACCGTGTCGCGGATCGATTTCGTCACCACCGTCGTGGGCATCATGCTGCCCTTCCTGCTGTTTGCGGGAGCCATGCAGGTCGACCTCGGCGAGATGCGCCGGCGCTGGCTTTCCATCGACGCACTCGCGACGCTTGGCGTCGCCGGATCGGTCCTCATCGTCGGCGTGGGCACCTGGCTCATCGCCCGCTTCCTGCGGATCGACCTGTCTCTGCCATGGGCGCTTGTTTTCGGCGCGTTGATCAGTCCGACAGATCCCGTGGCCGTCCTCGCGACCGTGAAGCACGGCAAGCTGTCGAAGACCCTGCAGGTCATTCTGCAGGGCGAGGCGCTGTTCAATGACGGCGTGGGCATCGTGGTGTTCACGGCGCTTCTGGCGTTCGCCACGGGCATCGGCGACTCAAGTCCGCTGCATGCGATTGCCGACGTTGCCATTCAGGCTGCCGGCGGCCTGGCGTTCGGCGTGGTGGCCGCGATGCTCACCATTCGCGCCATGGGCACGATGGACGAATTTGCGGTGGAGGTAAGCATGACGATCGCACTGGCGATGGCGATCTATGCCGCTGCGCTGGCTCTGCATCTGAGTGGCGCTATCGCCGTTGTCGGCGCCGGCATGATGTTCGGTGGCGAACGCGCCAAGCGCGCGATGGCGGGCGAAACCGAAGGTTATGTCAAAGGTCTGTGGACGCTGATTGACGAGATTCGCAATGCGCTGCTGTTTCTGCTGCTGGGCGTGAAGATGCTGACCGTTCCGTTCTACGCGGGCCAATTCGGTTTGATCGCCGCCGTGGTGGTGCTGGTGATCATCTCGCGCTTTGCGGTCGTGCTGCCGTGGGGGGGGGGGGGGGGGGGGGGGGCATATTTCCGCATGCGCCACGCCGAGCGAGGCGCGACACTGATATTGGGCTGGGGCGGCCTTCACGGCGCGCTTTCGCTCGCGCTGGCGCTCTCTCTGCCTCAAGGCCCCGAACGCGCACTGATTCTGGCTGTCACCTATGCCGTGGTCGCTTTCTCGATCACCGCGCAAGGCCTGACCTTCACGCCGCTCACGCGCCTGTTGCGGCGGCCGGACCGATAGAGAAGCGCGATGACGGCGAGACCCGCTGGTGTATTTCTGATTGCGATCTTCTTTGCGCTGGCAACCTGCATCCTGGTCGGCGCCGGGCTTGCATTGCTGTTTCCCGGCACGGGAGCGGAGGTGATTTGGCGGCTCTATCCGGCACGCCGAGGCCTGCTCATGCCGTATCGCACCCTGTTCGGGCCGGGATTCCTGATGCTTGCCATCGCCATGGCGTGAGCCAGCATCGGATGCTTTCAGCGCCGAGTCGGGGGATGGTGGCTGGCGGTCGCGATCTTCGCGGCGAACGGACTCGGCGACGCTGTCCAGCTCGCAACGGGCCATTTCGTCGAAGGCGGCGTCGGCGTTCTCGCTGCTGGCCTCATCCTGTTCTATCTAGCCCGCCGAAGACCCGGCAAGCCTTCCGATAAGGCCGAGCGGCAGAGGAACGAGGTCACGGCGGACGCGTCGAGGGGGCATCCGATGCGAGGACGCGCGCGGCCGCAGGTCGCGGGCAGCTTTGCCGCGCCTGGCGCCGGCCATTACGAGGTGGCCGCACCGCCCGTGATCGCGGTTACGCCCCGGCGATTCTGCGCCCAACAATTCTCGTCGGATTGCGTGCAGACGGGACGCTCCTTGCCGTAGGACACCGTCGTCATCCGCGCGAACGGAACGCCCAGACTGCCGAGAAAGTCCTTTACGGCTTCGGCTCGCCGCGCGCCCAGCGCAAGGTTGTAGTCACGCGTGCCGCGCTCGTCGCAATTTCCCTCAATAGTCACGTGCACGCTGGGATACTTCAGCAGCCAGGCTGCCTGACGCTGCAAATCTCGCGGTCGGCATCCCTGACCGAATAGCGATTGTAGTCGAAATGAACCGTGTCGCCGACATTGACCGTGAAGTCCCTGACGCTTCCGGGAAGTATGGTCGACTCCGCAACCTTTGGGTTAGGAGCGGGTTGCGATGCAGCCTGCGGCGACTCCGCGGGCTTTGTGGCGCAAGCGGTCAGGGCAAGAACCGCGGCAACCGCTGCAAATCGCAAATACCTCGAGGTATGGATCACCGCACGTTCCCCGCGTGTTGTGGTAGGTTGAGTATCGCTTGCGTGGTGCGTTAGATCACTCTGTTGTCAGCACATGCTCTGACTATAGTCAGAGTTACTCTGAATTAATGGCCGAGTTGCGCTGACAATCCGCACCACGAAGTGTTGTCCACTGGGCTGAGCTGTGGCACGACCGAGCGTCATAGGCCCCTTCAACTTCCTTCAGAAACAGCCCGACATGGACACTACCGATTCTACCGAGCGTTCGGTGAACCTCTTCGTTTTTCGGTCATCGCCGTTCTGGTCGGCGCAGTGACGGGATTCGGCGCAATCCTGTTTCGCGGACTGATCGCCCTCGTGCATAACCTATTTTTCTTCGGCCAGATCTCGACCGTGTATGACGCCAACGTCTACACACCGGCCTCGCCATGGGGCGCGTTCGTGATTCTCGTTCCCGTAGTCGGCGGCCTCGCGGTCGTCTTCCTCGTGCGGACATTTGCACCCGAAGCGCGCGGCCATGGTGTGCCGGAGGTGATGGACGCGATCTTCTACAAGGAAGGCCGCATCAGGCCGGTTGTTGCGGCCGTGAAATCCCTCGCCTCGGCGCTTGCGATCGGAAGCGGTTCGGCTGTCGGACGCGAAGGCCCGATCATCCAAATCGGCGCTTCGCTCGGATCGAGCATCGGCCAGCTCATCCGCTTGCAATCCTGGCAGCGCATCACGCTCGTCGCGGCCGGCGCCGGTGCGGGCATCGCCGCCACGTTCAACACGCCGATCGGCGGGGTGATCTTCGCCATCGAACTCATGATGCCCGAGGTCAGCACGCGCACGTTTTTGCCCGTTGCGCTTGCGACCGGAACGGCAACGTTCATCGGGCGGATATTCTTCGGTCCCCGGCCTGCGTTCGATGTGCCTCCGGTCGGCTCATTGTCTGTGCATCCATCCGCCATATACATTCTCGTGCTCTACGGCATTCTCGGCGTCCTTACCGGAGTCGCGGCTGCAGGCTTCATTCGGGGCCTGCATTTCGCCGAAGATCAGTTCGATCGCATCAAGAATCCCTATCTGCGCCACGCGGTGGGCATGACCATCGTGGGCACCATGATGTATGCTTATCTTCGCTTTTCCGGCCACTACCAGATCGACGGCGTCGGCTATTCCACGATACAGGCAGTCCTGCTGGGCGGGCTCGCCGCGGCGCCGTTCCTTGCGCTGCTTTCGGTGTCCAAGCTGGTAGCGACTTCGCTGAGTCTCGGCTCGGGATCGTCAGGTGGAATATTCTCGCCCTCGCTGTATATGGGCGCGACGCTCGGCGGTGCATTCGGCGCGGTCTGCCATCTTCTGTTCCCGTCCGCCGACATCAGCGTGCCGGCCTTCGCGATGGTCGGCATGGCCGCGATGGTCGGCGGCGGGACTGGCGCCGCGATGACGGCCGTCACCATGATCTTCGAAATGACGCTGGATTACGGCATCGTCATGCCGATGATCATCGCGGTTGCGATCAGCATCGGCTGTCGACGCGTTCTGTCCCGAGAAAATATCTATACGATCAAGTTGCTCGCCCGGCGGCACTTCATTCCCAAAGCGCTGCACGCCAACATGTTCCTGGTGCGCCGCGCCGTCGATGTCATGGATCGGGATATCCTGGTGCTGCCGCACAGCATGGCGTTCGACGATTTTCTCAAGCTGCCCGAGCATGAAGGCCGGATGCGTCACGTCGTCGTCACGCGGGACGACAAGATCTCGGGCGTGCTGCGGGTGAACACGGCCCTGCGTCGCGGCCTCGAAGGATCCTACACCGGTGTGGCACTCGGGGATGTGGCCAGCCCGAACTTCACGATCGCACGCGGCGAAGACATCATGTTCAACGTCATTGGGCGCATGTGGCGCAGGAACGCAATCATGGCCGTCGTCGTCGATGCGGAAGGAATTCCGCGGACCAACAACGTTACCGGCCTGATTACCAAGGAGCATGTCGCCGATTCCGTGGCCGAAAGCATCAAACCTTACGCGGATGCCGACGCGCTGCTCTGAGGCTCGCCGTCCTTTGCCGAATGTCCAGGCCGCAGCAGTCTGTCCACTCGGAGTCGAGATTCACGAATCCGTGCGGCGTTTTTCCGTTCGAAGGCGCCGCAAGCCGTCCATATCGCGGACTTGAATCATGCGCGATGTTACCCGACGTACAAATCCTTCACGCTCCAGCCGCAGAAATCCGCGGGCAACCGTCTCGGGCGCCGTACCAAGGTAATCGGCGATATCGAACCGGGTGAGAGGCAGGGTTACTTGGGCATGCGCCTTGTCGAAAAACGCCGGGTGCTGCGCAAAATCCAGCAGAAGGGATGCCAAGCGCTGAAAGGTGTTCTGCTGGCCCAAAACCATGATTCGCCTCTGCGCCTCGCGCAGATCGAACGCGACCTTGTTGAGCACACTGAGCTGCATGGCCGGCTCGCGCGCCATGAGCTTGCGCAACTCCGCCCATGGCACCCGGTACAGCGTCGAGGGACAAGTCACCTCCGCCGAGTTCACGTAGATTCCCGCGTCCGGCAATCCGAACAGATCGCCCGGCAGCATCAGGGCCAGAACCTGCCGCCGCCCACCATCCGAATGCCGACTGATCCGCACCACACCGGCGGCAACCGAATACACAAAGTGCGCGTCCTCCCCTTCCGCGAAAACCGTGCTCCCCGGACGCTGATAATCGAGAACTGTCGCGATCTTGCGAAATTCGACCTGCTCCTTGCGTGACAGGAGGTTCTCGATCTCGGACGGCACATCGCGCGTACGATCGATCAGTCGCGCCCGGATTTCCGGTAGCCGCGACGGAGCCGATGATCGGATCAGATAAGACATTTGCGGGGCCCGACTCGTAAAAAGACGCTTTGCCGACCGGAAATTCGCCGGAGCCTCTGACTACAGTCAGAGCCGACCTTGCCACTATAGCGCAAAACCTCCCGAGCACCGATTTGTCGAGGGGCGGCGGTGCGGGCGCGGGGCATCCGGTCCCCGCCCGCATCCTTGCGATTCGAGACAGCTGCGCGCGCGGCTTCACGCGGTGATTCAGCCAGGAGGCAAGCCCGTTCACGGCCGAGAGTGTCGAAGTTGCTGTCGTTGTCCTGCCAGCCCTTTGGTTCTCCTGCAAAATGCAGTCAAAGTTTCATTTCGCGAGCCGCTTGCCAATCGCCATCAGTTCCTTGCGTCGCGCGCCAGTCGTCTTTGGATAAGACATTTTGAGGTCGTCAAATGTATCGAGCACAATTTGGGAAACGATCAAACGCGCGTTTTCCTTGTCGTCGGCCGGCACGACGTACCAAGGAGAGTGGGTCGTGCTCGCCGCAGCCATACACTCTTCATAGGCCTTCATATAGTGTTTCCAGAATTTCCGCTCTTCGATGTCCGCAAGGCTGAATTTCCAGTTCTTCTCCGGCTCGTCGATCCGCGCCAGAAAGCGCTTCCGCTGCTCGTCCTTCGAGAGGTGAAGGAAGAATTTGACGATGCGCGTGCCGTTGGCGCGAAGATGCTTCTCCATATCCACAATGGAGCGATATCGGTCGTGCCAGACCTTTTTCTCTTCGTGCAAGGCATCCGGAAGTCCTTCACTCCGGAAAATATCCGGATGCACGCGCACGATCAGAACTTCCTCGTAGTAGGACCGATTGAAGATGCCGATCTTCCCCCGCTCCGGCAGATCGCGCGTGGTGCGCCAGAGAAAATCGTGTTCGAGTTCGGCAGCGCTGGGATGCTTGAAGCTGAATACCTGACAGCCTTGCGGGTTGACGCCTGACATCACGTGCCGGATGGCACCGTCCTTCCCAGCCGCATCCATCGCCTGGAAGATCAGCAGGACGGCATGACGGTTGTCTGCATAGAGAAGCTGTTGCTGAGAACTCAATTGCGCGACGTGTTCCTCAAGAAGCTCCTTGTACCGATCCTTCGATTTGTAAACCGGCGCGACTTTTGTCGGCCATTTCTTGAGATCGACGTCGTCTCCCTCGCGCACGCGAAAATCGTTTGAGTGTATTTTCATCTCGCTTCTTTCCTCGACCGCAGGCACCAATATAGCTCCGGGCGCTGTCACTGCTCCGGCGATCCGACCAGCGCCTCGAAGCCGGAGACAACATCGAAAAGCTCTTCGTCGATGCCGGCCTGGCGCAGCCGGTGGAAGGTGCCGTGCAGCTGTTCCAGGAGTTCGTTGATGTTCTTGTCGGCGCGCTCCATGGCCGCCAGACGGCTGGCGTTCTCGCTCGCCAGGGATTCGGCGCAGGCACGGAAAAGCGAAATAAAGAGATACTCGCGAATGAGCGCGCGCAACGTCGCGGCGGCGGCGCCCATGACCTCGGGAAGGTTGTCCGTCGGCCAATAAATTTTGACCATGTCCTGCCGCCACTGTGCGTCGAGCGGCAGCAGGCGCCGACCAGTGGGCTCGTACTGCGAGCCCGACAACGGACGATTGTGGAACACCCAGAGGGGTGCCTCGCCTGCATCGTCCCGATGCGCTTCGCTTTGCATCTGGATCTGGCCGACGAGCGGCGTGATGGCCTGCACGGAATTCGGCACCGCGAAGAGCCCGGCCAATTGTACGCCGGCGTCAGCCAAGCGCGAGCGCACACGCTCGCCGACCGCCCAGACCTTAGCTTTGCCCGGATGGGTCCCAAGCGTCTTGATCGTATAATCGGCGACCTCGTCGTTGAACCGCCCGACCAGACCCTGGTCGGAGCCAAAGACAATTGCGCTCACCGCTTTCGCACGGGTCGGCGCGTTTCGCTCTACCACCGGGCGACCATGCTCAATCTCGCGAAGGCAGGCGCCGAGCCCAAGCTCGACGGTCCGATAATAGTCGCCCAGAGCACGCACGGATTTCTCGTATTGCCCGATACTTGAAGCGGCCATCGCCTTCATCGTGCGAACCACGGACTGGAGATCCTCCGCACTCCCGATCTTTCGGCGCAGGCTCGCCGTCGAATCGCTCATGAGGTCTTCTCTTCTTTCGCTGGTGGTGCGGCCAGCTTCAATTCAGAATCGGCCTGCGGCTCGGTTTTCGGCTTCGGTCGGGCTTGAGTTCCGGAGTCCGGCTTCGGCTGGAAAGGAATGAGTGCCTGGCGGGCGATTTCGACGATCGCCTTGCGATCCTCGTCGCTCAACGTGTCGGCCTTCTCAAATCGCGCGCGCACCTCCGGCGGAATGTTCGCCGCGGCCGTCTGCACGGCATTCTCTGCAGCCGTCATTTGATCGAGCGCCACGCTATCGAAGAGCCCGGCCGTCAACGCCAGCAAAACCGTGATCTGGGCAGGTACGGAGACCGGCGAGAATTCCGGCTGCTTCAAGCAAGCGCGAATGCGCCGTCCGTGCGCGATGGTTTTGGTTGTCGCCGCGTCCAAGCGCGCACCGAAGCGGGCAAAGGTTTCGAGTTCCTCGAACTGGGCATAGTCCAGCTTGAGGTCGCCGGCCACGGCACGATACGCCGCGCGCTGTGCCTTGCCGCCGACGCGCGAAACGGACTTTCCGACGTCAACCGCCGGCAACACGCCCAATTCGAACATGGACGGCGAGAGATATATCTGCCCATCCGTGATGGAAATCAGGTTGGTCGGAATGTAGGCGGAAATGTCCTGTGCTTCGGTCTCGATGATGGGCAGTGCCGTGAGGGAGCCGCCGCCGAGGTCCTTGCGCAGATGCGTCGAGCGTTCGAGCATGCGCGAATGGATATAGAAGATGTCGCCCGGGAACGCCTCGCGTCCGGGCGGGCGGCGCAGAAGCAGCGACAGCTCGCGATAGGCTCGGGCGTGATGGGTGAGATCATCGTAGACGATCAGAACGTCACGGCCCGCTTCCATGAAATGTTCCGCGATGCTGGTCGCGGCGTAAGGCGCGATAAAGGCGAGACCAGGCGGATCGTTTCCCTCCGTGACGACGACCACCGTGTAGTCCATCGCCCCCTTTTCCCGCAGTGCCGCCACGGTCTTCGCGACGGCGGAGGCACGCTGGCCGATGGCGCAATAAACGCACAACACGTTCTGGTCGCGCTGGTTGAGAATTGTGTCGACCGCGATGGCCGTCTTGCCCGTCTGCCTGTCGCCCAGGATCAATTCGCGCTGACCGCGCCCGACGGGAACAAGGGCGTCGATGACCTTGAGCCCGGTCTGGAGCGGCACGGTAACCGGCGCTCGATCCATGATGCGGGGTGCCGGGCGTTCGATCGGGAGGCGGCCGCTGGACGCCACCGGCCCGTTGCCGTCGAGTGGCCGTCCCAGCGGGTCGATGACCCGCCCCAGTAGCCCGTCTCCCACGATGACATCCATGACCCGGCCGGTGCGCGCGACCTCGTCGCCCGCGTGCAGATGCCAATAGTCACCAAGCAGAACGACACCGATCTCGGTCTCGTCCACATTGAACGCGATGCCGAGCACATTGCCCGGAAACGTCAGCAACTCTTCGAATCCCGCATCGGGCAGACCGGACACCTTGGCGATGCCGGTGGCGATGCTGGTGACCGTGCCGATCTCGCGCGGCACGAGTTGTGGGGCGAAGGCTTCGCGCCCCTCGCGCAATCCTGCGAAGGCCTTATCGAAGATGTCTCGAAGGCTTTCAGGCTGCGTGCTCATGGGGTCTTCAGTCCGGACTTGGACTCATCGGGCTTGGGTGCAGCCTTCGCGTCTGGAACAGCCTCAGCTTTCGCCGGCGGCGCCTCCTTCTTCTTCAGAAGGTCGCCAACGCCCTTATCCAGGGCGCCAAGATAGTCGGCGATGCTCCAAGCGAATTTCTGTCCATTCGAGACGACCTCAATGCCGCTGACCAAGTTTGGCGCGGTTTCGAACCGGACATGGATGTCCACCGGAAACGTCTCGTTGAGCGCCTTTTGGATGGCGGCGTGCTGCGCCTGCGGCAGATCGAACGCGCTACGGACGACAGCCGGCTCGGACGCGGTCGTGAGAGCCTTCGCAAGATTTGCCTTCGAATTTACATCCATCTTGCGCAGCCGGTCTAAGAACGCGTCGCACATGCGTTCTTCCAGGCTTGCGCCGGCCAGGTCCATCAGCGCCTTCCGCGCAATGGCGAACACTTCCTGTTGCGTGCGCTGGAGAATGGCTTGATTGAGATTGGCAGCCTCGCTTCGCAGCGCCTCCGCCCGCTTGGCGCTCAAGTCGTCCGCCGCCTTGCGCGCCTCGTCGAGTAGGCGCTGACGTTCGGCACCAGCCTCCTGCGTCGCCTTGCTCAATAGCGCAGCGCGCTGTCGATCGAAGGTCTCGTTCTTCTGGTGGAATTCGTCGCGCTCCTTTTTGGCTTCCGCTTTTTTCGCATCGGCGTCCGCGAGCTCCGCGGCGATCCGCTTCTCCCGCGCGTCGACGGCGTTGAGGATCGGCTTGTAGAGATAGCGCTTCAGCAGCCACACCAGGATGATGAAGTTGAGCGCCTGTGCCCCGACGGTGAACCAATCGATGAGCATGAACTACTTTCCCGCGGCCTGAGCGATCACATGATTCCAGAACGGGTTGGCGAAAATCAGGATCATCGAGACGACGAAGCAATAGATCGCGATGGATTCGATCATGGCCAGGCCGACAAACAGCGTGCGCGTGATGGTCGTCGCGGCGTCCGGCTGCTGCGCGAGCGAACTCAACGCCGTCGCGACGGCGCGCCCTTCTCCCAGCGCGGGGCCGATACTACCCAGGGCGATCGTCAATCCGGCGGTGACGATCGAGGCGATGGCGATGAGTGTCATACTGTCCATGGAGTCTCCTGTTGTCGCGGATTACGAAGGCGTTGGGGCTGGTGCGGGCCTGGGCTTGCGGGCGCGCGTCGCGGACGCGATGTAGACCCCCGCCAGAATGCTGAAGATGTAGGCCTGCACCATGCCCGTGAGCAGACCGAGCGCGCTCATGGCGATCGGGAAGATGAAGGGCGTTATGGTGAGCAAGATGGCTAGAATCATCGTTCCGCTCATCATGTTGCCGAATAGGCGGACGGCCAGGGCCAGCGTGCGCGAAAGCTCGCTGATGATGTTGAACGGAAGCATGATGATCGTCGGCTCGACATAGGATTTGAGATAGCCGCCCAGTCCCTGCTCCTCGATGCCGAACATCGGCACCGCCACCAACACGCACAGCGCGAGCGCCGCCGTGGTCGACAGGGAACCGGTCGGCGGTTCGTAGCCGGGAATGATGGTGCAGAGGCTGGCCAAGGCGATGAAGAGAAAGAGTGTTCCCAGAAAACCAATGTATTTTTCCGGATGGCGCAGGCCGACGTCTTCGATTTGCTTTTCGATACCGGTGACGACGATCTCCAGAAGGTTCTGCCAGCGGGAACGATTCAAATCCATGGAGAGCTTGCGCGTAACCAGCGCCGAGCCGAGGGTCAGCACGAGCATCAGCGCCCAGGTGAATGCGATCGTGCCGTTCAGCTTGAGAAAGCCGTATTGCCAGTAGACGATCTGGTCCGGACTAAGGTGCATAGCCGGCCCCCGGCGCCAAGCGGGCTCGGCCCGCTCCCGACGGCCGCGTCAGCCGCTGCACGGCGAGGCGCGCCAGGACGAAGCCGAGAAGACAAAAGAGCCATCGTTTCCAGTCGTCGCCTCCGACGAACAAAAAGCCGATTAATGCGATGCTCATGCGCAGCATCAGGCTGCCGAAGAACCAAAGCGCCGGCGATTGCGACGACACCCCCCTGCGCACCGTCCACCACAGTCCACCGAAGAAGATCGCGCCAAGCAACATGCCTGCCGCCGTCGCCGCCGCCAGAAATAAGACGTCATGCATCGCCGTCATCCTGTTCGTCCTCGATCGCGTTGCCTTCCTTGGTCACCCAATGCCAGGCATTGAAGCAGCCAATCGCAAGCCCCGCCACCAGCAACGCCAGCGTCCAGGCATGCCTGCCTGGAAAATGCTGATCCAGCCAGATGCCGAGCGCCGCGCCGAGCAGCGTGGGAATCGCCACCGACCAGCCGACCAACCCCATCATTCCCAGACCGAACCAGACGCCGTGCGCCGCGTTGCGTCGCGCCCTGAGCTTGCGCTCCGCCTTGGCGCCCACTTCCTCGCCAAGCGTCGGTGCGGGAGTCTTGGATTGCGGGGCGTCAGTCATCGTGAAGCGATGCCATGCGGCGGACGAGGTCGCTTTCCATTTTCGCCAAGGTCGTGCGTACACTCTTCTCGCGTTCGTCGAGGGTTAAAAAATCGCGCTCGACCGCCGCGCGCAGCTGGCCGAGATCCGCCCCATCCTGCGCACGGCGCACGGAGACGAGCACGTCCAGGCCGGTTTTGACGAGCACGCCTTCATCTACGGCCACGAAAACTTCGCCATCGGCATCGGTCTCGTACGTCAAAATCCCTGGCGCGAGCGCCGCGACACAGTCCAGCCGGTGCGGGAGAAGCCCGAACGCGCCTTGCCGCGTTTCCGCGACGATACGCGACACGCCCGGCTTCTCCGCGAACACCTGAAAAGGCAGGAGCACCTTAAGATTCATGCGTTGCGACGGCATGTTCCACCTTTGCGTGCGGCTTTGCCGGAGGGGGCGATAACGCCACGGTTTTCGGCGCGGAGGTGTCCGGCTTTTTCGGTGCCTGGGATTTCGCCTTGGCCTCGTCGATCGTTCCGATCATATAGAGCGCGCTTTCGGGATAGTCCTTGAATTCGTCGTGGAGGATGCGCTCGCAACCATCCAACGCATCCTTGAGAGGAACGAGCTTGCCCTTGAGGCCGGTAAACTGTTCGGTCGTGAAAAACGGTTGCGTGAGAAAGCGCTCCAGCCGGCGGGCGCGGTTGACCACGCTGCGGTCCTGCGGCGATAGCTGTTCGAGACCGAGCATGGCAATGATGTCCTTGAGTTCGGCATATTGCGCCAGCGTTCGCCGGATTTCCTGCGCCAAATCGTAATGGCGTTCGCCGACGATCCCTGGCGTGGCCATCGTGGAATTCGATTGCAGAGGATCGACGGCCGGGAAAAGTCCTTCGCTTGCTCGCTTGCGCGAGAGCACGATTGCTGCGGAGAGATGCGAAAACGTATGCACAGCCGCGGGGTCGGTGAAATCGTCCGCCGGAACATAGACGGCCTGAATGGAGGTGATGGCGCCGGTGTCGGTGTTCGCGATGCGCTCCTCCAGCCCTGACAGCTCGGTACCCATCGTCGGCTGATAGCCGAGTCGCGACGGCATCTGGCCCATCAGGCCGGACACCTCCATGCCCGCCTGAATAAAGCGGAAGATATTGTCGACGAGCAGCAGGACGTCGCGGTGCTGGTCGTCGCGAAAATACTCGGCCATCGTCAGCGCCGCGTGGCCGACGCGAAATCGGGCGCCGGGCGGTTCGTTCATCTGGCCGAAGACCATCACCATGTTCGGCAGGACCCCGGCGTCCTTCATCGCCTCATAAAGCTCCTCGCCCTCACGGCACCGTTCGCCGATACCACAGAAGATGCTGACACCCTTCTGATGGCCGATCATGTTGTGGATCATTTCCGTCAGGAGCACCGTCTTGCCGACGCCGGCGCCGCCGAACAGCCCCGCCTTGCCGCCGCGCTCCAGGGGCGCGAGCACATCGATGACTTTGATACCGGTTTCGAAGACTTCCGACTTGGTCGAACGCCGCGCCAGGGACGGCGGCGCATTGTGCACAGAGCGCCACTGGACGCCGGACAGCGCCGGTCCACGGTCGATCGTAGCGCCAAAGACATCGAACATCCGACCGAGAATCGGCTTACCGATCGGCGCATCCAAAGGTCCTCCGGTGTCCTCAACCGGCATGCCGCGCGCGAGACCTTGGGTCGGCGTCAGCGCGATGCCGCGCACGCAATACGCGTCGCGCTGTGCCAGCACCTCGATCGCGATCTGTTTTTCCGTTCCGGCACGCAACATCGAATAAACGGGCGGCAGGTGTTCATCGAACCTCACATCCACGACGCTGCCGCGCACCGATATGACGGCACCGACATTCGTGGATTTGGATTTGTCTTGCATGGCGAATTCCACCAATCGAGCGCCGCTATACGCTCGTCACGGCGCGCTTGCCATCTAAACACTTTTGCGCAGGGATAGCGCCCCACTTCCAATTCCGAATCTCCGGCAAATCCTGGCCATGCCGGTCTATGAATTCTTTGTGCTCGATGAGCTTGTCCTGCATCTGCTGCTTCAGGTAGGCGCCCTTGCTGCCCAGTTGCGGCAACCGGTCGATCACGTCTTGAACGAGATGAAAGCGGTCCAGTTTGTTTTGCACGCGCATGTCGAAGGCCGTGGTGATCGTGCCCTCCTCGTTGTAGCCACGAACGTGAAGATTGCTATTGGACCGGCGATAAGTTAGGCGGTGAACCAGCGATGGATAGCCGTGGAAGGCGAATATGATGTGCTTGTCCTTGGTGAAGAGTCCGTCGTAGTCGACTTCATTCAGCCCGTGCGGATGCTCGCTCGCCGACTGCAGCTTCATCAGGTCCACGACGTTGATCACCCGGATTTTGAGATCCGGCAGGTGCTTCCGCAGGATCGAAACGGCGGCCAAGACCTCCAGCGTCGGCGTGTCACCGCAACAGGCCATGACCACATCCGGCTCGCAGCCTTGGTCGTTGCTCGCCCATTGCCAGATGCCGATGCCTTCGGTGCAATGCACGACTGCCTCGTCCATAGTGAGCCATTGCGGGAGCGCGTGTTTGCCGGCCACAACAACGTTGACATAGTCGCGGCTGCACAAGCAGTGGCTGACGACCGACAGCAGGCAGTTCGCGTCGGGCGGCAGATAGGCACGCACGACATCGGCCTTTTTGTTGATGACATGATCGAGGAAGCCGGGATCCTGATGCGTGAAGCCGTTGTGGTCCTGCTGCCAGACATGCGATGCGAGCAAATAGTTCAGCGAGGCGATTTTCCGCCGCCACGGCAGCTCCGCCGTGACCTTGAGCCATTTGGCGTGCTGGCTGAACATCGAATCCACGATCCGGATGAACGCCTCATAGCTGTTGAAAAGCCCATGCCGGCCGGTCAGCAGATAGCCTTCGAGCCAGCCCTCGCACTGGTTTTCGCTGAGCATCGAGTCGAGTACACGACCATCAGGGGCGAGGAATTCGTCGTTTTCGGCCGTTTGCGCGTCCCACTGCCGATTGGTGACTTCGAACACCGCGTCGAGCAGGTTCGAGATTGTTTCGTCCGGCCCGAAGATGCGGAAATTGCGCTGGTCCTGATTGAGCTTTTCGACGTCGCGCAGGAATTTTCCCAATACGCGCGTATCCTGGGCATCGACCGCGCCCGGCGAGGGCACGCTCACGGCATGGGTATGAAAATCCGGCATGCGCAGGTCGCGCAGCAAAAGGCCGCCATTGGCATGCGGATTGGCCCCCATCCGACGCGTGCCCTCCGGGGCCAGTTCGGCCAATTCCGGCATCAGCCGGCCCTCGCCATCGAACAGTTCCTCGGGCCTGTAGCTTTTCATCCAGCTCTCCAGCAGCCCGACGTGATCGGGATGCTCGGCATCCACGATGAGCGGAACCTGGTGCGAGCGGAACGAACCTTCAATTTGCAGGCCGTCGACGAATTTCGGCCCCGTCCAGCCCTTTGGCGACCTGAGGACGATCATTGGCCAGCTTGGCCGGGCCACCTTTCCGGCCGATCTTGCGCTCTTCTGAATGCGCCGGATGTCTTCGACGGCCTGGTCGAGCGTGGCCGCCATGAGCTGATGCATCTGTGCGGGGTCGTCGCCCTCCACGAAGTAGGGCGTCCAGCCGCAACCGCGGAAAAACTGCTCGAGCTGGTCGCGGTCGATACGTGCCAGCACCGTCGGATTGCTGATCTTGAATCCGTTGAGGTGGAGGATAGGCAGCACGGCGCCATCAGTCGCGGGATCGAGAAACTTGTTGGAGTGCCACGAGGTCGCCAAGGATGCGGTCTCCGCCTCACCGTCCCCGATGACGCAGGCGACGACCAGATCGGGATTGTCGAACACCGCCCCGAACGCGTGACTGAGCGAATACCCCAACTCGCCCCCTTCGTGAATCGAGCCCGGCGTCGTCGGCGCGACATGACTGGAAATCCCACCGGGAAACGAGAACTGCTTGAACAGCTTCTTCAGCCCGGCTTCGTCCTGGGTGATATTCGGATAGACTTCGCTCCAGGTGCCCTCAAGGTAGACATTTCCGACAATCGCGGCGCCGCCATGACCGGGACCGGCGACGTAAAACATGTTGATGTCGTATTTCTTGATGATTCGGTTCAAATGCGCGTAGATGAAATCCCGCCCGGGCACCGTGCCCCAATGACCGACGATCAGCGGCTTTATGTGAGATAGATTCAATGGCTCACGCAGAAGCGGATTGTCGTAGAGATAGATCTGTCCAACCGACAGATAGTTGGCGGCGCGCCAATAGGCGTCGATCCTGTGAAGCAATTCCGCACTGAGCGTGTCGATCTTCATATTCGGGTTTCCTGAATTGTGCCGAGAAGGCGAGCAACCGACCGTGCAATCATCAGCTGCTCGTCAGTGCGGATGACACGAACTTTCACCCGTCCGCCATTCGATGAAATGAGTGGCGCATTGTGTGCATTGAGCGTCTGATCAAGATCAATTCCGAGAAATTCGAGCCCATCGACGATCCGGGAGCGCACGGCCGGGGCGTTCTCGCCGATACCACCCGCGAACACCAAGATGTCGACGCCGCCCAATGCCGCCGCGAACGCGCCAATCCATTTCTTGACCTGATAGCAATACAAAGCAACGGCTTCCGCAGCCCGCACATCCTGTACCTCGCACTTCAGCAAGTCGTGCATGTCGGAACTGGTTTCGGATATCCCGAGCAGCCCGGATTCTAGATTGACCATCGTCTCGAAGCGCAGCGGACTCATTTGCTCGGTCCGCGCCAGATACCCGATCAAGCCTGGATCGAGATCGCCGGATCGCGTCGCCATCGGGACGCCAGCCGTCGGCGTGAAGCTCATGCTTGTATCCTGGGACTTTCCGCCGTGCACCGCTGCCAGACTGGTGCCGCTGCCCAGATGCGCGAGGACGACGCGGCCCTGTGATGCCTCCATGCCATCCATCCGAGCCAGCTTCTCCATAAGGAACGCGTAAGACAGCCCGTGAAATCCATAACGCCGCACGCCTTGCGCTTCATAGCGGCGGGGGATCGGTAGCAATCGGGCGACACGCGGCAGGTCGTGATGAAATTCCGTGTCGAAGCATGCGACCTGGGGTACGCTGGCGAACTGCCGCTGAAATACCTCGGCCAACAGAAGCTCTTCGGGCATATGTTCCGGATCTAGCGGGCTCAACCGCCGTAACTCCACGATCACGTCAGGCGTGATGCGCTCCGGCTTGAAGTATTTCGGGCCACCATGCACGACACGATGGCCGACCGCGACCAAACTCTCGCGCCCGACGCGTTCTTCGATCCAATCGACGAGGGCGGCGGCGGCGGCTCTGTGGTCCGGTACGGAAACTGGACACGAGATATTGTCTGCCGGGTTCGCACCCGCCACGCGTAAAGCCGCATCCGGTAGCCCAATACGCTCGATCGCGCCTTCCAAAATCCGACGGAGTGGGTCAGCAGCCTCGAACAGCGCGAATTTGATGCTCGAGGAGCCGCCATTGACGGACAGAATACAGGAGCTAGCCGATTGCACCGGTGCCCCCTTTACAAGCCTGCAATGCAAAAGAGACCAGTCTCGCGCGCGTGGATTCAAAGTCGGTATGTAGGATGCTTCGGATTCCCAAGTCCTCCGCGATCTGCGTGAACATCGGCGTATTCTCGATATAGACAACCCTGCGCGCGGGCACCTGGGCGACGTCAAGTGCCAGCCGAAAAATTTCTATGTCCGGCTTTAGGAGATGGGCGAAGCAGGACGAAATGAAGAAATCGACAAATCCGTCCAGCCTGAATTTTCGAATACGATAGGCATTCAGCTCGCGCCCCTCATTGCTGAGAACGGCTATTTTCAATTTGTGCCGAGCCTTGAGCTGAGCAACCAGTTCGATCATCGCGGGATATGGCTTCGATTGCGCAAACATGAACCGCCGGAACTGGGCCCGGGTAAACGGCCGCGGCTCGTGGAAAACAGCTCGGCTCAGATACTCGTCGAGCGTAAGTTTTCCCAACTGGTATGTGTTCCATGTCAGTTGATGGCGATCCTCGAACCCGATCCGCTCCAGCTTGAAGTGAAGCGCCGCCCGCTTGCGAGCATGGCGGTCCCACCCGTCGGTAAGCAGCACGCCGCCAATGTCCAAAAACAAGCAGGTGATTGACCCCGCCCTTCGCACCGCTTCGCCCTTTGTCGATGGTATTGTCGCCGTCATCGGCCGCGCGCGCCCTCGAGAGTGCGGTATCCCAAGGACACCTGGCCTCGATGACCACCTTGAGAGCTTTTGTCGTGGCGTGAACTGTCGGTTGCTGTGCCGCCAGATGGGTGCGGCCGATCAACATTCAGGTCGTCTTATCGAGAGTCGCTGTGGAAACGGACAGTAAGCGGCGAAGTTCCGAAGCCGACGATTGTGCCGCAGGGTAAAGAGGCTTGGCGAGCTTACAAATGAGTCATGACACAGGCGGTTTTGTTCAATCCCGCCCAAATTGAGTTCATCGCCGCTCGCTCGGCAAGACCGTCGCGTCCTCGGCCAGCCATCCGCCACCAAACCCAGCCTGCTGCAGCCCTTTTCGGACATAAGGACAGCCGCGCATCAATCGCCAGGGCGATCCGGTGCGATAATTCTCGATCATCAATACTATTGGGCCTTGGTTGAGCCCGAAATGCCTTGGTGAAATCCACCAACCGCCCGGATCGCCAGACCTTGCTCGGTGTGTCGGATTAAACGACGCCTTGAAGCCATAGCTGCCGGCGTCCTTCAGCTTGGCTTCGTTAATGAAGAGGTCGACTGCCGGGAGCACGATCTCCGGCGCGAATGGTAAGGAGGCGAGCACCGCCCAAGGCGCGATCATGCCATCGTCTGGTCCATAGGGAACGCCGCGTCCGAGGTAATCGAAGAACTCCCGTTCGACGCCGTCCAATTTGAGTGTTTCGGGACCAGGCCCGTCGCTTGCGGTGATCCCCCAGCAGTGCTCCCCATAGCCGGCGAACTTGCGGGGATTTTCAATGGCATACCGCTGCTGCACGTAGATGGCGCGCCGGCTGTTTTCGAAATAGTCGATTCCCTTGGCCCGCATGAAGGCGTCCTGGATGCCCCGGAAGTCGATCCAGACGTGCGACAGCTGGTGCGTGAACTAGGGCCCTGCATAGCGTAGTCGTATCCGTAACAGTGCTCCCATCGATAGGTGGAGAGCCACGCGTCGTAGCTGTTTGGTGACAAAGGATGCGTGGGGGAGCCCAGCCCAAGGACATATAGCAACAACGCTTCGTCATAGCCCTCCCATCGATACGGGATGAACCCGCTTTTGGGCCGCCATCCATGAGTCACAGTTTCTTTTCCGTTCTGCGCCCAAGCCCAATCGCATCGCCGGTAGAGCGCGTCGGCGAGATCACGGATTTCCCGTTCCTCGGCCATCTCGGAGTCGAAATAGGCTGCGGCTGTCAGCGCGCCGGCCAGCAGGAACGCCGTATCGACCGTCGACAGTTCGCAGTTCCACATGCGCCGGCCGGTCTGCATGTCGAGGAAATGATAATAGAACCCGCGATAGCCCGTGACGTCCGACTCCTGCCCCTGCGGACTGTTCGAGAAGAAGCGCAGCGTCGTCAGCGTTCGCGCCACCGCGGCGCTGCGTGTCCAAAAACCGCGGTCGACTCCGACCGGATAGCTGGCAAGGGCCAATCCCGTCGCAGCAATGCTGGCGGGCGAGCCGGCCTCCGTCTTGTCGATGATTAGGCCGTTGGCGGGGTTCGCCTCACGAACAAAATACTCGAATATCTCGCGCTGCAGCGTGTCTAGTCCGGCTTGGGAGATCGGTTGTGGGGCACTCATGACCGGGACCGTATCGGAATGAGACGGGAAGATCACCAAATGTGCGTGTGCCGAGAAAATCGCGGCGCGGCATTCGCGTGGAAGCGAAGTAATGCGGCGCCGAGAAACTTTGTTCCCCGCCGGGCATTCTCCTACGGAGTGGTTCACTGCATGCGGTCGCTCCGCAATCGCCGCTGTCATGATCTTTCGGCGCCGCACAAAGCGCGCAATCGCCCGGTCATGAAGCAAGTGGAGGAACCGCGACCCTACCTGTGTCGCATCGAACCGAGGATATCGAGATGTTGAGGCGTGAATCGGAAATTAGCGGCTATGCCATTCATGCCAGCGACGGCCTCATCGGTACTGTCAGCGACTTCCTGTTTGACGACGCCACTTGGCTGGTTCGCTGGCTGGTGATCGATACCGGCAATTGGCTTCCCGGCCATCGAGTCTTGCTTCCTCCGAGCGCCTTGGCAGACGTCAGCCATATCGGACGCCAGTTCTCAGTGAGGTTGACCAAGCAGCAGGTCCAAGAGTGTCCCGACGTCGAGACCGACAGACCGGTGTCGCGGCAGTCGGAAGCCAGCATCTACGACTACTACGGCTGGTCTCCCTATTGGGGCAGCGGCTCCTTTATGGGGATGGTTGGCTATGGAGGCGGCTATCTGCCCGGCACGGCGCCGCCGTCCCCGGAATTGATGCAAAGAGAAAAAGCAATCGACGATGACCGGCGAAGCCAGGACGATCCTGCCCTGCGCAGCGCGACTGAGGTCACCGGTTATCATATTCTCGCCAGCGACGGCGAGATCGGGCATGTCGAGGATTTCCTCGTCGAGGACGATGACTGGAGTATTCATTACCTCGTCGTCGATACGAAGAACTGGTGGCCAGGCAAGAAGGTGCTCGTCTCGCCGATGTCGGTGCGAAAGATCGAATGGGCCGATAGGCGTGTGAACCTCGGCGCCGATCGCCAGAAGGTCAAGGACAGCCCGGCATACGATCCGTCGACGACGGTCGATCCGCTTTATGAAAAGACTTTCCACGAACACTATGGCGATCTGCGATTGCAGAAAGCATCTTAGGCGGCGGCAGGTGCCGCAATCCGTATCCGGAAGAGACGCACACAATTTCGAAGTTGAGGAATATCAAATGATTCATGGCGGTTTGAACGATTGGTTCTTCGGTTGGGGCTGGTTTATCTGGCTCGGTTTCATTTTTCTGATGTTCTCGAATATCGGAAATTGGGGCTACACATACCGCGCGCATCGAAAATACGACGGGCAACCTCGCAAGGAAGCGCGTGATATCCTCAACGAACGGTATGCCCGCGGAGAAATAACACGAGAACAGTTCGGTCAGTTGAAAGCCGACATTGCGGGTATCTGAAGGTGATGACGAAACTGCGATACGCGTTCCAAAATCAGACGGTCGGCGCATGAACGCGCATAGCCATCATGGGGATGCACCAAAGCCTGCGCATCGGCGCGACTGGCGGCGCATACATCATTCGCCGCTGTTTTGGGTTGGGCTTATTCTCTGTCTGGGTGCGATCACGATCTACGTGTTGACCGAAGACCTTTCATGGCGGCCATTTTGACGCGGAGCAGGACATGTCGGAGAATATCAGTCCACTCGCCGGCAAGTCGGTCCCGGCCTCGCTGCTGACCAACATCCCCCGACTGGTCACCGCCTATTACACGCTGGTACCAGACCCGGGCATCAAATCCCAGCGCGTTGCCTTTGGCACGTCGGGACACCGCGGCTCGGCATTCGCCGCAGCCTTCAACGAGACTCACATTCTGGCAATTGCGCAAGCGGTTTGCCTGTACCGCCGCCATGCCGGCATCGATGGACCGCTGTTCCTGGGAATGGACACCCACGCCCTGTCGGAGCCCGCCTTCGCCAGCGCCATCGAAGTGCTCGCGGCAAACGGCGTGGAGACGATGATCGATCAGCACGACGGCTACACGCCGACGCCTGTCATCAGCCACGCCATCCTCACCTACAATCGAGGCCGCAAGACGGGACTGGCGGACGGAATCGTCATCAGCCCTTCCCACAATCCGCCCGACGAAGGTGGCTTCAAATACAATCCCGCCAATGGCGGACCGGCCGATATCGACATCACGAGCTGGATCGAGAAGCGCGCCAACGAATTCCTCGTCGGCAAGCTTGCCGGCGTGCAACGCATCCCCTATCCGCGCGCGCGCCAGATGGCCTTCGTTCACGCCCATGACTACATCGCGCCCTACGTCGCCGATCTTGCCAATGTGGTGGACATGGAAGCGATCCGTTCGGCAGGTGTGCGTATAGGCATCGATCCCTTGGGAGGGGCCGCCGTTCATTATTGGCAACCCATCATCGAGCGTTACAAAATTGCCGCGACAGTTGTGAATGATGCCGTCGATCCGACATTCCGCTTCATGACCGTCGACTGGGACGGAAAAGTCCGGATGGATTGCTCGTCGCCCTATGCCATGACGCGGCTGGTTGCGATGGGCGACAAGTTCGATATCTCTTTCGCCAATGACACGGATGCGGACCGCCATGGCATCGTCTGTCCATCAAGCGGACTAATGAATCCGAATTTCTACCTCGCAGCGGCGATTTTCTATCTGTATGCCAATCGCCCGGGCTGGCGCGGCGACAGTGCGGTCGGCAAGACGGCGGTCTCCAGCGCGATGATCGATCGCGTCGCGGCAAAGCTCGGGCGCAAGCTCATCGAGGTGCCGGTCGGATTCAAATGGTTCAGTGCCGGCTTGCTCGATGGATCGCTGGGCTTCGGCGGCGAGGAGAGTGCCGGCGCCTCTTTTTTGCGGCGAGACGGATCGGTCTGGACGACGGACAAGGATGGACTGATCATGGGCCTGCTGGCCGCCGAGATCACCGCGCGAAGTGGCCACGATCCCAACCGATTCTATAACTCCGCAACTCTTGATCTCGGAAATGCCTTGTATCAGAGGATCGATGCACCGGCTTCGGCCGAACAGAAGGCTCGGCTTGCAAAGATCACTCCCGAGCAGTTCGTCGCGAAAGAACTCGCCGGCGAGGCGATAACGGCAAAACTGACGCGGGCGCCTGGTAACAACCAGCCACTCGGCGGAATCAAGGTGGTGGCGAATAGCGGATGGTTCGCGGCGCGGCCGTCAGGAACCGAGGACGTCTACAAGATTTATGCGGAAAGCTTCCGCAGCAAAGACCATCTGAAACAAGTTCAGCACGACGCCCAGGTCGTTATTGGTGACTTATTTTGCTGACGTTGTAAGCGGATTCAATGTTAAGAGCCAATCCAGGAAGTTATTGAATCGAGGGAATCGGTTGTGATTCTGTGACGGTGCCTGATTCGGAAGGAGGCACCAGATGTGGAAGCCGGAGCATCGCCGGGCGGCGGCGCTGGTTGGATTGCGGTATCCCAACGATTTGACGGATGCGGAGTGGGCGTTGATCGCGCCGCTGATTCCGCCCGCCAAGCGCGGCGGCCGTCGGCGCGAGATCGATGTTCGTGAAGTTCTGAACGCGATCTTCTATGTGCTCTCGACCGGTTGCCAGTGGAAGGCGCTGCCCAAAGACCTGCCGCCGAAGAGCACGGCGCATTTCTATTTCATGCTGTGGGATTGGGACGGCACGCTGGAGCGCATCCACCATGCGCTCTATGTGGCGGTGCGCGAGAAGGAAGGCCGCGAGGCCAGCCCGACCGCGGCCATCATCGACAGCCAGAGCGCCAAGGCGGCTCAAAAAGGGGCAAAAGCCTCGATCCGCAGGGCTTCGATGCGGGCAAGAAGGTTACGGGCCGCAAGCGCCACATCCTTGTCGACACGCTCGGTCTGTTGCTGAGCGTTGCCGTTCATTCCGCCGGCATCCAGGACCGCGACGGCGCGGCGCTGGTGCTCGACAAACGGACGCGGGCGCTGTTTCCCTTCATCGAGCGCATCTACGCCGATGGCGGTTATCGGGGGCCACGCGTTCGCGCCGCTGCCGCAAGAACCGGCACGTGGAAGATCGAGATCGTCAAACGATCCGACATCGCAAAGGGCTTCGTTGTCTTGCCCAAACGATGGGTGGTCGAGAGAACCTTCGCCTGGATCAGCCGCAATCGACGCCTTTGCCGCGACTTCGAACGCTATGCAAACACCGTCGCGGCCTTCATCCGTCTCGCCATGGTCCGCATCATGCTCCGGCGCCTCACAAAGCCAAATCCCTCAACATGAATCCAAACTTCGTGGATCGGCTCTAAGAAGCGACGTCGGGCGCATGTATTGAGCAGCCCTGTAAAAGTCTTCGTTGGGCCGATAGCGGACGTGTGTCGCCACATAAGGTCCAAAACACCACGAATTGTGATTGCGGTGGGCCCGGCTGGATTCGAACCAGCGACCAGACCGTTATGAGTGGACACTTCAGAAGAGGAAAACCGCGGAAATCCTAGCGTTTTCGTTCAGTCGCGCGTTGAGTTTGCTTCACTACAGTTTCAAAGACTTAGCCGAATTTATGTGGCACATGCGTGACACGATTTTTCAGCGATGTCACCGAGCAATTGCGGCTGGCGGACGTAGCCGCGAGACGCACTTGTCTTCTAAACGAGCTCCCTGGTCCGGGCAATCTTCTTCATGAAGGAGACGAACCGTCCAACGACGGAATCCTCCTTCTCGGCCACCCATACGAGTTCGACCTCCAGATGGGCGTTCTCCTCCGCGATTGGCCGGAAGACCAATCCCGGAATCCGAACCTGAGCCTGCGCGCCGGTCACAAGGGTGACGCCGAAGCCGGCCGCCACCAGGCCGAGGACGGACTGTTTGGAGGCAGCATGACTTGAATACCGCACCCCGCTGCCCAAAAAGGTCGAATAGAACTCCCGCGCGGTCTGGCTTTCCTCCCAACCCTGGACAAGAGACGTTTCCCCACGAAGGTCTTCCCATGTCAGCTCGCGATGCCGGGCGAGCCGATGCCCCTTCGGAAGGGCCGCGAGGATCTGTTCCCGATAGAGGGGCTCGGCGACCGCGCGCGGCTATAGCGTGTGTTTGGTCATGAACGCGACATCCAGCCGGCCATCTTCCATCCCGATCATGATGTCGCGCTCGTTCAGCTCGAATAGTCTCAGCTCGACCTCGGGAAAGCTCTGGCGCCACTCCGTCAGCAGACCCTGGACCGGCTCTCCCACCGACGGCAGACGGATACCAAGGCGAATCTCGCCACCCGCGCCCAGGGCGGCAGCCATGCCGATTTCTTTCAGAGTTACCAGGTCGGCCAGCAGGCGCCGGGCACGGGTCAGAACCGCCGCCCCACCGCGGGTCACCCGCAATCCGTTGTGACCACGCTCGAAGACCGTCAGTCCCAACTCGTCTTCGACACGTTGCACCCTTCGGCTAAGGGAAGCTGTTTCGATCCCGAGTTCGACGGCGGCGCGCCGAAGCTTTCCCTTCTCCGCAGAGACCAGGAGGTATCGGAGCGCTTAAAAATCGATCGTGCTGTGTCGCATGGCCCCATCCGACTGACTGACACGCGCGTCGCGCACTTAATCTTCGCCGGCACATCGTCAATGGAGGGCCGCAAATTCCGATAGGCGTAAGCAACAACTGCCCGCCGGGGGCACGCTAACCGAAAAATGATTTCTCTAACCTGTTCGGATCGTTTCTGTCTTTTTAGCTCTACAAAATGATTGTAGAGTGGATGAGATTTGGCCGGGCAGTTGGGATTGGGTCGCCGGTAAGAGCAGGGCAAATCGCATATGGCGGGCGCAAGACGAGCTCTCTGTGCGGTTGCATTTCGCTTACAGGGGCACAGTATTTTGGGGCGTAGGGGTGGGGCACTTACAAGGGGTAAGGATCGCGCAGTCGGCTGATACTCCGTGTGCGAACCTTCACGTCATCAATCCCAGGCTTAAGATCGCGAACGGGCGCGTGCGCGCTCTTCTCGCCGCGCTCCTGTGCTCGGCGTCGTTTCTGGCCGTCACCCATCCCGCCCTGGCCGGAGGCGGCGCCCTGCCCGGCGATGGAAAATATGTGCTGGGCAAGGGTTCGATCCAAGCAGGCGCCAACAACATCACGGTTAACCAATCGACCGGCGCCGGCATCATCAATTGGCGGAGCTTTTCCATCGGCGCCGGCAACAGCGTCTTCTTCAACAACGGCTCCGGGTCGACGCTGAACCGTGTGACCGGCGGAAACCTCTCCCAGATCTACGGCACGCTGGGCGGCACGGGATCGGTGTATCTGATCAATCCGCAGGGCATCGTCATCGGCCCTGGCGGCAAGGTGGTGACGAACGGCAGCTTCGTCGCCTCGACGCGCGATATCTCGAACAGCAGCTTTCTCGGCGGCGGTCCGCTGATCGCGAGCGGCACGTCTTCCGGCAACGTGGTTAATGCCGGAACGATCACGTCCAAGAGCGGCGACGCCATCCTGGTCGGCCGCTCGGTCGGCAATAGCGGGACGATCAACGCGCCCAACGGCACGGTGGGCCTGGCGGCCGGCAATCGCATCGTCCTGCAGCCGGTGGGCGGGGATTCGCGGATCGCGGTTTCGGGCGGCACGGGCGCGGTCACCAATTCCGGCACGGTGAAGGCGGCGCAGGCCGAGCTGGCGGCGGCCGGCGGCGACGTCTACGACCTCGCCAAGAATCGCGGCGGGCTGGTTTCCGCTACCGGCACGGCGACCGTCGGCGGCCATGTCTGGCTGACCGCCGGCGGAACGGCGACGGTCGGCGGAACGGTCGCCGCGCAGAATGCCGACGGCTCCGGCGGCGCGGTCACCGTGCGGGCCCAGAATATCGTCCAAAGCGGGAGCGTCGACGCCTCGGCCGTCGCGCCGGGCGCGACCGGCGGCAATGTCTCCATCGTCGCGTCGGACACGGCGACCATCGGCGGCACGATCAGCGCGAAGGGCGGCGACGGCGGCACGGGCGGCTTCGTCGAAACCTCGGGCCTGCACCTTCATGTCCTCGACGCCGCGCGGATCCTGACCGACGCGTTCTCCGGCATCGACGGCAAATGGCTGATCGACCCGGCCGATTTCACCGTCGCCGCGTCCGGCGGCGACATCACGGGCGCGGTGCTGTCGTCCAATCTGGCGACCACGGACGTCACGATCAGCAGCTCCGCTGGAACGGTCAACACCTCCGGCGCTGGCGACGTCAACGTCAACGACGCGGTGAGCTGGTCCTCCGGCCATTCGCTGACGCTGAACGCCTATCGCAATGTGAACGTCAACGCGAACGTCACCAGCAGCGGCGGCGGCGCGGTCACGCTGCATGCCGACGACACCGGCACCGGCAGCGGCACGGCGACGTTCGGCAGCGGCGACAAGATATCCACCAGCGGCGTCGTTTCGATCTACTACGATCCGACCGGCGACAGCACGACGGTCAACGGCACGAAATACACGTCGGCGACGCAGACGAATTTCAGCGGCGACGTCGCCGGCGGTGCCACGCTCGACAGCATCATGCTGGTGAACAGCCTCACCGACCTGCAGAACGTCCAGAACAATCTCTCCGCCCGCTACGCACTCGGCCGCGACATCGATGCCTCGGGAACGGCAAGCTGGAATTCCGGCCAGGGCTTCACGCCGATCGGCAACGAAACGACCGCCTTCACAGGCGTTTTCGACGGCCAGAGCCACGCCATCGGCGGTCTCATCATCGACAGAACCACGGACATTCAGGGGGTTGGGCTTTTCGGGGGCTTGGACGGCGGCGCGCTGGTCGAGAATCTGGCGCTGACAAATGTCCAGATCACCGGAGGGAGCGTCACCGGCGGCCTGGTGGGCCTTCAACTGAGCGGAACCATCTCCGGCGTGAGCGTCACGGGGTCGGTCACCGACAACAACTCCGCCGATCTCGGCGGCATCGCCGGCGTCGAAATCGGTGCGATCACGTCCTCTTTTACCGACGTCACGGTGTCCAGCACCGGCACCGGCAGCCGCGTCGGCGGCCTCGTTGGCTTGGCGAATGGCTTGGTCGGCGGCTCGCAATCCATCACGTCCTCCTACAGCCTGTCGTCCGTCACCGGCGACAATGCCGGCGGCCTTGTCGGCGTCTCGCTCAGCTTCCCGTTGTCCATTTCGAACAGCTATGCGGCCGGCGCCGTGGTCGGGCATACCGCCAGCGGCGGCCTGGTCGGAAGCAATAACACCCAAGTCGCATTCTCCAATTCCTATTGGGACGTCGGCACGACCGGGCAAAGCAGCGCCGTCGCCCCGGGCAGCACCGGCCAGACCATGGGCACCGCCACGGGCGAGAGCACGGCCCAGCTCCAGGGCACGCTGCCCGGCGGCTTCGGCAGTTCGACCTGGGGCACCGGCACGGGCCTCTATCCCTATCTGAAGAGTTCCTTCCCGACCGGCGTCGAGGCGATCAGCGGCACCGCCTACAAGGATGCCGGCATCGACCTCGCTAGCGGGGGAACCGTCGATCTGGATTCGGGCGGCGTGCCGCTCGGCCAGGGTGCCATCGGCGCCAACGGTTACTATTACATCGCCGTGTCGGCGGGCAGCATCGCGAATAGCAGCAATCTCTTGGTCTCGGTGCCGACGACGGGGTCCGTCGCCGTCAACGGCGCGACGCTGGCCACCTCGACCTATGCCGGCGCCGATACGATCCAGACCGGCGTCAATCTCTATGGCGGCTTCCTTTTGGAGACCACCAGCGCCACCACGCTTTCCGGCGCGCCGAGCCTTGCCAGTTTCCAGAGTGCGGCGAACACCGTCGCAGGCACGGACACAACCGCCACCGGCGTGATCGCCGCCATCGCCAATCCCGGCTATCTGACGACCGGTTCGAGTTTCACGGTCGATCAGACGGTCAACGGCTCCGGCCTGCTGGTGATCACCGGCGCCGGCGATCCGATCACCGTTTCGAGCGCCATCACGATTGCGAGCGGCGGCTCGCTCGGCCTCATCTCCGGCGGCGCGCTTGATATCGATGCGCCGATCACGGCCAAAGGCACCGTTTCGGTCGCGCTCGGCTATGACGCCGGCGATCCGACGAACCTCTCCTTCGGCCTGACATCGGCCGGCTTCCTCGGCAGCCTCAGCTTCACCAATGCCGACGGCAGCGTCGCGACAGCGAGCCAGGGCGGCAGCCTCGCGATCGACGGCGCGGCCTATACGCTGCTTTATTCGGCGAGCGGTCTGGACGCGATCAACACCGCCGGCGCCTTGACGGGCAATTACGCGGTCGCCACGGATCTCGATGCCTCCAGCATAAGCAGCTGGGCCCCGATCGGGACCACCAGTGCCGGTGGCGCCATCAACAACGGCTTCGCGGGCAATTTCACCGGTCTCGGCCACACTGTCTTGAACCTGACGGCCAATCTCGGCTCGCGGCATTATGTTGGTCTTTTCGGTTACGCCAGCGGCACCCTTCGCGACATCGGGGTGGCCGGCGGTTCGGTCAGCGGCAGCGACCAAGTCGGAGACCTGGTCGGCGGCACCGATGGCGCGATCATCGATGCCTATGCCACGGGCGCGGTCCATGGCGGCTCCGGCGGCAGCGGCAACAATGCCGGCGGGCTGGCCGGCTACGCCGGACTTGTCGCCGACTCTTATGCCACGGGGAATGTCAGCGGCGACAACGGCGTCGGCGGGTTGCTTGGTACCGCGGGCGGCCCAGTCACGAACGCCTACGCCACGGGTGCGGTCAGCGGCAACACCTATGTCGCCGGGTTGGTCGCGTACGGCGACGTTGTCACCATCGACAACGTCTATGCCACGGGGGCGGTCAGCGGCGGCTCGAGTGTCGGCGCTCTGGTCGCGGGCGGTTCCGGGACCACCATCACCCACGCCTATGCGACGGGGGCGGTCGGCAGCGGCGGCTATGGCCTGCTCGCCGACAGCTCTTCCGGCAACTCAGCCGCCAACAGCTATTGGGATACGCAGACCACCGGTACGTCCTCCAGCGCCGGTGGCGGCACCGCCCAGACCACGGCCCAGCTTCAAGGCACGCTGCCCAGCGGCTTCGACAGCACGGTGTGGGGCACCGGCACCGGGCTCTATCCCTATCTGAAGAGCTTCTTCCCCAATGGGGTGCAGGCGGTCTCGGGCACGGCCTATAAGGACGCGGCCGTCAACGTCGCCGCCTCCGGTTCGTCCGGTGCCGTGACGGTCAACCTCGATGCAGGCGGCGCGCTGCTGGGGCAGGCGACCACCGGCGCCAATGGCTATTACTACATCGCGCTGCCGGCCGGCGCGATCGCGAACGGCAGTAATCTTCTCGTCTCGACGCCGACCGCGGGATCCATTGCCGTGAACGCCGCGACGCTGGCGGCTTCGACCTATGCCGGCGCCGACACGATCCAGAGCAACGTCAATCTCTATGGCGGCTTCCTGTCGGAAGCGACCAGCGCTACGCTGCTCTCCGCGGCGCCTAGCCTCGCCAGCCTCAAGAGCACCGCCGACACGGTTGCCGGCACGGATGCGACCGCAACCGCCACGGTCGCCGGCGTTTTCGGTCCGGGTTATCTGACGACCGGCACCGGCTTCACGGTCGATCAGACTTACAGCGGCGCCGGCCTGTTCGTGCAGACCGGTTCGGGCGATCCGATCACCGTCGCGAACGCGATCACGATCACCAGCGGTGGCTCGCTCGCGCTGATCTCGGGGGGTGCGCTCGATATCGATGCTCCGATCACGGCCGAAGGCGCCGTCTCCGTCGCGCTCGGCTATGACAGCAGCAACCCGGCCAACCTTTCCTTCGGCCTGACTGCGACCGGCTTCACCGGATCGCTCAGCTTCACCAATGCCGATGGCAGCGCTGCCACCTCGGCCCAAGGCGGCAGCCTCGTCGTCAACAGCGCGTCCTATACGCTGCTCTATTCCATGAGCGACATACAGGGCATCAACGGCAACCTGTCGGGCAATTATGCGCTGGCCGGCTCGCTCGATGCCTTCAGCACGACCGGATGGGTGGCGCTCGGCACCGACGGCGCCGGGAACGTTTCGAACAGCGGCAACGGCTTCTCCGGCAATTTCACCGGCCTCGGCCACGCCATCACAAACCTGACCGTAGGCAACGGCACGGCCAATGACATCGGTCTCTTCGGCTATACCAGCGGGACGGTTCGCGATATCGGCCTGACCGGCCTCTTCGGCCTGATCTTCGGCAACAGCGGCGTCGGCGCGCTGGCCGGATACAACGCCGGCACGGTCGCCGATGCCTATGCCACGGAGAATCTCGGCGGTTTCTTCGACGTCGGCGGGCTGGTCGGGCAAAATGCCGGTTCGATTGCCGATGTCTATGCCACTGGGGACGTCACCGGTTACCAGCAGGTCGGTGGATTGGTGGGGCTCAATAGCGGCACGATCACCAAGGCCTATGCAACGGACTGGATCAATGCCAACACCGATGTCGGCGGCCTGGTGGGGCGAAACTCCGGCGCGATCGCCAATGCCTTTGCCATGGGCGCGGTCAGCGGCGGCACCGGGGACGCAGCCGGCGGGCTGGTCGGGAACAATGCCTCGGGCGGCACGATCACGAATGCTTATGCCGCCGGCGCCGTCAACGGCAATACCGATCTTGGCGGCTTCGCCGGACTGAACGGCGGCACGGTCACCAACGGCTATTGGGACACGCAGACCAGCGGCATGTCGTCCAGTTCTGCCGGCACCGGCCAGACCACGGCGCAGCTTCAAGGCGCACTACCCAGCGGATTCGACGGCACGGTGTGGGGTACCGGCACGGGTCTCTATCCGTATCTGACGACCTTCTTCCCCAATGGCGTCGAAGCGGTCTCGGGCACCGCCTACAAGGATGCCGGCGTCCATATCCTCGCCTCCATCCTCTCGAATGCGGCTGTCGTCGATCTGGACTCGGGCGGCGCGCTGCTGTCGCAGGCGTCCATCGGAGCCAATGGCTATTATTACGTCGCCTTGCCGGCGGGCAGCGTCGCCAACGGCCATGATCTTCTGGTCTCGACACCGACCGAGAGCACCACCGGCGCGGTGAACGCGGCGACGCTTGCCGCCTCCACCTATACGGCCGGCACGCCGGCGCAGACCGGTGTCGATCTTTATGGCGGCTTTCTGGCGGAGCGGAGCGGCGCGACCACGCTTTCGGCCGCCCCGAGCCTCGCGGCCCTGCAGAGCACGGCGAACGCCGTTGCGGGAAGCGACGGTACAGCATCCGGCGTGGTCGGCGCCTTGACGCAGCCCGGCTATCTGACCACCGGTTCCAGCTTCACGGTCGATCAGAGCTATAGCGGCGCGGGCCTCTTGATCACCACCGGCGCGGGCGATCCGATCACCGTGTCGAACGCCATCACGATCGCGGATGGCGGCTCGCTCGGCCTGCTCTCCGGCGGCGCCCTCAATATCGATGCGCCGATCAAAGCCGAAGGCGCGACATCGGTCGCGCTCGCCTATGACTACAGCGATCCGACCAATCTCTCCTTCGGTCTGACCTCGCTCGGCTTCACCGGCTCGCTCGGCTTCACCAAGGCCGACGGCAGCACGGCGACGTCGGCCCAGGGCGGCAGCCTCATCGTCAACGGCGCGTCCTATACGCTGCTTTACTCCATGAGCGATGTGGCGGGGATCAATGCCTCCGACGCCGCGCTGCAGGGCAATTACGCGCTGGCCGGCTCACTCGATGCCTCGTCCGTCACGGGCTGGATCCCGCTCGGGACCGATGGTGCCTCGAACGTACTGAACGGCATCAGCGGCTTCAGCGGCGGCTTCACCGGCCTGGGTCACACCATCGCGAACCTGACCGTCGATATCGGCTCGAACACCTATGCCGGCCTGTTCGGCTACGCATCGGGCGTACTGCGCGACATCGGCCTGACCGGCAGCGCCGTCACGGGCCGCGTCGATGTCGGCGCGCTGGCAGGATACAGCCACGGTCAGGTCGCCGACGCCTATGCCATCGGGACGGTCGGCAGCGACGGCATAGTCGGCGGGCTGGTTGGGGAAAATTGGGGCACCATCACCGGCGCCTATGCCATCGGGACGGTCAATGGCGGCGTCAATGCCGGCGGGCTGGTTGGAGTCAACAATTCCGGCATTATCACCGATGCCTATGCTGCCGGCACCGTGACCGGCACCGGCACCCTGGGCGGCCTCGTCGGCGGTAATTCCTCCGGCACCATCACCAACGCCTACGCCACGGCGACCGTCAGCGGCGACAACAGTATCGGTGGCCTGGTCGGATCCAATAGCCGCGGCTCCATCACCAATGCGTACGCCACCGGGGCGGTCAGCGGCGACAACAGTATCGGTGGCCTGGTCGGGTTCGATAACCGCGGCTCCATCACCCATGCCTACGCCACCGGCGCGGTCAGCGGCAACAGCGCGTTCGGCGGACTGGTGGGGATGAACGATTCCGGCGTCGTCACCGACGCCTATTGGGACACACAGACCAGCGGCATAGGCACAAGCGCCGCCGGCACCGGCCTGACGACGGCCCAGCTCCAAGGCACGCCGCCCGGCAGCTTCGACGGCGCGGTGTGGGGCACCGGCGCCGGCCTTTATCCGTATCTCAAGAGCTTCTTCCCCAATGGCGTCGAGGCCGTTTCGGGCACCGCCTATAAGGACGCCGGTGTGAACGTTGCGGCCTCGGGCTCGGCCGGCGCGGTGACGGTAAATCTCGATGGCGGCGGGGCGCTGCTGGGCCAGGCCACGACCGGCGCCAACGGCTACTATTACATCGCCTTGCCGGCCGGCAGCATCGGGAACGGCGCCAACCTGCTGGTTTCGACGCCGACGACGGGGTCCATCGCCGTCAATGCCGCGACGCTCGCCATTTCGACATACAGCTCCGGCACGCCGGACGAGAACGTCAATCTCTATGGCGGCTTCCTGTCGGCGCAGACCGCCGCGACGACGCTGTCCGCCGCGCCAAGCCTCGCCGGCCTGCGGACGGCGGCGAACACGATCGCGGGCAGCGATACGACGGCGACGGGCATTGTCGGCGCTCTTGCCCAGCCGGGTTATCTGACGACCGGTTCGAGCTTCACTTTCGAACATAGCTACACCGGCGCCGGCCTCTTGATCGTCACCGGGTCGGGCGACCCCATCACCGTCAACAACCCCGTCACCATCACGGACGGCGGTTCGCTGGCGCTGCTGTCCGGCGGCGCGCTCGATATCGACGCGCCGATCAAGGCCGAAGGCGCCACCGCGGTCACGCTCGCTTATGACAACAGCGATCCGACCAACCTGTCCTTCGGACTGATTTCGACGGGCTTCACCGGTTCGCTCAGCTTCACCAATGCCGACGGCAGCACGGCGACGTCGAGCCAGGGCGGCAGCCTCGCCGTCAATGGCGCGAGCTACACGCTGCTTTATGCGATGAGCGATGTGGTGGCGATCAATGCCTCCGACGCCGCGCTGCAAGGCAATTACGCCTTGGCCGGCTCTCTCGATGCGTCATTAACGACCGGATGGACGCCGCTCGGCACCGACGGGGCCGGGAATGTCGAAAACGCGTTCCAGGGCTTCACCGGCAGCCTCACGGGCCTCGGCCACATCATCGCGAACCTGGCGGTCAACACCGGCTCGGCCGATTTCGTCGGCCTCTTCGGAAAAGCCAGCGGGACGCTTCGGGATCTCGGTCTGGCAGGTGGCTCCGTCGAGGGCGGTTCCTATGTCGGCGGGTTGGCCGGCTTCAATGCCGGCCAAATCGCCGATGTCTATGCTTCCATAGCGGTCAGCGGCACCAACTGGGTCGGCGGATTGGTCGGAGATAATCACGGCGCCGTCGCCGACGCCTATGACACCGGGGCGGTCGGCGGCAGCGGCAACTTCGCCGGCGGACTTGCCGGTGCCAATTCCGGCGGCGGCACCATTGTCGATGCCTACGCGACGGGAACGGTCAGCGGCAATTTCGGGGCGGGCGGCCTGATCGGCTCAAACTCTCAAAGCTCTCTCAACGACGTCTTTGCCACCGGCGCGGTCAGCGGCAGCAGCTATGTCGGCGGACTGGCCGGAGAGAGCGATTCCAGCTCAATCGCCAATGCCTATGCCATGGGGGCTGTCCGCGGCAGCAGCGGCGTCGGCGGATTGGTCGGATATTACGGTATTGGTTCGATTGCCAACGTCTATGCCACCGGAGCGGTCAGTGGCAGCGCCAACGTCGGTGGGCTGATCGGGCAAAGCATCGTCAACGGCGTTCCCCACGGCTACTGGGATACGCAGACCAGCGGCCAATCGTCCGGCGGGGCCAGCGCCACCACCGGCGAGACGACAGCCGCACTCCAGGGCACGCTGCCCAGCGGCTTCGACAGCACGGTGTGGGGCACCGGCGCGGGCCTTTATCCCTATCTGAAAAGCTTTTTCCCCAATGGGGTCGAGGCGATCACCGGCACCGCTTATAGCGATGCCGCCGGCACCGCGGCGCTCGCCGGCGCGACGGTCAAGGCCATGACCGGCGGCGCGAGCGCGGGCCTGGATGCCAGCACCGGCGCCAACGGCTATTACTATCTGCTGGTCGCGCCCGGCACCTTCACCGGTGCCCAGCAGCTCGTGACCTATGTCTCGGGCAACACCATCAAGGCCAACAGCTTCGTCCAGAACGTCGCGGGCACGACCTCCGGGGTCGATCTCTATGCCGGCACGCTTTATGAGCAGACGGGCGCGGGCGTATCGGGCCAGAACACGCTGTCGGGCATCGTCACCGCCCTCGACAGCGCCGTCGGCGGCACCACGGGCGGCGATCTCCTGTACACCAGCGGCGCGGGCCTCGCCGCCGGCACCGCCGTTTCCATCAAGGACAGCGCCACGGCGGGCCTTGCGATCGACGCGACGCTGAATGTCGGATCGGCGCGGCTGGCGATCGCCGCCGCCGGCGCGCTCACGCAGTCCGCGGCCATCACCGCCGGAACGCTTGCGCTGGCCGATACGGCCAGCGTCACGCTGTCCAACACGTCGAATGCCATCGCCACGGTCGGCGGCGCGACCGGCGCGCTCATCCTCGCCGACAGCACCGACCTTGCGGTCGGCGCGGGCGGCCTTGCGTCCAGCGGCGCGGTCAAGCTCACCTCGACCGGCAATCTCACCCTGAACGGCGGGGTGACGGGCGGTTCGGGCAGCGATGTCGTGCTCGGGGCCGCCGGCAATTTCGTCAACAATGCCGGCAGCGGCGCGGTCGTCACATCCGGCGGCGGGCGCTGGCTGGTCTATTCGTCCGCGCCCGGCACCGACAGCTTCGGGGATCTCGACAGCGGCAACACCGCCGTCTGGAACAGCACCATCGCGACGCTGGCGCCGGGCAGCGTCACCCAGGCCGGCAACCGCTACATCTTCGCCGATCAGCCGACGCTCACCATCACCACCACCGACACGTCCAAGACCTATGGCAACGACGCGGCAAGCGGCGTCGCGGCGGCTTATCAGGTGAGCGGCCTTGTGGCTGCTGTGGCCCACGCCTTCCTGGGCGACAGCGCCGCCGACGTCTATTCCGGCGCGCCGACGGTCACCTCTGCGGGTTCGGCCATGGCCGCGTCCGTCTCCGGCGGCCCCTATCTGATCTCCGCGGCGCAGGGCGGCTTCACGGTCGGCGACGGTTATGGCTTGGCCATTTCCAATGTGGGTCATCTCACGGTGACCGCCCGCCCGATCACGGTCACGGCCGACGCGCAGAGCCGCCGCTATGGCGATGCCAATCCGGGCCTGACCTACACGGTCGGCGGCGACGGGCTGGTGAACGGCGACACGCTGACCGGTGCCCTGACGACGGCGGCATCCGCCACAACGTCGGTCGGCGGTTATGCCATCACGCAGGGCACATTGGCGGCCTCGTCGAACTACGACCTGACGGGCTTCACGGCGGGCACCCTGACCGTGACCGCCCGCCCGATCACGGTCACGGCCGACAGCCAGTCCCGCCGCTATGGCGACGCCAATCCGGGCCTGACCTACACGGTCGGCGGCGACGGGCTGGTGAACGGCGACACGCTGGCCGGTGCCCTGACGACGGGAGCCTCGACGGCGTCTTCGGTGGGCGGCTATGCCATCACGCAGGGCACACTGGCGGCCTCGACCAATTACGCCCTGACCTATGTCGCCGGCACACTGTCGGTGACGGCCCGTCCTGTGACGGTCACGGCGGACGATCTCAGCCGAATCTATGGCGATGCCAATCCGGCGCTGACCTACAGCATCGGTGGCAATGGGCTGGTCAATGGCGACAGCCTGAGCGGCGTCCTCTCCACCTCTGCCACGACCGCCAGCAATGTCGGCTTCTACGGCATCGGCCAAGGTACGCTGGCGGCATCCTCGAACTATGCCCTGACCTATGTCGCCGGCACACTGTCGGTAACGGCCCGTCCTGTGACGGTGACGGCGGACGATCTCAGCCGAATCTATGGCGATGCCAATCCGGGCCTGACCTACACGGTCGGCGGCGACGGGCTGGTGAACGGCGACACGCTGACCGGTGCCCTGACGACGGCGGCATCCGCCACAACGTCGGTCGGCGGTTATGCCATCACGCAGGGCACATTGGCGGCCTCGTCGAACTACGACCTGACGGGCTTCACGGCGGGCACCCTGACCGTGACCGCCCGCCCGATCACGGTCACGGCCGACAGCCAGTCCCGCCGCTATGGCGACGCCAATCCGGGCCTGACCTACACGGTCGGCGGCGACGGGCTGGTGAACGGCGACACGCTGGCCGGTGCCCTGACGACGGGAGCCTCGACGGCGTCTTCGGTGGGCGGCTATGCCATCACGCAGGGCACACTGGCGGCCTCGACCAATTACGCCCTGACCTATGTCGCCGGCACACTGTCGGTGACGGCCCGTCCTGTGACGGTCACGGCGGACGATCTCAGCCGAATCTATGGCGATGCCAATCCGGCGCTGACCTACAGCATCGGTGGCAATGGGCTGGTCAATGGCGACAGCCTGAGCGGCGTCCTCTCCACCTCTGCCACGACCGCCAGCAATGTCGGCTTCTACGGCATCGGCCAAGGTACGCTGGCGGCATCCTCGAACTATGCCCTGACCTATGTCGCCGGCACACTGTCGGTAACGGCCCGTCCTGTGACGGTGACGGCGGACGATCTCAGCCGAATCTATGGCGATGCCAATCCGGCGCTGACCTACAGCATCGGTGGCAATGGGCTGGTCAATGGCGACAGCCTGAGCGGCGCCCTCTCCACCTCTGCCACGACCGCCAGCAATGTCGGCTTCTACGGCATCGGCCAAGGTACGCTGGCGGCATCCTCGAACTATGCCCTGACCTATGTCGCCGGCACACTGTCCGTCATGGCCCGTCCGGTCACCGTCACGGCGGACGACGAGTCCCGCTTCATCGGCCAAAACAATCCGCCGCTCGCCTATCAACTGACGGCCGGCACGCTCGTGAACGGCGACAGCCTGAGCGGCACGCTTGCGACCTCCGCCAGCTTGGTTTCGCCTCCGGGCCGCTATGCGATCACGCAGGGCTCGCTGGCGGCGTCCTCGAACTACGCCCTGACCTTCGTGCCGGGCATGCTCGCCGTCGCGGCGGTACCGCCGCCGCCGCTTTTCTTTGCCATCCCCCAAGGGGGCGGCGCGCAGGCCTATGTGATGGGCACGCCCACCTCCGATTGGTACTTCAACACCTGGACCGTAGACGAGGCGATAAACCCCGACGACCTCCCGGTTCTGCTGGGCACCGAGACCCTGATCGTCTCGCCCGATGGATATGGCTGGGTCGCCACGCCGGAGGAAGGCGGCGGCTGGCTGCTGTTCCAGTTGGGCTGGCCCGGGCAGATCACGCCGTTCCATGCCATCGGGCCGGGCGATTTCAGCCACTTTTCCGCTCTTCCGTCCTCCAACCGATTTGCGATGAAGTGATGAGCATGCGCGCGCGGTCTTATCTCCGGAACGGATCGGCGTTTATCGCCGCGCTGTCGATGGCGTTCGCGGTGGCAAGCGCGGAGGATTTCGACCGCATCGCGCCCAAGACGCCTAAGCCTTCGCCGCCGGTGCAGCTTTCCGCGCCCGCTGTCGAGCCGAAAGCTGCGACGGCGTCCGCCAAGCCCGTGCTGGCCGAGCTCAGGGGCCTGCGCTTCGTCAGCCGCGCCGCGGATGTCGTCAAGACCGGCGCGCACGATGAGGGCATCGCGGTCGCGTCCGACGATCTGGCCCCACTGGTTGATTCCGACATCTCGCAGCGCCTGGCACGGGACTTCCTGGGCAAGCCGCTCAGCCTCGCCGATCTCGATGCGATCGCGCAGGCGGTAAAGGCGTGGTACCGCGCCCACAGCCTGCCGCTCGTCGACGTCACCTTTCCGGAGCAGGACATCTCGACCGGCACCGTGCAGGCGGTGGTCACGATCTATCGCCTCGGCCAGGTGCATGTCCGCGACAACGGCCGGTTCTCGCAAGGCCAGATCCTCCAAGAGATGCAACTCAAGCCCGGCGATCCGCTCGATTTCGACCGGCTTCGCGCGGACCTCAATCGGCTGGGGCGCAATCCGTTCCATCCCGTCGACGTGGTGCTCGCCAAGGGGACCGCGCCGGGCCAGACCGATCTCGATCTCGATCTGCATGCGCGGTTCCCGCTGCGCGTTTATCTGAGCTACGACAATGACGGCGAGGCGGTGACCGGCCGCGAGCGCTACAGCGCCGGCATAAACCTGGGCAATCTGTTCGGCCTCGACGAACAGCTCTCCTACCAGTTCATGACCAGCCCCGATCTGTGGCGCGATCGCCATCGCGGACCCGGCCTGTCGAACGATCCGCGCTTCACCGCCCATTCGCTGACCTTTATCTCGCCGCTGCCCTGGGGCGATTACGTCAACGTCTTTGCCGCCTATTCCCAGATGGTGCCCGATCTCGGGCCTTATTTCGGACAGCGCGGTCACGATCTGGAGATCGGCGCGCATTACATACACGACCTGTTGCCGATCGGCGCGCTCTCCCATCAGCTGACGCTGGGTTTCGATTTCAAGCGCACCGACAACAATCTCGCCTATGGCGGCGTGGCCGTCTCGGCCCATTCGGTGAACGTCGAGCAGTTCTCGCTCACTTATAACGCGAGCCGTCCGGATGACTGGGGCCAGACCGCGCTCGAGAACACGCTCGTGGTCAGCCCCGGCGGCCTTTCGGACGGCAACACGACCAGCGCCTTCCTGGCCTATGGAACCGTCGGCGCCCATGCGGGCTATGCATATGATCGCCTCGATCTCAGCCGCGTGAACGTGCTGACCCATGGCTTTTCGGCTTATGCCCATTTCGAAGGACAAATCGCCTCCACCGAGCTCTTGCCCAGCGAGCAGATCGGCGCCGGCGGGATCGATAGCGTCCGCGGTTACGATCCGCGCAAAGTGAACGGTTCGAACGGCGCGGTGGGGAGCATCGAATTGCGCAGCCCCAGCATTTCCCTGCTGAGCATGGTCCTGCCGCGCGCGCGCGATCAGCTCCAACTGCTGGCCTTCTACGATGCCGGCTGGGTTGCTTATCGGAACGATCAGCCCTATCAGCCGCGCAACGCCTCCCTGCAATCGGCCGGCGTCGGCGCGCGCTACACGATCAGCCGGTTCATCGACGCGCGTTTCGACGATGGCTGGCAGCTACAGAAAGCCCCCGGCGCGACCAGCCTTGGAAATCTCGCCACCGTGTCGGTTACACTGTCCTACTGAGACGGTCATTGCGCCGCTCGTTACCTGTGCTGCCGCCATCGGGACCAAAGAGTCGCTCCCGGCGCTCGCGTAAACGCCGGATGATCCAGATGTTCGGCCATGCGCTTTTCAAGGGCGAGCACCGCCGGCATATGAGCCGGAGTATTGCTCCGAAGCAGTGGCGGCGATCGAAGACGTCATGGCGGAGATCCGCAAACATCTGAAGTCCGCAACCCTCGATCAGCCGCCATCGCTCCTGGATGCGGCCACCCTCGCCAAGATCATTCCCAGCAAAACCAAGAGAGGCGTCGGGGAAGCCAAGCGCGAGGAGGTTCGCTTCCTTATCCTGTCCGGCCTGCCGCACAAGGAAGTGGTCGCACGAAGTAAAGTATCGGGCAGCACCGTGAGTTTAATCCGGAAGGAAATTCGTCAGTTTCATCCAGTCTATCGCAATTCAGAATCGGGCCTTTGCGTACCCTTTGCGTACCCAAAGGATGAAAGTTCGACATCTGACGAATCTCAACCCGTTGAATTTATTGGTGGGCCCGGCAGGACTCGAACCTGCGACCTAACCGTTATGAGCGGCGGGCTTTTGCGAGGAAAACGGCCCAAACACTGGCTTTTTCGTTCGATCGCGTTGATTTTCGTTCAATGCAATTTCAATGGGTTAAATGAGGTCTCGTACCTATCTCGTACCTCGACCTTTGTTCCTCTACGCGGGGATAGTCGCGACGTTGAACATGCAACTCGATCAAACATCAATTGCTTTGTGGACAGCAGCCGCAAGCATGGAAGACATGATCCCAAATGTGTGTTCGCCCTCCGCGCCGGTGGCAGAACAAGGATCTCCAAAATATGCGTTCGGGCCGCCCGCCTCGGCAAAGGTCCGGGCACTTCGTTTGATCGCCGCGACGAGGCTCGCGGGATTTGCCGCAAGGCTGCGGCGCGCATCCTCGTCCACCAGATCCGGCCGGTCCGCTATAACAAGACTGGTCTCGAACCGGCCGGCGTGACACGCCCCGGAAGAGAACTCCTCGGTCAGGGTCTGCGCCAATTCCCGACGTGTAAAATCGGGGAATGCGACGGGAACACCAGACGCGCGAACCTCGTCCACCGCCTCGCGAAGCGCCGCAACATTGGCGGGGTCGAAATGGCTGTTGGCTATCGCAAGACAGGCGAACCCCTGCGCTTTCAGGTTGCGGGCGATGTCGATGAGCAAGGCTTTGAACGTCGACGCACCGATGGTGATCGTGCCGGAGAATTCCGCCGCAAACTCGGCCGGCGCATACGATAGCGGCGGCAGCACATAAGCCTGGATGTCCAGTTCGCTCAACAGGGCGGCAGCACGGCGAGCCATTCCCTCACTGATGATAACGTCGGTGTTGAGTGGCAAATGCGGCCCATGGGCTTCGGTCGCGCCGCATGGCAGGATGGCTGCTACCGGCTTTCGGGCGGCCAGCATCTCCTTCACTTTGGTCCAGGGTTGTTCGGCAAGGTTCATGTGTATTCCCTTCGCAAGGCCTTGCGATCGGTCTTGTCGCGATCGTTGCGCGGCAATGGCGTGCTGCGGAAGGCGACCCAGTGCGGCGCCTTGTAGCGCGCAAGTTTGCTTTTCGCCAAAGCGATGATCTCTGCTTCGAGCGCCGCCGATGCGGTGAAGTTGTCGTTCAAGAAAACGACGGCGAGCGGCTTTTCCAGCCCGTTTTCGCCTTTCCTGCCGATCACGCAGCATTCGCGCACCGCCCCGTGCTGGATCAGGCAGTTCTCGACTTCCAGCGGGCTCACATAGATGCCGTCGCTTTTCAGCAGATCGTCACCGCGGCCTTCATAATACCAGTAGCCGTCTTCGTCCTCCCGGAACTTGTCGCCGCTGACGATCCAGCCGCCGCGCAGATGATCCTTCGATTTCTCGTAGGCGCCGTGATAGTGGAGCGCCGCGGAATCGCCCTTCAGCCACAACGTCCCGACGTCGCCCCGCGCGACCGGCTTGCCGTCGTCGTCCAAGAGTCTGGCTTCGTAGCCGGGCACCAACCTGCCCAAGCTCCCGGGACGCACATCGCTTGGGCGGTTGCTGATGTAGATGTGGAAACTCTCGGCACTGCCGATGCCATCGATGATGGGAACGCCGAACGTCGCGTTCCAGCGGTCGTGCAGATCGCGCGGCAGCGCCTCGCCCGCGCTCCACATGAAACGCAACTGCGAAATGTCGCGCCGCCGATCCGGCGGAGCCTCCAGCATCTTGCTGATCAGGGTCGGTACGCTGGTGAAGACCGTGGCGCGGTGCCTGGCAATCAGATCGAACAGGATTTCCGGCGTGGGCGATTCGCGGGAGAGAACCGTGGTGGCGCCCACCGCGAACGGAAACATGAGATTGGTACCCGTAGCGTAGCCGAAAAGAGCCGCGCGCCGGAAATCGTCACGTCGCTTTCGCGCAGGCCGATAAAAGCCTTGGCATAGACTTCGGTGCTGAACGGAAAATGGGTGTGGCTGTGAACGGCGCCCTTGCTTTGCCCCGTCGTCCCGCTGGTGAAGAGCCAGGGCAGGATCGTCCTTGCGGGTGGGCCACGGCGCTGACGTTTCACGGTGTGGCGCGGCGAGCCATGTGTCGAATTGCCGGCCGGCGGCCGCACCGATGCCGATGACATTCGTGCCGCCCGCGCAGTGGCGCGACCGCGACGCGGCGGCGCCGAATGCCGCGGCGCTCGCTTCATCGACGAAGGCGAATTGCGGTTTGACGTAGGCCAAATAGTAGTCGTAGTCGCTTTCGGGAAGGAGTGGATTGATCTGTGCAACGACGGCGCCCGCCTTGATGGCTCCGAACCATCCATAAACGAACTCCGGACAGTCGCGCATGCAGAGCAGCACACGCTGCTCGGGCAGCAGGCCTCCGCCGACAAGCGCCTGCGCGACGCGCTGGACCTTATCGGCGACCTCGTTGTAGGTGATCTCGCGCCCTTCGAAGATGATCGCCGTCTTGTTGCCGCGTCCGGCTTCGATGTTCGAGAAAACGAAGTAATCCGCCATATTGAAGGCGTCGGGGAACTCCACCGCCGTGATACTCACGCGATCGTCTCCTGCTTCGCGCCGGCGCGTTGATAGTGACGGCGATTGGGACGCGCCTTGGTATTCAGCGCCGCCTCCTTCTCCCTGGCCTTTTCCGCTTCGCGGTAGAGCTGATACTCGCCGGAGCGCAAAGGTGCCGGCCAGCCCAGCGGCACGCCGCCGACGGCGCGAACGCCGTACTGCGCCGCGGCTTGGCGGGCGAAGAAGGGATTGTTGAGCATCGGCCGGGCCAACGCACACAGATCCGCCCGGTCCGCCGCGATGATCGTGTTGATCTGCTCCGGCAATGTGATGTCGCCCACTGCGATCGTCGGAATATCAACCGCATTGCGAATGTGCTCGGCGAACGGCGTTTGCCACATGCGGCCGTAGACCGGCTTCTGCCACGGCACCGTCTGTCCCGAGGAGGCATGAATGACGTCCGCGCCGGCGTCCCTGAATGCCCGTGCAATCGCGGTCACATCCTCCAGCGAAATGCCGCCCTGCGCCCAGTCGCAGCAGGAAAGCCGGACCGACATGGGCAGATGGGCGGGCCATACCGCGCGGATCGCTCCGAACACTTCGAGCGGAAAGCGCGCGCGGCCCCAGGCATCGCCGCCATAGCGATCCGTGCGCCGGTTCGTCAGCGGCGAAAGAAAGCTCGCGAGCAGATAGCCGTGCGCGCAATGCAGCTCCAGCATGTCGAAGCCCGCGCGCAGGCCGCGCTGTGCGGCGGCGACGAAATTATCGCGCACGGCATCCATTCCCGCACGGTCCAGCGCCGCCGGCGTCGGCGAGCGGCCTTCGAAATAAGGCAGCGGCGACGCCGACAAGACCGGCCAGTTGCCGGCAGGCATCGGCAGGTTTTCGCCCAATTCCGGAACATTGGTCGATCCCTTCCGGCCGGCATGCCCCAGCTGCAGCGCGACCTTTGTCGGCGTCGTCGCGTGAATGAAATCCACTAGGCGTTTCCAGCCCGCTTCCTGGCTGTCGTTCCACAGCCCGGTGCAGCCCGTCGTGATCCGCGCATCGGGCGTCGGACACGTCATTTCCGTAAATACCAGCCCTGCGCCACCCAGCGCGCGCGCCACATAGTGGGCGAAGTGCCAGTCGGTCAGCGCCCCGTCTTCCGCGCAGTATTGCGCCATGGGCGCCATGACGACGCGGTTCGCCAACAGCAGGCCCCGTAAATCGAACGGCGTGAACATCGGCGTCGGCCGGTCGCTCAGGGCGCGTCCCGTTGCGTGGGCGTAGCGGTCGTAGAATTCGGTTTCCACCTTGCGCAGGAAGGCGGCATCGCGCATCGCCATATTGTCCCACGTCACCGACTTGGCGCGCGACATCAGCGAGAATGCGAATGCGTAGTTCTCCTTCTTCCAGTGGACGGGCATGTCCTCGAACCAGCGCAGCGACACCTGTGCGTTGTGCTGCGTGATCTCCACCGCCGTACGCCGCGCCGTCTCATAGGCCGCGAGAACGGACGTGACGTCGTGCGCATGCTCGCCAACCGCATCGGCGAGCGCCACGGCACATTCCATCGCAAGCTTTGTCCCCGAACCGATCGACCAGTGCGCCGTGGCCTTGGCGTCGCCCAGCAGGATCATCTTGCCGTGGCCCCAGGACGCGCAGCTTATGGTGGAGAAGTTACGCCAGATGGATCGATTGACGGTCAGCGGATGCCCTGCCAGATCTTCCGCGAAAACACCCTCCAGATACCGCGCGCTCTGCTCCTCATCCATCCGGTCGAGGCCGCAAGCCTGCCAGCATTCCGGCGTGGTCTCGATAACCCAGGTCGAGGCCCCCTGCTCGTATTGATAGGTGTGCGCGCAGAACGGGCCGTTGGCACTCATCCGGAAGAAGAACGTAAATGCATCGAGCGGACGCGAAGAACCCATCCACGCGAATTTGTTCCGCGCTTCGCTAACGGTCGCCGCGAATTGGGCGCGATATTTCGCGCGGATCGGGCTGTTCAGCCCTTCCGCCACCACGATCAGATCGCAATCGGCGAAGCGCTTCTCGACATCGTCGGGTTCGACAGCAGCAGAAAAATGCAATCCGACGCCAAGGGCTCGACAGCGTCGCTGTAGAAGCTCCGGCAAGATCTTGCGCGAACAACCGGCGAAACCGTTGCCACCGACGACCGTGCGTGCGCCTTCGCGCTCGATGACGATGTCGCTCCAATAGGCGAAATTGTCCCGAATGGCATCGTAGGACTCCGGGTCTGCGCTCAAAAACTCGTCCAGCGTCTCGTCCGAGAAGACGACGCCGAACCCGAACGTGTCGTCGGCGCGGTTGCGCTCATACACGTCGACGTTGCAATCGGGCCGACGTTTCCGAGCCAGAAGAGCAAAGTAGAGGGCGCCCGGCCCGCCACCGATTACCGCGATCTTCATGGGCGCCACGATCTAGGGTGTGGACCTATTAAAGGTTTGGGATTCTCAGGCGGTTAGATTTGTGATTCCGTTGTTGGGTTGATTCTCGGGAGTTTGCCCATGAGCAACCTGTTCTGGCTCAGCGAAGAGCAGTTCGAGAAGATCAAGCCGTTGTTGCCCGATGATGTGCGCGGTGTGCCGCGCGTCGATGACCGACGCGTCCTTAGCGGCATCATCCATGTCATCAAGCGCGGTTTGCATTGGTCGGACTGCCCGGCGGAATACGGTCCGGCCAAGACGATCTATAACCGTTATGCGCGGTGGGGCGAGAAGGGCGTGTTCGCACGTATCTTCGCGGCTCTGGTTGCCGAGGCCGGAACACCTGACAGTCTGGCCATAGACAGCACGCACATTAAAGTTCACCGCACCGCCGGAAGCGGGCGTAAAAAAGGGGCGCGGATCGCGGCATAGGCAGTTCGCGCGGAGGCCGCAACAGCAAGGTTCATGCGGTCACCGACGACAAAGGCCGTCCCGTCGTTCTGGTTCTGACTGCCGGCAATGTCAGCGACTATGTCCCTGCCAAAGCGTGCATCGAGGCAGCGCCGAAAACCGCTGCCGTTATTGCCGACCGTGGTTACGACAGCGATGAATTGCGCGACTTCATCAAAGCGCGCGGCGCAAAGCCCGTCATTCCGCCGAAGAAGAATCGCAAGGTTCAGTACCGCTACGACAAGGCGCTCTACAAAACCCGCAATCGCATCGAACGCTTCTTCTGTCGCCTCAAGGACTTCCGCCGCGTCGCAACACGCTATGACCGGCAGCCCTATATCTTCATGGCCGCCGTCTTCATCGCTTCCATCGTCGCATTTTGGCTTTAAGTTATGAGTCCTAACCCTAGCGCTCCTCCGAAACGACGGCAGTGGCTTCGATCTCGATCTTCGCATCGGCTTCGATGAGACCGGACACTTCAACCACAGCCATGCAAGGAAAGAAATTTCCCAGAACCTCGCGCCACGCGGCACCGATTCCGGCGCGCTGATCCAGATATTCGCGCCGGCTGGTGACGTAACACGTCATGCGCACGATGTCGGTGGGCGCAGCACCACCTTCCGCGAGGATCGCCCGCATGTTCAGCAAAGCCTGCCGGAACTGGCCCGTCAGATCGCGATGCTCGAAGACTTCGCGGGCTGTCCATCCCACCACGCCGGCGGTGAACACGAAACGCCCGGTCGCCGCGATGCCGTGCGCATATCCTTTGGGGCGGGCCCATCCTTGGGGCTGCAGAACCGATCTGGTCATTTCTTCAATCCGATGATGATGCTTGTGCGTTAATTGCCCTCGAACACAGGCTTGCGACCGACCGCGAACGCCTCATAGGCACGCAGGAAATCGCGCGTCTGCATGCACAATGCCTGCGCCTGCGCCTCCACCTCAATGGCGCTGTCGAGGCTCATGTCCCATTCCATGTTGAGTTGGTTTTTGGTGACGCCATTGGCGAAAGTGGGTCCGACGGCCAGCTTGCGCGCCGCTTCCATCGCATGCTCGTCGAGGCGGTCCGGCGCGACGACGCCGTTGAAAAAACCCCAGGCTTCGCCTTCCGCAGCGCTCATCGAGCGGCCGAAGAAAAGGAGTTCGCTGGCCCGCCCTTGGCCAATGATACGCGGCAGAATCGCGCAAGCACCCATGTCGCAACCGGCCAAGCCAACGCGATTGAAGAGGAATGCCGTCACCGCCCGGGTACTGGCGTAACGGATATCCGCCGCCATCGCGATGATGGCACCGGCCCCGACGCAAACGCCGTCGACCGCGGCGATGACCGGCTGCGGGCAGGCGCGCATGGCCTTCACAAGATCGCCGGTCATGCGCGTGAAGTCCAGGAGCTGCGGCGCTGCCATCTTCGTCAGTGGCGCAATGATCTCGTGAACGTCGCCGCCGGAGCAGAAATTGCCACCATAACTTCCGAAGACGACAACCTTCACATCCTTGGCACCGACGAGCGCCCGGAACAGATCCCGTAGCTCGGCATATGAATCGAACGTCAGCGGATTCTTTTTCTCCGGACGATTGAGCGCGATCCGCACGATTCCATCGGAGAGAGTCCACAGGAAATGCTGCGGCGCAATTTGACCTGGGCCAACGCCATGGCGAACGAACAGGACATGTGGGATGCGCTGGTCTTGGCGGGCGCAGACGAACTGGTCCGGCAGATGCCGCAGGGGCTCGATACGATCGTCGGTGAGCGGGGAACGCTGATTTCCGGCGGCGAGCGCCAACGCATCGCCCTCGCCCGCGCTGTGCTACGCCGCCCGACATTGCTCGTTCTCGACGAAGCGACAAACGCGATCGACGTCATCGGCGAGCGGCAAATAATACAGCGGTTACTGGCGACCACCCTGCGTCCGTCAATCGTGATGATTGCGCATCGCGCGGAAAGCATCGCTTTGTGCGAGAACGTTTTTCAGTTCGAGGCAGGGCATGCCACGGTTTTGCAATCGGCCGACGCACTCAGATTCGTGCGACTTTCGGCGGCGCGTGAAATGGCCTCTCGTGTCCCCGCCGGATGATCCATCGGGCGAGCCTTGCGAGCGGATACAAGAAGCCCAGCCGATTGGGCAAGGTGCCGTACAGTAGATCGTAGGGGCTGTTCATCTTGTTCCAAAATTCCGTGACTCTGAATGACCAGCCATGGGCAAGCAAGAACTGGGACAGGATAATCGATAGCTTGTCGAAAGCGGCACGCCCCAACTCGGCTTCAGCTGTCATCGCTCGCAGGGCTATGGTTTCGAGCCAGCGGTTGCGACGGCTCCGGCGCAATTGCCCTGACAACACTGCCAAATTCGGCATTCCAAACAAGCGATCGCAGAGCAGAACGGCTTGAGCCATGCAGATTTCGGCGTTCGAATTCTTCGCGGCCTCCAAACGTCTCTCCAGTTCCGAAACCGTGTCGCCAGACAAAAGCGCAGCAACGTCCGCCAGCCATTTCAATCGCGACCAGCCATGCGAAGCGCCATGAACACACAGATAGTTGAGCAGATCGTCGCCATCTAAAGTGCGGATGTTGACGCCCGTCGAAACGTCGATCACACGCGTTGCCGACGTCGACGACACGCCTGACAGAAAATGGCTGTTATCGACAAGCTTCCAATGAAGCTCGACGTGTACATTGTTGGTCTCATGGAACAAGACATATTCGCGCGCAAACTCAATCCAACGCCGATAGCGTTGATCCGTCAGTGGCGGCAGTGGTGGAAATGGCCGATATCCAATGCGTTCAAACAATTGCAGGGCCTGGGGCACGGCTTCGGGCGCGACCAGAAGATCCATATCCCAGCTATACTTTAGCGCCAGGGTCCCATAAGCCAACTGCGCGAGTGTGACCCCTTTTATAAAGACTAGAGGAACACCGGCATCGTCGAACAAGCGTTGTATCCGAACCGCTTCAGTAGCGAATTTTAAGTTCTGCCGTGCATTCGCCGACGCGATAGCACCGATCTCGTCGGCGACGTTCTCCGGAACGGCAATACGAGCATATGAAAGGCCGTCACGGACCAAGCCGGCTACGTGCTGCCGCTTTACGATAAGAAGAAACCGATCCCAGTCTATTCCGCCCTCAGCCGCCACGCGGATGACCTCGTTGCGGCGGCCGGAATGTGGCCAAGCGCAGCAAGCGGCAGCCAGGGCGAATTCGCGAGGCGTGGTCGGCACTGTACGCTGCGCTTTCATGGTACCTCCAGCACTTCAAGATTCGCCGACAAAACAAACTATCCGGCCCCTGGCAATTCGGCGGGCAAGATTTTGGCAGTATTTGAGATTTCTGGAAGGCGCAGTGGCTTCGTTCTTACGGCGAGTTGGCTGATAAAGCGAACGGCAGAGGCAGGGATCCGCGGATGGATTGGGTCGAGGTGGAGGCCTCCGCAGGTCGGCGAATTGACCGGGCGGCCGCGACTCGGATTTTGCATCTCGCGATCGAGAAATCGCCGGCGTCACTTGCGCTGTACGAGCGCCTCGGCGATGCCCTGACGGCAGAAGGCCGATTTCAGGAGGCCATTGTTGCTTTCCGACGGAGAGCGGCCGCGGAGCCGGAGCTATTCAAATCCTGGCGCGCGCTGGCGCAGTGCCATGTCGAACTCGGCGACCTCGAAAGTGCGCTGGACGTATGCAATCAGGGAGAACAACAAGGCCGCAGTGCCGACGTCGCGCGTGTGCGCGGCGAGACATTGGAAATGCTCGGACGGCAAGGAGAAGCGATCGTCTACTTGCGCCAAGCCTTCGAAGCCAATCCCAAGGACGAATTTGCACTTGAATCTCTCCTTCGCTGCCTCAGCCGTGAGCCGGATGCGGCGCCACTGTTGGAGTTCTGCGACGCGCTACCCGCAACGCCGTTTCTCCAGTCCAGGCGACTTGCCTTCCGGGCAGTCGCACTTAGCCGGCTGGGCCGCGTCGATGAAGCGCGCGCGCTTGTGGACGTTGCGCGGCATGTGATGGTCTTTCGATTCGATCCGCCCTCGGAACATGGTGACGCCGTGGCGTTCAACGCGCGTCTGGCCCATTGGCTGATCGCGAATACGGGTTCGGTCCCGACGCCACGCCCCGATTGCGTGATCGACTACGGGCTAACGCACACACGGCTCCCTCTGATCAACGAGCTTCGGTCGTTTGTTCGCAGATCTTTCGCCACATACGTCGCCCAGCTTCCGGTGTTGGGCCTCGGCGATCTCATGCCTCTGCCGCCGGCAGGCGAGCTCTTCGACTTCGTGGTCTTCCTGCATGGAAATGGCCGCAACGGCGAACACGTCCACCCAAACGCTTATGTCGTCGGTGTCTACTATGTGCAGGTTCCGAAGGATGTGCAGTTGGCATCAGACATGCGCGGCTGTCTCGTCTTGGGAGCCTGCGAAAAGCTCACCGACGGTCATCAGCCAGCTTGGGGCGTGCGCTATCTCAAACCCGAGCCGGGTATGTTGGTTCTTTTTCCGGCTCATATGTTTCACGATGTCGTCCCAACCCAGAGCGCCGAGCCCCGCATCGTGATCGGCGCCGATGTCCGTCCAGCTCCACGGCACGCCTAAAATCCGGCAGCGGCGCCCCCGCAATTCCAGCCCGCGACGCAACAAGGCGATTGTGGCAGTATTTGATACCTTCGGTCGCCGAAGAGGTTTCGTTTACCAGACGAATTGTCCGATAAAAGCGAAAGCGCTTGGATCGGCCGCGACTGCGATCAAACGCCGACGTAGATACGGCCATGCTGGAGAGTGTCCCATTCGGTCCGTGCGTATAGCCCAGCCGGCGCGTGCCAACATGCCTCCGCGGAAACGCCCATTGGCTTTTCGCGCCGCACGCGCCCTGTACAAACTTGTGACGGACGGAAGTTGGCGCAGCATGGCGCTCCTTCGCCTCCGGAAGCCGCCGAATATTTTCCAGCTCGACAATCATACCGGCCCGGACCGCTACCCGGCTCTCTTCCAATTTGCCCGGGAGCATTTTGAACGGCGCATGAAATTGCGCCTCTTGTCATTCGGCTGCTCCACGGGCGAAGAGGTGTCGGCGCTTCGCCATTACTTCCCGGAGGCGGCGATCGTTGGCATCGACATCAATCCGCACAACATCGCGATTTGCCGGTCGCGCGTCGGTCCGGATTCCAACACGACGTTCGTGGTCGCGGGCACCACCGGCGGCGAAGACGTCGACTCCTATGACGCGATCTTCTGCCTCTCGGTCCTACGGCATGGTGGCTTGCGCGCCGCTGGCACGGAGCGCTGCGATCATCTTATCCGCTTTGACGACTTCGAGCGCACGGTCGCTGACTTTACCCGCTGTCTCAAGCCGGGCGGCCTGCTCTTCATCGCCAACGCCAATTTCCGACTTTGCGACACCGCTTTTGCGAATCGCTTCGAAGTCCTGCTGCTTGAAGATCATCACGCGCCCGATCCACGCGCCCCCATCTTCGGGCGCGATAACCGGCGCATCAAGGACATCTACTATAACGAGCTGGGATTTCAAAAATTAGGTCGATGCGGTCTTCATCACCCTGAGCCGAACGCCGGACTGAAAGAGGGCGACCGTCGTGGATCTTAGAAAATTGACCACGGCATTTGAGGCTGCGGCAAAAGACGATCCGGCGACAATGCTCATGATCGCTAGAAAGCTTCACAATGGCGGACAATACGACGATGCAGCGGAACTTTGCAGGCGAGCGCTGCACCTTGCGCCCGACGACGGTTGGCTCAAGGCGGCCGTCAAGGATCTCGTTACCGCACATATCCCCAAATGGCATTTCAAGATTTTCGGCGATGCGTTGCGAAACAGCGCTTACGACACAGCCTTGCGACGGGCCGTGGCGCCTGGCGCGCGCGTGCTCGAAATCGGCACAGGCTCCGGCCTCCTCGCGATGATGGCGGCCCGAGCAGGCGCACGAGAAGTCATCACATGTGAGATGGACAGGCAGGTGGCCGAGACGGCCCGAAAAATCATTTCTCGAAACGGGTATACCGATCGGATAAAAGTCCTTGTCAAACATTCCGACAAGCTGGATTTGGCAGAGGATCTGGGCGGACGCGCCGATGTCATCGTCTCGGAGATCGTATCCAGCAATCTTCTCGACGAGGGCGTATTGCCTTCTCACGAGCGGGTCATGCGCGACTTCGCCCACGCCGGTACGATAGTCATCCCGGCACGCGGCGTGGTTCGCGTGGCGCTGGCGCAGGATCTGCGCGATCCAAGCCTTGTATTGAACGACATTTCAGGTTTTGACGTATCGGCCTTCCTGGAACTTGCCAAACCGAAGCGATCCTTTGTCGCCGGCGATCCGAACGTCATTTTGCGCGGCGAGCCGGAAGATCTATTCAGCTTCGACTTTGCGTCGCCGGCCTACCATGCCCCAGGGCGCTCGCGCGTGGTCTGCCGGTCGTCAGGCGGTCCAGTCAACGGCGTGGCACAGTGGATCAAGCTGACCCTGGACGACGTCACATCTTACGAGAACCGTCCCGCCGCCGGTGTGACATCGAACTGGAAGCTACGGTTCTATAGATTCGACTCCCCGGTCGAGACGAATCCGGGCGACGAAATCCAGGTTTGCGGTGCACATGATCGTCGCAACGTACTTGTCTGGCGGCAGGAATGATGTGCCGGTCGGAGATCGGGACGATCAAAAGCCTGTACGGTGATATGACGGCACAGCCCTTGATGATTTCATCGACGGAAACTCATTTTTCCAGCGATCCGCAAGTCGTTGCGGATATGCGGAGGACGTTTTCCGACACGCATGCTGCCTTGCTTCCCAATATCTTCGACACGTCCTTCCGGCAAATGCTGCTGACGCTCTGCGATAAGGCATCCTTCGTATCCAACACGGTGCCAGGCCTGGGGGAGCGCAGCATCGAAGCGCCGCCGGCGATCGCGGGAAAGGCGCTTCGCGCGGCGCTGCGGCGGCCCGACGTCCTGCGCTTCGTGGAGAGCGCAACCGGTTGCGGACCGCTCGCCGCCGTCGAAGGCGACATTGCGGAGTTCGCGCCCCGCCCTCACGAGGAATTGGCTTGGCACGACGACCGAAATGGGGCGTCGCGCCGGCTGGCGATCACGGTCAATTTGAGCGATGTGCCCTATAGCGGCGGCCTCTTCGAGCTGCGCGAGAAGCGTTCGCGGCGAATGCTGATCCGGCACATTCATCGCGACGTGGGTACGGCTCTGATTTTCCGAGTCGAGTCCGAATTGGAACACCGGGTTCAGCCGGTCACCGCGGGTGGGCCGCGCCGTGTGTTTGCCGGCTGGTTCCTGGCGCCACAATGAAAACTGGCCTCTATGCGCTGGCCTCCTTGGACGGTGCGCCACTTTCCGGCAACGACAGTGCCCTGCTCGGCTTGTCGGATCCACATGATAGCCGCGTCATTCGCATGCCTGGCCTGGCAGTACGCGCGGCGTATTCCGAACCGGAGCGGCACGCCATCAGCAATACGGTCGAGAACGACACTCTGCTCGTCTTTCTGGGCCACCTTGACGAACCGCTGGAGTTGGCCACGAAGGTCGGCTGCGACTCTGCGCAAACTCCGGCGTCGCTGGCATTGCGCGCAATGCGGAAATGGGGAGCCGGGGCGAATGCGCATATGGCCGGCGAATGGTCGCTTCTGACATGGAACGCTGCAAGCCGCGAACTGATCATCGGGGTTTCCGATACGCTGCGCGATGTCATGCGATTTTCCACGGATGGGCACCGCGTGGCTGTCGCGCCGGATGTCCGCCGTCTGAGCGCCCTCGCCTGGGTCGGCCGCGAATTCGACCCCGTCGGACTGCCGCTGTGGGTCGCGCGCGCGTCACTACGCAAGCGTTTTCTGGCGGATCGAACGATATTGCGCAATGCAAGGGCGGTGCAGCCTGGAACCTGCCATACCTTCTCATCTGGCAGGCACAGCAAGTCGGACGCCCAAACGGCCTCCCTCCCGCCGCGTTGGGAAGGCAGCTTCGAGGAGGCGGTCACGGCGTTGGAAACGACCGCCCGCCGTATCATGCGCGAGACGTTGGCACGGCACGGCACCGTGGCCGTACCGTTGAGCGGCGGCTTGGATTCCTCGACCCTGGCCTGGCTGGCGGCCGAGGAGCGCCGGCCCGGCCAGTCGCTGTTCTGCATGACCTCGGTCGCACCCGAAGGTAGCAATCTGGCGGACGAACGAAAATTCGCCGAGGCGGTGGCGCGGACGCTGCACTTGCCGATTGAATTCGTGACCCCCCATGAAAGCCCAAGTGTCTATCAGCCTCTGGGACGTACCTTTGCGCAGGCGGACGGTCCTTCTCAATCACCCCGGCATTACCTGTACGATACGCTTTACGACACGGCGGCCGCGGGCGGGGCCGACGCAATGCTGGATGGCGCATGGGGCGAGCTCACACTGACAAGACCGGTCTCGCTTCAATCTCCATTATCCGAATTGCGAAAAGTGATACGCGAAGCCAAAGGCACAGCCAGGGAATGGCTGCGCGGCGCGACATGGCCCGACGCCGGCTTTCACGCCAAGCTGTCTCACGATGCGCTGCAGCGCCTGCCATTGGACATACGCGCGCAACATCTTTCACTGGAAAAAGATGAGCTGCTGCATCCGGACGAAGAACTCGGGTTCGGGCCGGGCTTCGATAAGGTCGGCATACTTGCCACCTCCGCACCGCTCGCGGGACTGCGTCATCTCACACCCTATCGGGACCAAAGACTGGCGCTTCTGGCGGCCGGCATGCCGGCGCATTTCGCTTGTCACGACAGGCTCTCACGGGCCCTCGCCCGTGCCATGCTCAAAAACAGGTTGCCCGACGAGATTCGGCTACGCACGCATCCGCGCCCCTTCTCGCCGGACTATTCACTGCGGCTGCAGCGTCAAGCGCACTATGTGAAGGCTAGAATGGCAGTCTATCGTAGATCCGACGCTCGCGACTGGATCAACCTGCCATGGCTGGAAGGCCAGACAGAAAAACTGTCCCGCGGCGGCGCATTGCCGATCACGGGACAGTTCAACATACAGATGACCGCAATGATGGCCGAATTCTTCGTCTGGTGGGAGACGCAAGAGTTGGATTGATATCGTACGGAATGGGCTGCTTAAGAACGCGTGTTGTCGCCGGCGCCGCCGTCAGCACCCGTGCCGGGCAGCATGGCCGTCTCGCCGACGTCAAGCTGCTCGACCTTGGGTTCGATCCAGGCAAGACGATTGTCGGTGCGTGCGGTCTTCGGGTCGGAATTCATGGGATATCCTCATGCAGGGATTGATGGGGCATATGTAAATATGAATCCTCGTCCCGCAAACCGAGAAAGACTGCCAATTCGGTGCCATATTCGAATTGCTGCCACAATCAGTCCTGCCGAAGCGATCTGTCGATATCGGAAATTGCATATCTTGCCATTATTTCAATTTGCGCCGCGGGGCGGATTGCTGGGTTGACGGGCGAGCAACGCATTTGAATGCTGGAGCCGCATATCAGGTCGCAAAATCGGATGAACGCTCAGGCTGGATGCGCTGGCGATTCACATCGCGCGAAGATCTGCTGTGCGAGCGCCAAGCATGTCCGCTCGTCGTATACGCGCAACTCGCGCATCCGCGCCACGCCAATCTTGCGCGCGACCTCCGCCGTCACCTTCGAGCGCTCCATGGCATTCGGTACCAAATGCATGAGTCTTGGCCGAAATATTTGGGAGCGCAAAAGCAGTATCTGCAATTTCAAAGGAAGGACGGCATCGTCACGATCGAGCATGACGACACCGGCCAGCAGACGCCGTTCGAAGGACGCTATCCGCCGCGGGAAGACGAGCAGCTTGCCATTAAGCGCCGGAACCGGCGTTCCACAATCCAAGCTGGCGCTCAAGGCCTTGGCGGTATCCGGATGAAGCCGCATGCCCGGGCGCCCCGCGAGCACATATGGTAGGCCGTCTGGATCCATGACCAGCGCGGTCAGATCATCGGATATCAGCTTTCCTCCCAGCGCGATCAACTTCGCACCGATGGTCGACTTACCGCCACCCGAACGGCCGCAGAGCAACACCGCGCAGCCGGCAATTTCAACAGCCGTTCCATGCAACGGTATCAGTCCGCGCGACGCCAGGATCACCGCAGTCGCGGTGCCAAAAAAATGCGGTGGCATCTCGCCGGTCCAGTTCTCCCCGGGCGTCACCGCGATCCGGTCCGCGCCGAAAATATCGATGATTGCTTCCGCATCCGCCGAAAAACGGTATCCGTCAGAACAAACTGCACCCGTGCCCCAGCGTGCCAATTCGGTGCGCGCCGGCACGGGCGGCGCAGCAATCGTCACTGCGACATCCGGGGGCCCCTCAAATTCCAGGCATTGAAATTGCCGCAGAGGCAGAGCACTGGACCATCGGAGCCCAAATGCGACGGCGCGGTTTTCGTTGCGATGCGGATAGTCCATGGCCGTTAAGCCGGTGATACCAGACCTTTTTGGGAAAGGTCCATCACCACACGTTCGACGGACCGCAAGCAATCACCCGGCGCGACATCGTATTTTTCCGTAAGCGCTGTCGCAATTTCCTCGGTGCTCTTGGGCGCGGCCAGCAAGTCCCAAATGTCGTTTGCCGATGCGTTGAAGGCGTAGTAGCTCGCCGTTTCGATACTCAATATCACGAAGGAATCCTCTATCTGGGTGCCGACAAATTGATCGGATCGCTTCCATCTCGCCATGGCGGTCATTGTTCAACGAGCTCCTTTTGCTTGTGTGCTGGGCGCAGCGCCCGATTTCCTAGGAAGGCAAGTTCTTCGCGTGTCAGGTCCCCTGCCCCTTCCTTCCTGCGCCAAGAATAGAGTGGGAGTTTCGCAAGATGGCCAAACAGGGGAAGAACTTCCCCCTCCTTGCCCATAAGGCGTGGCACTTTCGGACGGTGTCTTTGTGCCAGCAGCACCGTAAGTGCCTCAACGCCGGTCAGTCGCCTGAACTCCGCCGGTCCGGTGGACCTTGGCAGATCCAAGACGCAGAGCGCGGCTAGCGGCGCCGATCGCAGCGTCTGTTCCGCTACGACGTCATGGCCATTTCGGTGGAAACCAGGGTCCTCGCTCCAGCAATAGCGCGCCGGCAGCCCACTTGCCTTTACGCCCTCCGCAGCGACAAGCAACCGAAGCGTATCGTCTCCAAGAACGCGCCCGGCTGAAAGCAGCGATCTCAGGACGGTCGATTTGCCACTGCCCGAAGGACCACAGATTGCAATCGCGGACTTTGCTGCGCCGATCGCGGCGCCCGCGGCATGCAACACAATCTCTCCCGGCCGCATCCAGAGTAGCGCCGGCAAGGCGGTCGCGATCAACATGTCGCCGACGTCGGTCGCCGAGGCGCCGCACGCCGGCTCGACCACCATTCTTCGTCCCGCCTGGCAAAGATAGCGAGCGATCCCCGGCATTTCGTACAACAGAGAATTTCCGTTGCGCCGATACGGTCCGTACTGCGTGCCCGGCATCGCCGCGCATACGGAGTCGACGACGATCTCTATGTCGGGCGCGTGCGGACACATTTCCGCCTTACCCGAAAACAGACATGCACCCGGAATCGGGAGCTCGGAACGGACGATGAGGCCGTAAGCCCTATACAGAAATGTCTGGGCCATGGGTCTCTGTCGTCGAGCGGGCCTCTTGCGAAACAACGTCGAACGCCACGCAGATCCGGCGTCCGTCACCATCATGCGGATAGGTGCGATGATAATTGTGCGATGGAAACAGCATGAACCGCCCGGCTTGCGGACGAACAACATGTGTTCCAAGCCGCGCCGCCAACTGTGCACCGATCACGGCCGGCGGCGCACCGAATTCGATGCAGCCTGCCTTGCCCCCACCGCTCCGCACGGCGCATGGGACTTCGACATAGTAGACCCCGCTCAACCATGCGCTCGGATGGATGTGCCAATCCTCAAATCCGTCGTTCCGCGTCAGGACGGACCAGACAGTCAGCGTCGCGCGGCTCGCGCGCCCTGTTCGGGCAAAAGGCGCGTACGCCGGCATGGCGGCAACATAGGCGACAATCTTGCGCCGGATCGCTTCCAGCAAGAGCGGCAGCAGGACGGATCGTTCAAGCAACGGGTCGTCCACGCGCCAACTCGCCAGGGACGCGGTGCCGACGCGTTCATAACGAAGACCGGGATGACAAGCGATCTCCTCGGCCAGCGCCATATTGAACATTTCGATGCTCGACCAGCCCGGCGGCGGCGAAAGAACGCCGCCATGGCCGAAGCGCTCGAACCCGAACGTTTCGCGCGCCTCGTCCATACGATCGAGGACCGCGAAGGCCAAGGCACGCACGGCCAGTAGGTACGGATGAACAAGTCCGCCATCAACCAAGACATTCGAACGCCCAAGCACCTCGGCAGCGGCGCCGCATCCGATATCGAGCAAAGCGAGCCGCCGAAACGCGTCGGCATTGGCCGGGTCGCTGCGCAATGCGGCGAGAAAGGCCTCCCTGGCCTCGTCCGCACGACACAGCCGCAACATCGCTTTGCCCAACTCAGCGAGCGCGGTGGCGTGTTGCGTGGGTGTGGCGGCCAGCCCGTTCGCTTCGATCAATACCTCCAGCGCGGCGGCGTTGTCGCTTTCGGTTGTCCTGGCGAGGTGGGCCGCGGCCAGCAGCATTCGGTTCTCATAGCTTCGCCGCGTTTCGACCGCGCGAAGCAGATCGATAGCCTCGCCGAACCGGTCCATCTGAAAAAGCATGCCGGCGAACCGGTCGCGCTGCTTCTGCGGTAACGAAAATCGAGAGTGGGCGGAGAGGAGAAGCGCCAATTCATCCTGGACGGTGAATTGCCTAGGTAAGGGCAGCTCCAAGCGAAACGCATCCTCCGGAACGGCTTCGGTTCGCGGCCCAGCCGTTTCGTCACGTCTCCTGACGGCGGCCCCGTTCATGGCACTGCCTCGACCGTCCGGCGTCTTACGGTGCGATTAGTCTTTCGGACGAAAACAGACAAGGAGCAGTCGTCTCCGTCCAGCCTGCGGATTTCGGTGGGCGCCGCGGGAAGGTCGAGCACCGCGCGTTGCCGAAACGATCGATCGAGAAAATGGACGCTTCCGGGTGCGTAGCCCCGTTCCTCCCGTACGACGAACAGCGACGCTCCGACGACGATCGAACGGGCGTCCACCGATAGCCCGCGCGTCATTTTGGATGTGACGCGCTTGGCCACTCCGTCGAGCGTGATCACCTCGCCGCCCAGTGAGCCGCAGCACAGGACATCGCCGTCCTCCATGACGGCGATATTGTGGCAGCCTCGGCCCCGTAGGGGCCAGCGGTCGATCATCTGCCACTGCCGGTCCAGGACGGCGATCGCGCTCTTTGCCTCGCTGCGCTTGCCGCCATTGTGGAGCATCAGCAAGATCTGGTCGCCGACCTGCAACAGCGTATTGATATGGGCGTAGCCGCCGGCCCAATCGTTCGCCGCGGCCGCCGCAAGCGGATACAAGAACTCGCTGTCGGCGAAGTCCGGCGAAAATCTCTGTATCCTTTGATTGTAAGTGTCTACGACGCACAAGCAGTCATCTATGAAATCGATCTGATGACAGCCATTGTCGAGGCCGGCCGCAACCACATCGGCAGAGGCAATCCGGTTGCCGGCGAGGTCCAGGCGGATCAGCCGACCGCGATATGTCGGGGCATGAACGCGGTCGCACGCCTCGAACGCATAGATCGCGCCGTCGCGGATGGTGATGCCGAAGAACTGGCCATGCGCGATCGGCAGATATGCCGTTTCGCAGACGGCGAACAAGCCCTGACGCGAAGCAACGATATAGTCGTACCCCGTGATGTCCGCGCCCGTGAAGCGAACCTTGCCCTTGTCGTAGGCCGCTTTGGCGATGCCCATGCGGATGTTTTCCGCCGCCAGCCAGTCGATTGCCTCAGCCGCGCCAAGCATCAGAATGCACCGCCGCCTGCGGAATCATTTTCACAGGCTGTCGGAAGCCGCGCCTTGGAAGGCGGCAAGCCGTATCGGCGCACATAGGAGCGCCAGAACGAAGCGTAGCTGCGGAAACCAACGCGCTCGGCAATCTGCTTAATGCCGCCCGCCTTGCCGTCCACTGACAACAGCTTGTGGGCTTCGTCCAACCGAAGCTCCTGGATGTAGCGTGCCGGCGTAACGCCGCGAAATTCCACAAAGCCGCGATACAGCGAACGCGGGCTGACTTCGGCAATGCCGGCCAAGAGCGTGTTGTCGAGATGCCCGGCCAGATGCGCTCGGATGTAATTTTCGGCGCGCTTGATATGTCTTGGGGCCACCGACACGCCGGACGCGCGCCCCTCGTCTGCCGCCTCCTCGCCGACAATGCGCAGCAAGCTATAGACGACCAGACGTTCGAACACGGCGCGGATGGGCCTGCCGCTGCGTGGTGCCTGATGGTGCTCGATTTCGTCCTCGAGCATTTCGATCAAGCCGAAAAACAGTTTTCCGGAATTTCCCGAAATGTCGAACGAGCGGGCGCTTCCGAGCTGCGTCGCCGGCGCCCGCCGCGACAGGGCGTTCGCTTCGCGACGGAAGTCCCGTTCGAAGATTGCCACGCCGCGGAGGACCGCATCGTCCGACCACCGCAGCAGACGCCGTTCCGTCGGCGGCATGATCGCGCCCTGGGAACCTTCGACCCGGAAGATCCGGCCGTTCTCTTCGAATTCGATATGCCCTTGCGTGCAGACGCAGACGACATGGCGTTCGGAACGCAGCAACGTTTCGACACCCGATACACTTCGACACCGGAACAAGCCGACGCGCTCGATCTCCCTATAGAGAAATTGCACGGCACCTTCGGAATTCAGCGCGCGGATCTCACAACTGTGCGCGGAAGCGGTGGGATCAATCCGCGTCCCCACGGGACGCCCCGTGACTCCCGCGCGAATGCGCAGGGAACCCAGTTCAGCCGTGTCGCAGTTGCCGTCGCTCATTTTCCGTGCCGCCGCTTTTCTTCGTCGTCGGCGGCGTTGTCGCCCCCGTAGCCCAGCACCTCGACCGTGATGATGGAAGGAAGGTCGGTTTGAGGCGGCGGCGTGAAATGCGGCGTTGCCTGGGCGCCGGCGGCCGCGGCGTTCGACGCGGCCTCCAGTCCCGCGGTATCGACGGCCACTGCGGTCGGCACGCCGAAGGTGTTGCCACCAACCTGCGCATTGTCCGCATTGGCAACCTGCGCCGCTGCGACGAACAGATCGCCCGACACGCGCACGCCGGCATCGCCGAAGTCGACCGTGCCGCGCGGTGCGATCAGATAGACATCCGATTCCGGCGAATCCGGCGTCGCCCGCAGCGCCGCGATGCCGGCACCGGTGGTCGCGCCGACCTGATCCAATTGCGAGAAGGCATTCTGGTCGACGATAACCTGCACCGGCGGGAAGTTCGCCGACGTCTTCGGCCCCTGCCCCGCATTGAGGTCGGCGTTCGACGACCACATCACGATGTCGCCGCCCTGCTCGGTGAACACGCGACTCTGGTTGAGCAGGAAGTCGCCATCCGTGAAGGTCGAGATCGAGCCGCCGCGCAGCGTCAGCACGCCCTCATAGCCGGAGGGAATTGAGGAAATCGGGGAGACGTTGCCAAATTGAGCGACAACCAAATTGTATTGCAGACCTTCAAGCAGCCCGACCCCCGCATAGGCGCGGCGCGCCGCCTGCGCGCTGGTGCGCACGGTGGAGCCCGCGATCACCCGCCCGCCCGGCCCGAGGATTTCGATGTTGCCGCCACGCGACGTTTCGATCGTCGCCAGGCGCAGGTCGAGATTGCCGGTGACGATCGGTGTGTTGGCGCCGTTGCTTCCGCCACCCAGCTCGTTGGCGGTGTAGCCATCGGCGGCGGGGAACAATGTGTTCACCGCTTGATAGCCCCGCGCGTATTTCAGATAGGACGGACTGGTCGGAATGGACGTCTGCTTCAATTCGTTGAAATAGACCTGGTTAAGGAACAGCCGCTGCGTCAATTCCGGCAATTGGGCGAAGGCGGTGTAGGCCTGTTGATAGGTTATCGTCGTGGTCCCATAGGCCGCCGTCAGCGCCACCGCCTCGTTCTGCTGCATCCACTGGATCAGCAACGGCGCGTAGACCGGCTTGCTGCGGTCGGCGACCGTGCCGCTGACGGTGACAGGACTGTCGCCACTGTCGACGCTCACCTGCTCGAACAGGTAATCCGGCAGGTTCGCGACGTTGGCCGGGTTGAGATAATAATCGCGCAGGCCGTCGTAATTCTCGCCTTTGGCGACACCGAACAGCACCGTCACGTTGGCGCCTTGCGCCGGCAGCCAGGGATTCCATTCATTGCCGACCGAAAGAATGCCGCCGCCATAGCTGATCGGAGTGGTGGTGCCGGTCGTCGCCGAATTGAGGAACGGCCCGAGGTCACGGCCGGCTTCGAGCATGAAATTGCCCGGCCCGCCGATCACGAAAGTGTTGCCCTCCAAGGTCGCGAGCACGGGCTTGTTGGTGCCGGGGCTGGCCAATGTCGATGTCCCGACGATGTCCCGGCCGGCGACGATGCGCGTGATGTCGGTGGCCGAAAGATTCTGCCCGAAGAACATCATGTTGATGATGTCGCGCCCGGCTTCGATGCGGGCCGCCTTGGGGAGCGACAGCGACAAGCCACCCGTGGTGGAACCGATGTCGGTTCCGGCATAGATGCGCACCGGTTCCGGATCGTCCTGATGCGTCGCGGCGCTCCGGTGCTGCTGCAACCGCTGCTGGCTGGTGGTGCCGGGGAGAACGGCGGGGAATGTCAGCGGCACGGTTCCGGGCTCCGGTGCAGTACCGCCAGCGAAGGAGACGGACGGACCGCCGGAATAGGCGGTGAAGAGGCCGGGCAGCGTGCCGGGATCGGCATCCAGCATCGCGATGCTGCCGGATGCGATGCTGCCGCCGGCCAGCAGCCGCAGATCGCCCAGGGCGCTGGGCATGAGCAGGACCGCGGCGCTGCTCCCCGAACTTGCGGGCGGAACGATCGCCAGGTCGCCTGTCAGCGACGCAACGTCGAGCGTCCCTGGATAGATCGCCTGCCGCCCCTGGCCTACAACAGGACTTTGGAGATTGGCTGACGTCAAAAGACTGTCATCCCCGTTCGGAATCCGCACCGATCCGTTGGCGACGATATCCAGCGCGGCATTGGGCGAATAAAGCGCCGCCGCGTTGAGGTTGCTGGCAAGTGCGCTGGTGCTGCCGTTCTGCACGTACTGCACAGGCCCCAGCGCGGAGACGCCCTGGATCGCCGCGCTGCCACCGGCGGTTATATCGACCGTCGCGTCCGACAGGTGCAGCCGCAAGAGACTGTCCAGCGTTCCGATATTCCGGCTGGTGGAAACCGCGACGTTGACCAGCCCGGCGCTGATGATATCGCCGCCCGCGGCGATGCGGCCGCTGCCGGAGGCCACGTCGACCAGACCGCCCACGATATTGTTGCCGGCGGCAATCGACACATCGCCACGGCCGAAAGTCATCAGTGCCTTGGTGGCCGCGGCACCGCCCGTGACGTTTGCCGTCGCCAGCGAATCGGTCGCCGTCACGGTGAGGTCGGACACGTTGCCGCCCGCGTCGATCGCGATATCGCCGCCGCCCAGCGCGCCCACGCCGCTGCGATAGAGTTGCGGGTCGATCTGGGCCCAGGTATTGGCGCTCACTGCGCCGGTGCGCCACGGCTCGTCCGAGGAGCCGTTCCAGGTCTCGTGGCTCGAACCATAATAGAGGGCCGTGCCCACACTGAGATCGCGGCGGCCCAGCACATCGCCGCCGGCCGTCACCGAAACATCGCCGCCGCCTTCGGCATAGACATCGTCGGCAATGAGAACACCCACGGTGCCAGTGGAAGCCACTTCGCCGGTCAGGAGATTGCCGTAGTCGTAAGTCGTATTCGTCGAGAAGTTTGTTCCCGTCTGCAGCAGCGCTGTTGGATCGACGGTGACCGTCTCGCCGGTGGCGGGGTCCAGAACCGTCCGCACCGACGTGTCCGCCGGATGGCCCGCCGTATAGACGGCTGCGCCGCCAAGCTGCACGGGAGGGATGGATCCGAGGGTGGCGGTATAGATTGGCACCTGCGTCCGGGGGCCGCCGGTCAGGTCGACGGTGCCGGCGGCGGCGAGGCCGATGGAGCCGGTGCCGGTGCGGACCAGCGAGTTGACCGTGGCAGTGGTGACGTTGGCGGTCGTGTTGAATAGTGGGTCGACATATTTCTGGAGGATGTAAGCCGCCGTTTTCACGCTGGTGACCAGATAGAGCTTGTTGGCGACGGTGGAGGTATAGGGGTCGCCGCTGGTATCGACGACGGTGAAGAAATCGCCTCCCGCCGTCGGCGTCGTTGCGTTGCTCACATACAGATTGTGCAGATAGGCGTCATATTGTGGATTGCTGGGATCGGAAATCTTGGCGACGTCGCGCAGGGCCGCGCTGCTGAACGCGCCCGCCGGCTTGATGCTGCTGCCGGGGATCGTCCCATTTGGGCTGAGATTCAGATTGAATATGATCAGGTCGCCGGGCTGGTCGATCTTTTTCGCGTCCGCGGACGATCCGATCAGCGGGGCCTGGCCGCCCGCCGTGCCATAGAAGAGATTCGCACCGCCCGTGACGGAATTGGATACCGATCTCGACTTTGCGAGAACGTCCGAGAGCCACGTACTGGACGAGGAGACATTCGAGGCTGTGAAGATTTGGCCGTATGTCTGCGAAAGATCGTTGCCATACCCAACGCTTACCGTCTGGCCGCCATAGCTGTAGGTGTAGTTTCCGCCGATGCTGAGCAGCCCGGCGGCGGTGCGATCCACCGCCAGCGGATCGGCGCTGGCCGTCAACGCGCCCGCCGCCGACCGGTCGATGGCGGCGCCGGCCACAAGCTTCAGGCTGGCGGAATCGGCCACCGCATTGTTCGCCAGCAGCGGGAACAGCGCGGCGGAACCGAAGGGATCGCCGCTTTTGTCGGGCGAGATCGCGTTTCCGGCGATCGTGTAGGGCACGGCACCGGATTGCGCCGTCGGTGCCGCACTCTGCATGACGGCCGCGCGATCCGCCGCGAAAAACACGCCGTCCGTTTTGATGATCGGATCCAACCCAAGAAATGGGCCGTAATACCCGATTGGGATCGTCACCAGCGCGCTGCTGACGGGGATGATCGCCGCCAGGTAATCCGGATTGGTCTGGTCGCGGAACTGGAAGAAGCCGTCATTGATGCTGGCGTTCAGCGTCAGATTGCCGGACGCCTCGAACGCGACGTCGGGGGCCTCGCCATAAACGCTCCCGCCAGTGCGGTAGACCATGCTGACATAGTTGGCGAACAGCGCTGCATCCGCTCCCGGCACGACGTAGGGTGTCGTGACGGTGGCGCCGTTCACGCCCTTGAAGGTTTCCATCTTCATCAGGCCGGCCGCGATGGCGCCCGCCGTATTGACCGTGCCGGCTGCCAGGTTCCAGTTGCGGTCCATCTCGATATTGCCGTCGAAGGCCAAGCTAACGCCCGGCGTGGCATGGAAGACGCTGGATGCGGCCAGCCCACCGAGATGGGAATAGTCACCGAAAATGTCGAAATTCTGGATGAAGGGCACCAGCCCGCCTGCCGTCGCCGTGTTGGAGAAATAGTCGCCCCGCGGATCGATGATGACGGTGTTGGTCGCGGGATCGAGCGTGACGCCGGAATTGGCGATAGCGGCCAATGCCCGCAGATCCCAGGTCTTGACGCCCTCCAGCGCAACGGCCGCGGCGCCCACGATGCTGTTGGCGCTGGCGACGGAGACATTGACGGTATCGGCGCCCGCCTGGTCGATCAGCGGCGCGCGGAAGGTGACGGTGCCGCCCGCATCGCCCTGGACATAGTTATAATATGTCACGCCATTGGTGACGTAAGGCACCAGCCGGTCGCCGGGCCGCGTCGCCGCGACATTGATCAGCGCGCCGTCCGCGACCGTGATCGCGCCCGTTCCCACCGTGCCCAGCGTGACATTGCCGGCCTCGGCCTGGCGCGTGTCGTCGGCGGCATAGCCGGTGGCATGAGCATCAATCACCGCGCTGCCGGCCAGCGTGACGCCGCCGGCGCCGTAGAGATCGACATTGCCGCCGTTGACGCCCGATGTGTCGATGGTGCCCGCGACGGTCAGCAGGCCGCCATCGGCGGTCAGGCTGACGCTGCCGGCCGTCAGGGTCTGGCCCTGCGCCAGGGTCAGGTCGCCTGTCTGGGTGCGGATGTCGAGCGCCTTGGTGAAGCCCTGGGCATTCGCCGTGGCGCCCA